>DEHW01000063.1 GCA_002352135.1 Lysobacterales bacterium UBA2790
TCTGCTTGAACAACTGGCGCAACCCGCGCTGCGCAATCCGTTGGTGATCGGAGGCGATGTGCACGCCTCGGTGGTCTGCGATGTGAAACGCGATGCCCGTGCAGACAGCAAGGCGGTCGCAGCCGAAGTCTGCGGCACCTCCATCGCATCGCAAGGCTGGCCGCAGGCACATTACGACGAGCTGCGTCCGGTCAATCCGCATCTGCAGCACGTTCGCAGTGACCAGCGTGGCTACGCCCTGTTCGAACTAAGCCGCAAGGACGCCCAGGTCGCGCTTCGGGTCGTGGAAAGCGTCAAACAGCCCGAATCGCCGATCAGCACGCAGGCCCGATTCCACATGGAAGATGGCGTTCGCGGCATCCGCCCCGCCTGAGTCAGGTCAATTTCGCAGAGCGAACAATGGCTTCGCTCTGTGATCAATTTGACGGACAACTCCAACCTGGCTGGGCATACTCCGCGCCGACCATACCGAACGGTATGGATGACCTCCACGGAGACATGGCATGCCGATCTACAACGCTCCCCTGCGCGACCAGCGTTTCGTTCTTTTTGAACTGCTGGACAGTGAAAACGAACTGAAGTCTTTGCCGCCGTTCGCGGAAGTGGATGCGGAAACGATCAACGCCGTGCTGGAAGAAGGGGCGCGTTTCGCCAGTCAGGTGGTGCATCCACTGAACGTGGTGGGCGACAAGGAAGGCTGCCGCTACGAAGGCGACGGCGTGGTCACCACACCCACGGGATTCAAGGAAGCCTATCGACAGTATGTCGAAGGCGGCTGGCCGTCGTTGTCGTCCGATCCGGAATACGGCGGCCAGGGTTTGCCGATCATCCTCAACAACTCGATATACGAAATGCTCAATTCGGCCGGGCAATCCTGGCTGATGTATGCCGGGCTTTCGCACGGTGCGTATGCGTGCATCCGCGAGCACGGCAGCGATGCGCAGAAGGCGCTGTATCTGCCGAAGATCGTCAGTGGTGAATGGACCGGCACCATGTGCCTGACCGAACCGCACTGTGGCACCGACCTCGGCATTCTGCGCACCAAGGCCGAACCGAACGCCGATGGCAGCTACAACCTGACCGGCACCAAGATCTTCATTTCCGCCGGTGAGCACGACATGGCGGAAAACATCATTCACCTGGTGCTGGCGCGCTTGCCCGATGCGCCCGGTGGCACCAAAGGCATCTCGCTGTTCATCGTGCCGAAGTTCGTCCCCGACGAGAACGGTGGGGTCGGTGCCCGCAACGGCATCAAGGCGGGATCGATCGAACACAAGATGGGCATCCACGGCAACAGCACGTGCGTGATGAACCTCGACAATGCAAAGGGCTGGCTGATTGGCGAGCCCAATCGCGGCTTGAACGCGATGTTCGTGATGATGAACGAGGCCCGCTTGGGCGTCGGCATGCAGTCACTCGGACTGGCCGAAGCCGCCTACCAGAACGCCGTCGCGTACGCGCGTGATCGTCTGCAAAGTCGATCCGCCACGGGCCCGAAGCGCCCGGACAAAGTGGCCGATCCGATCATCGTGCATCCCGATGTTCGACGCATGCTGCTGACGGCCAAGGCCTATGTCGAAGGTGGTCGTGCACTGACCAGTTGGGTGGCGCAGCAGATCGATCGCGAACTCAACCATCCCGACGCCTCGGTGCGCGCGGAATCCGCGGAACTGGTTGCCTTGCTGACGCCGATTGTCAAGGCCTTCATCACCGACAACGCGTTCGAGACCAATGTGATGATGCAGCAGGTCTTCGGCGGTCACGGCTTTATCGAGGAATGGGGCATGAGCCAGTACGTCCGCGATGCCCGCATCAACATGATCTACGAAGGCACCAATGGCATTCAGGCGCTGGATCTGCTGGCCCGCAAGGTGCTGGCCGACAACGGCGCCAAACTGCAGAAGTTCGGTGCCATCGTGCGCGACTTCGCAATGGCCAATGGCAGCGATCCGGCCATGCAGGAATTCATCGCGCCCTTGGCGGATCTGGGCGAGAAACTCGGCAAGCTGACCATGGAACTGGCCGGCAAGGCCATGCAGAACCCGGACGAAGTCGGCGCCGCTGCCGTGCCCTATCTGCGCGTGGTCGGACATCTGGTCTACAGTTACTTCTGGGCCCGCATGGCTCGCGTGGCGCTCGACAAGCAAGGCAGCGGCGACAGCTTCTACGCCACCAAACTGCAGACGGCACGTTTCTACTTCGCCCGTTTGCTGCCGGAAACCGCCTGGCAGATTCGCGCGGCGCGGTCTGGTGCTGATGTGTTGATGGCGATGGACGAAGCGGCGTTCTGAGCCAGCTCGGTGACACCGCTCGCGCGTTGCGGGCGGTGTCAGGACACCTCAACGCAAAATCGACAAGGATTCCACCCAGATCACCTCGCAAGAACCCGCGCCGGAATCTTCTCGCGAAGTGGAACTGCGCCAACGCCAGCCGTCACGCGGGCGTTCCACTTCCACCAACTGACCACGCAAGGCGATCAATTGGTCTTCTTCGACCGCTTGCAACGCCTCAGCCACCTCATCGTTGGCCGCTATCAGGTGCATATTGGCACTGGACCGCACGATCTCCCTGGTCGGAATGGGCGGCCCCTCGCGGCCCCAGCGATAGTGATACCAGCGACCGGACTGGGTGATCTTCAATTTCTCCAGCACCGCACTGTCGGACATCGCCAGCCACCCCAGAGCCAAGTCCGTGGGTGCCAGTTCGGACTCGGTATCCAAGCGATAGTCCTCGCGCGAAAGCACCCTAGCCTGCAGACTGAAATCGGCCAAGGGTCGAATCACGAAATCGCCGGTTGTCCATTCACGTGCATTGGCGGCAGGCGCTTGTCGAGGCATCTCGGTCACCCAAGCGCCCGCTTCAGTGATCGTCTTGTTGGCGTCGCAACGACGCCAACCCAACACGACCACAATGATCAGCAGTAGCCAGACAAGCTTCGCCATCCCGAATCTCCCATACGCGTCCAATCACTGGGTGAAACCGTTCGTTCACCGAGTGCAACACTCTAGCCGACAGCGACAGGTGCGCACATGCCGGAGCAACATGACAGGCCGCGTCACTTTTCGACGATAGCAACACCAACAACGCCGCAATTCGACCAGCCGACACCGGTGGTCACGAAATGACACACACAAAGATTTGCGCGCGGCGCGGATCGTCTCTCAAAATGCTGCGAACTGGATCACAGCAACGTTGCGCATCGTGTGTCCAGCCGCGCCATCCTGTTTCAACTTGCCCCGGGGAAAACGTATGAGACTGAGTTTGCGATGGACAGCCTTGGCATTCGCCTGCGCGTCCGCGTTGGTGTGGGCCGCACCAAGTGGCAGCCCTGCGGTCACCGGCACGGTGTTTCGTGACTTCGATGCGGATGGTGTCCAGGATCCCGCCGAGCCAGGCGTTGGCGCCGTCGCGGTTCAGTTGTTTGATGCAGGTGGCAGTTGCTCTGCCGTAGCAAACAGCAATTCCTCTGGCGCCTATTCCGTTGACAGCTCTGCCTGCAGCGGAACGGACTGGCGACTCGAATTCAGCGCGATCCCCAATGGTCTGGAACCCGGCGTGCGCAGCGGTGCGACAGCTGCAGGAACCGCCGTCGCCTTCGTCAACGCGGGTGATGTCGCCAATCTGGCGCTGAACAATCCCAACCAGTTTTGCGGCCCGTCGCCGCAGATCGTCACCAGCGTATTCATTGGCGGACAACCTTCCGGCAACCCCCTGCCCACCATTCGCACCTTCGACTATGGCGTGGGCAGTACCAACCTTGCGAATAACGACGGCGTGTCCTACCAGGACTACACGGTCATCCACAACGCCACGTTCGATGAAACCGGTCCAACCCGCAGCTATGCGCACCATCGACGCACGAATTCGGTTCTGGCGGGCAACTACGCACGTCGCCACTCGGGCTATCGTCTGGGTGGACCGGGTACACCAGACGACAGTGGCCCGGATGGCATCTGGCTGGTCCCCTTGGAAGGCGCCGCCGCGCCGAGTCTGTTCTTCAGCGCGGACGCCGGTAGCGATGGTCACGACTACACCGCACTGCTCAACGATGTGGGTTTCTGGGACTACGTCGGCAAGTCGGGCTGGGGCAACCTTGAACTTTCCGAGGACCAGACCAAGCTCTACGCCGCCAACCTGTTTGACCGACTCATCTACGTGGTTGATGTCAATGTCGCTGGCAACAGCATCAGCGCAGGTGCGCACAGCACCATCGACATCGGCACCCAGGCACGAAGCGCCTGTGGCCTTACTGATGATGGCGCAGGCGATCCGAGTGGCGACGACAACGACTATGTGGTTGGCTTCGCCAAGGAGCACGATGGCGAGCTGTACATCGGGGTGACCTGCACCGCCGAATCTTCGCAGCTCACCACCGATCTGGAAGGATTGGTGTTTGCTGATCTCGGCGCGGGCTATGTGCCGGTCGCCAGCATCCCGCTCGACTACCCCCGCGAATGGACCACGCGTGGTTACGACGGTGCGGTTGTTGGCGTGGAAACCCCAGCAGAATGGCTGCCCTGGACACCCGTACAACCCGCCGGCGATCCACCGCATCCGGTGGGCGAACCGGTGGTCTACGACCAGGCCTACTACCCGCAGCCTTGGCTCAGCGATATGGAAATCGCCGAGGACGGACGCATGGTCATCGGCATCAGTGATCGTGGTGGTGATCAGTTCGGCAACGACCAAGGCGCATCGACCTGGGGCAACTTCGAAGGCGTTGCAGCCGGTGACGCGCTGGTGCTTGCGCCCGCGGGAGCCAATGCGTGGACCTTCACACCCGGCCCAACCGGCGACGAGTTTTTCAACTCGGAGTCTTACCCACTGGCACCGAATTTTCCGGGCCAGCCGCTGCACAGCGAAATCACACTCGGACACGTGGCGCACATCCCCGGCACCAACGAGTTCCTGTTCAACGTGATGGACCCCGCACCGGCATTTGGTGCGGTTCGCAACCCCGCGGGAACGGTGGCCCATTACACCGAGTCGTGGCTGTCGGGCGGTTTGGTCTGGATGTCAGGCAGCGACGGCAGTCGCGTGCGCCACTTCATGACCTTTGGTGTGAATGAGGTCGGCACCTTCGGCAAGGCTTCCAGTGTGGGCGACGTTGAAATCATCTGCGACCCGGCGCCGCTGCAGATCGGCAACCGGGTGTTCATTGATCGCAACGGCAACAGCTTCCAGGACACCGGTGATACGGCGGTCGCGGGGGTGACCTTGACGGTCTACAGCGCTGCGGGTGTGCAGTTGGGGCGGACCACGACGGATGCGTTTGGTAATTGGACCATCAATTTCAGCCGTGGTGCGACCGATCCGTCTGCCAACGATAGCGAGGTGGTCGCGCCCGATCCGTTTGCGCAGAATGTGTTTGTGGTGGTGGATGCGAGCAATTTCTCGGGTCCGGGGGCTTTGGTCGGTAATCGCGCGGTGACGGCCAATGCCGATGCCAGTACGGGCGGCGATGGGCGTGATTCGGATGGCGTGAGCCAGGCGGTGCCGAGTGTGGGGACGGTGATCGCGGCGGCGTATGCCGTGGGTCTGCCGGGCCAGAATGATCACAACATCGATTTCGGTTTCTCGAATCTGGACTTCGGCGATTTGCCGGATGTCTACGGCACGCTTACCGCCAGCAATGGTCCGCGCCATACGATCGTTAGTGGCCTGCAGCTTGGCGCAGTGATTGATGCCGAGTTGGATGGTCAACCGCAGGCTTCTGCGCTCGGTGACGACCTCGATGTGGTGCCGGATGACGAAGAAGCCGTTAGCGTGTTTGTGATCGGGAATCTGGTTGCGGGCATAGCCAATACGGTTCCAGTCACTGTGCTCAATACGACGCCAACCAGTGCGCAGTTGTGTGGCTTCCTGGATGCCAACGCTGATGGTGATTTCGCTGATGCCGGTGAGTCGGTATCAGCCGCTGTGCCTTCCGGCACCAACGGTGCGATCAATCTCAGCTTTACACCGCCGATCACCGCGGGTGGCTTTGTGTTTGCTCGCTTCCGTCTGTCCACCGACGCAACGCCTTGTTCCCCCGTCGGGGTCGCGAACGATGGCGAGGTTGAGGACTATCAAGCACTCATCAGACGCGCCGACTTTGGCGATTTGCCGGATACCGGCGCGGGTGTAGGCGCGGGCAACTACAACACGCTGTACGCGGACAACGGCGCTTGGCACGAAATCACCAACACGCGAACTACTCTTTTCCTTGGTGCTAGCGTGGACGTGGATGCGGATGCAGTGCCGTCCGCTGCTGCCAACGGCGACGATCTGGCCGGCAGCGATGACGAAGACGGCCTCAATCCCGCCGACCTGAACCAGATCGCGGGCAGCAATGCGGTACTGCGCTTCCAAGCCACCAATCTGCTGGGCAGTACGGGAAATCTTTGCGGCTACATCGACTGGAATGGCGACGGCGATTTTGCGGACGCCAACGAGTCGGCCACCACGACCGTGCCTGGCGGCAGCAATAACGTGACCGCGACGCTGAATTTCGGCGCCACGCCACTGAGTGCCGTCGGCACGCGTTACGGTCGATTCCGTTACACGACGGCAGCGTGCGTGGGCGGCAGTGGCTTCGGCAGCAACGGTGAGGTCGAAGACTATGTGATCACGGTCGGTGATCGTCGCGACTTCGGCGACGCGCCGGTCAGCTACGCCACCGTGCTGGCCAACGACGGCGCGCGCCACATCATCCTGCCCAGCGGCAATCCACAACTGGGGGCGACGATTGACGCCGAGTTGGACGGTCAGCCCAACGCCGGTGCCAATGGCGATGACGGCAATGGCGACGACGAAGATGGCGTCACCTTCCCGGCCCTGACCGCCGGTCAGAGCGCGCAGATCGCGGTCAGCACACCGACCGGCGGCAGCCTGAGTTGCTGGATCGACTACAACGCCGATGGCGATTTTGCCGATGCCGGTGAAAACGCGATCAGCGGCCAGCCACTGACGGCGGGCAGCGCCAACCTGAGCATCAACGTGCCGGTGGGGGCCACCTCAGGCAACACCTACGCACGCTGCCGCATCAGCAGCGGCGTCGTCGCCAGCCCAAGCGGCGAAGCGCCGGACGGCGAAGTCGAGGACTACCTGATCGCCATCGGCGCGCAGCAACACGACTTCGGCGATGCGCCAGCCAGCTATGCCACCTTGCTGGCCAACAACGGCGCACGCCACATCATTTTGCCCAGCAACAACCCGCAACTGGGTGCCACGATTGATGCCGAAGCCGATGGTCAGCCCACGGGCGGTGCCATTGGCGACGACAGCAATGGCGATGACGAAGACGGCGTGATCATCCCGACGCTCAACCCCGGTCTGACGGCCAGTGTGGCCATCAGCAGCGGCGCCACGGGTGGTGTCGTGAGCTGCTGGATCGATTACAACATTGACGGCGACTTCGCCGATGCGGGCGAACTGGCGGTCAACGGCCTGAACATCGCCGGCTCAGCGACCTTGAATCCGGTCATCACCGTCCCCGCCACCGCCGTCGAAGGCAACAGCTACGCCCGCTGCCGCATCAGCAGCAGCGCCGTCGCCAGCTTCGATGGTGAAGCCGCCAACGGCGAAGTCGAGGACTACCTGGTCAGCCTCCGCCAACGCCGCGACTTTGGTGACGCCCCGGCCAGCTACGGCACCGTCATTGCCACTGGCAATGCCGCCCACATCATCCTCGCCAGCAACAACCCGCAACTGGGTCCCAGCATTGATGCTGAAACCGATGGTCAACCCACCGCCGGTGCCAATGGCGACGACAGCAATGGCGATGATGAAGACGGCGTCAGCTTCCCCAGCCTGACGGCCGGCGAAACCGCACAGATCGGCCTGAGCACCGGCCCGACTGGCGGCAGCGTGAGCTGCTGGATCGACTACAACATCGACGGCGACTTCGCCGATGCGGGCGAACTGGCCGTCAACAACCAGGTTCTGGCGGGCATGGCCATCACCACAGCCGGCATCAACGTCCCGGCCAGCGCCACCACCGGCAGCACCTACGCCCGCTGCCGCATCAGCAGCAGCGCCGTCGCCAACCCGGTCGGCGAAGTCGCCAACGGCGAAGTCGAGGACTACCTGGTCAGCATCGGTGACCCGCTGCTCAGCCTCGGAAATCTGGTCTGGGAAGATCGCAACAACAACGGCCTCGTTGACGCCGGCGAACCCGGCATCAACGGCGTGCCCGTTCGTCTGTTTGCCGACGCCAACGACGACAACATCGCAGACGGCGCCGCCCTGCAGACCACCAGCACCAACGCCAGCGGTATCTATGGCTTTGTCGGCTTGGCCGCCGGAACCTACCTTGTCGAAATCACCGCCCCGGCGAACTTTATCGGCAGCACCGGCAGCGGCCTGCCCTACGTTGCGACTGGCAGCAGCGAACCCGCCGTCGACCCGGACAACGATGCCGACAACGATGACAACGGCACCGGCACCAGTGGCGTCATCCGCAGCCGTAGCATCACCCTTGCGGCCAACGACGAACCGACCAACGATGGCGATACCGATGCCAACAGCAACCTCACGGTGGACTTCGGCCTGCTGCGTAACTTCGACCTTGCCCTGCGCAAACAACTGGCCTCAGGCCACCCCAGCACCGTGGCCGTCGGGGACACCGTTGAATTCGTCATCACCGTGTTCAACCAGGGCAGCGAAGCCGCCAGCAACATCCAGGTTCACGACACCCTGCCGGACGGCCTGACCCTGGCCGATGCCAGCTGGACCAGCGTCCCCACCAACGCCGCCCAACGCGTCATCACCGGCCCCTTGGCCGCTGGCGCCTCCACCGCCATCAGCCTGTTCGCCACCGTCGACAGCGACGCCACCGGCGAGTTGATCAACACCGCCGAAATCGCCCTCGCCAACGACAGCAGCGGACAACCCGGCAACGACATCGACTCCGACCCGGATACCGATCCGAACAACGACGGTCCGGTGGTCGATGATGTGATCGACAACAGCGGCGGCGATGAAGACGATGCTGATCCGGCCAGCGTTACCGTACAAATAGCGCCACCGCCACAGCCACCGACCCCGCTGACCATTCCCAGCAACAATGGCTACGCACTGCTGGCCTTGCTGCTGTTGATCGGCTGGAGCACCTGGCGTCGGCGCGACTGAGCCACTCCGAGGGGCGCGCAAACGAACAATCCCCGCTCACGCGGGGATTGTTCGTTTCAAAGACTCGCGATGAACTCGCGCGGGGAGCTCGACCGGCGGGTAAGGCGCTATCCCGTGAACGTACTTGGTTTGCTGTCACTAGGACGCCGCAATGGGCGTCCATCGCTCAACCGGCTCTTCACAGCTATGGGTGTGCTCTTCGTGTGATCACGTAGACCGTGGCCGGTGGCACATTCCACCACGCCATCTTGGCCCGACGCGCTTGCAGGCCAAGCGCCGACAGAACCTCGCGAGAGACTGGACAAGAGGGCCCATAGGTGAACTGGATGAGCCTTCCATGCGGGCTAAGACACTCGAACGCCGCAGAGACTATGGCCTGCTGTGTTGATCGCGACATCGACAGCAAGCCCAGTCCGGAAATCACGGCATCTGCTGGCCCACCATCGCAGTAGCCTGTCGCCTCGCTGGCTGAGTGCAACTCACGGGCATCCGAGCAGGCGATGTGCGCGTACGGAAAGCGCAACTTCAGATGCTGGTGCAGCTCCTCATTCAACTCGATGACCAACAGGTCCTGAGGCCGAATTCCGTGCGCCAACAAGGCCTCAGTGAATACACCCGTGCCGCCGCCCAGCTCAATGACGCGTCGCGCACCCTGCGGCAGCTCGGCAATCATGCGTTTGGCCAGTTGTGGACTGGATGGCGAGATGGCAGCGACCGCCAAGGGATTGCGCAGCCATTGGCGAAAAAAGGTCCATTGCGCTCGTCGCCGCATGATTCTCTGCCGCTGGCGGTGCTCTTCCATGTCGATCCCCTTGCCTTGAATGGCAACCCCGACGTCATTACTCATGACGCGTGACGTCCATGTCCGTCGATGACGGCACAGCCATGGTCAGACCTAGGTCCAACCAACGTCAAGCGCCATTGCTCACCCCATCCGCAGAAGCCCTGATTTCGATGCCATGGTCACTGCGCCATTCGCAAACCGGCCGCAATGATCTCCTCATCGCCAGGGAGAACCAGGAATGCTGCGCCAGCAAGCGGCGTAAAGGTGTCTGCACCGACAACACGACTCAGCGGGGTCGCACCATAACCTGCCTCAACGATGGCCGTGATGATGCCCTCGCCCACACCGGCGGAGCGCCGCCCTTCGTCCACCACCAGAATGCGTTTGGCAGACTTTGCCTGCTCGGCGATGAATCGCTCATTCAATGGCTGCAACCAGCGCAGATCGATGACCCGCACGCCCCAGCCGAGCTTCTCTTTCCATGCTCGCTGGGCGCGCAGACACATCGGCACCGCATTGCCGAACGTGAAGACCACCAGATCGTCGCCGGAACCGCCGTCCTCCGGCGCATAGACGCGGCCTTCCCCAAACGGGATCGCTTGGTCGGGTGCTGGATAGGCCGTCAACCAGCCACCATCGCCCGCCGCATGCAGGTCTTTTGTCATGTACAACGCGATCGGCTCGAGGAAGGCGCAAACGCGACCATCGACCTTCGCCATCGCCATCAGCGTTCGCAGCATCATCGCGGCATCATCTCCGCGTGATGGGCAGGCGACAACCAATCCGGGAATGTCGCGCAAGGCGGTGATGGAGTTGTCGTTGTGGAAGTGCCCGCCAAAGCCTCGCTGATAACCCAGCGAAGCGACGCGCATCACCATCGGATTGCGGTACTGGCCATTCGAGAAGAACTGCAGACTGGCCGCCTCACCACGAATCTGATCACAGGCGTTGTGAAAATAGGCCAGGTATTGAATCTCGGGAATCGGCAACATCCCCATGTTGGCGTAACCCTGAGCCAGGCCCAGAATCATGGTTTCGTCGAGCAGCGTGTTGAACACGCGCTTGCCGGTAAACGCCTTGAACAAGCCTTTCGTCACCGTGTAGACGCCGCCCTTCTGCGCCACGTCCTCACCAAACAGCAGCGATTCCGGGTACTTGGCCATCAGATCGTGAAGTGCCTGGTTGATCTGGATAGCCAGATGTTTCGGCCCTTGTCGCTCGGGCAGTTTGTCCTCGCCACCGAACACCGTTGCGCGTCGATCGGCATAGTCGGAACGTGAAGCCTCCGCTGCGACTTCGGCTGGTGAGAATGGGGCCAGCGGAGCCATGACATCCGCCAGCGAGGTCAAGCGGGGGCGTCGATCTGCATCCTCAGCCGCCTCGAAGCAACGCCTGCGAGTCGACTCATAGAGCTCAAGAAGGCTATCGGCCGTGTACAGACCGGAGCGCAGCGCGATGTCCGCCGACTTCAGTAGCGGGTCCGTCGCCTCCACGGCAACCAGCTCTTCCAGCGAGCGCCATTCGATCTCGAAATCCGTTCCTGCGTGGCCCATGATCCGAGTGGTCCGCAGGTGCAGGAACGTTGGTCGCCGCGTTGTACGGCAATGTTCAACAGCTCGAACCACATCACCCCAACCATTCGCCAGATCCAGGCCGTCCGCGTAGAAATAGTCCAAGTCACGCCGATGCTGGAAATTCGCCGTGATCCAGTCCCGTGGGGTCTTGACGGAAATACCGATGCCATTGTCCTCGCACACATAGAGGACCGGCGCGGGCAACTGCTGGTAGGCCGTCCACGCCGCAGCGTTGAAGGCCGTCTGCGCCGTCGCATGATTGCTGGAAGCATCGCCGAACGAACAAATCGTGATGCTGTCTCGAGGTATCGGCAGGTCATGCCCAATGCGCTTCGCTTGCTCGATGGCGATAGCCGTCCCCAATGCCTTTGGCAAGTGACTCGCAATCGTCGAGGTCTGCGGAAGCACCCACAGCGGCTTCGAGCCCCACACCTTGTGACGACCACCTGAGGCGGGATCATCCTTGCTTGCGGCAAAACTGAGGGCTGAATCCATGATTGGATCCATACCGGGCAGCTTGCGGAAACGCTCCGCCATGAATCCGCCGGAACGGTAGTGCAGAAAAGCGGGATCGGTATGCCGCGCCGCACGCGCAACCATCGCGTTTCCTTCGTGACCACTGGAGCCGATCGTGTAGAACACCTTGTTCTGCACACGCAACACACGCGCCATCAGGTCGAGATGCCGACTGATCAGTTGTGATCGAAACAACTCGTCGAAGTCGCCAGCGCGCAGCATGCTGCCTGGCAGAACGGCAGCGTCCGTCGACGCCGCTGGCTGAACGCCACCTCGCCAATCGCGAACAAATTCAATGAAGTTCTGGTCGCAGATTTCTGCGCGATTGAGGCCGCGCATGCGCGCAGGAATTGGGTTGTTCATGTGGGATCGCGAGGTGGCGAGTAAGGAAATGACCGCACATGATAGCCGGTGATGACGGAGCTCGCCGAAGTTGCCATGGCGAACCCGAATTGCGCTCTCCACTCCGCACTGTTTGATCGCGACACCTACCCAATGCGCTCCGAACGAGCGCAAAAAAAAACAGCCCGGGAGCAAGCTCCCGGGCTGTCAATGACCGAACTGACCCGGAGGGATCAATTCTGCACGTTCAGTTCCGTACGACGGTTCTGCGCGCGACCTTCCGGATTGTCGCTGCCGTCAGCATTGGTGTTCGGCGCGATCGGACGGGCTTCGCCGTAACCGTTCGGGCCAGCCAAGCGGGCGGAATCGATACCGTTGCTGGTCAGGTAGTCATACACAGCCTTGGCGCGTGACTCGGACAGCTTCTGGTTGTAGGCGTCAGTACCCTTGGCGTCGGTGTGACCAGCCACTTCAACCTTCAGGTCGGGATACTGCTTCAGGATCGACACGGCCTCGTTGAGGATCGCCACCGCGTCGGGACGCAGGGTTGCCTTGTCGAAGTCGAAATTCACGCCACGCAGATCGATCGTGACAGGGACCGGGCAACCGTCAGGACCAATCGTCTGACCGGCGGTGCTGCTCGGGCACTTGTCGTCGCAGTTGTTGACGCCGTCACCGTCGTCGTCCATGTCGGCGCAGGTCTTGACCGGAACCGGTTCCGGCTCGACGGGGGTCGGCTCGACGGGGGCAGCAATGTCACCCAACTTGACGGTAAAGCCGATATTCGCCATCAAATCCGTGTAGCCACTCTGGCCAGCGAGACTCTCATCGTCGGTATCCAAACGGGCCATCAACTCGGTACGCATGCTGAAGCGATCATTCAGATCAGCCTGCAAACCAACGCCTGCGTGCACCTCAAGGTTGGTGCCTTCCAACTGGCGCGGACGACCACCATCAAAGCTGGAGAATTCGCTCTCATGGCGCCATGCACCAACGCCACCAGCAACGTAGGGCCACCAGGTGTCACCCGCGTCACGGAAGTGATAGCGAGCAGTCAGACCGAGCCCGTATTGGCTCCAGAGCAGCTCGGAACCTTCACGCATCGGGTTCACGTACTTCAGCTCGGCATCCAAGGAAAGGTTCGGTGAGAAGAACTTACCGAGCCCCACGCCACCCTGCCACTCGTTGCGGACTTCGCGATCACTATCCATCAGGGTCGGACCGACGGAGCCGCTCAGATACCAACGATCGTCAAACGAATCCTGAGCAAACACGCTCTGGGACATCGCGATGCCACTCAGCAGAGCGGCGCAAAGAAGCTTCTTCTGCATCTGTCTTCTCCCACGGGTAAAGTTCAATAGACACCTGCGCCGACATGAGCATCAACGCAGTTCACTGCAAAGTGTAATTGTTCGGGCGCAGCCTTACGTTAACACGTTTCTAACACTAAAATCCAGCACCGCTTTGTACCACAGCCGTGTGGCGAAGCAATGTCAGTAATTTGGTGATCGAGCCGCCGGCACCGAAGTGCCTTCATCACGCTGCACCAAGCAACGGCCAACACGTTCATTCGCAATCATTAGGACGAGCGGACCATGTACCCACACCTACTCAGTCCAGCGTCCGTTCACGGTGTCCATCTGCGCAACCGCGTCCTGATGGGCTCCATGCATACTGGCCTGGAAGACCGCGCAGCAGACTTTCCCAAGCTCGCCACCTACTTTGCGGAGCGTGCGAAGGGAGGCGTCGGACTCATCGTCACCGGTGGCATCGCCCCGAACATGCGCGGTTGGGTGAAGCCATTCGCAGGAAAACTGTCCTGGCCGTGGGAAGTTCGCAGGCATCGATTGCTCACCGACGCCGTGCACGCGGAAGGCGGCAAGATCTGCATGCAGATACTGCACGCCGGTCGCTATGCCTTTCATCCCTTCAGTGCCGCCCCCTCACGCATCAAGGCACCCATCTCGCCATTCACACCCTTTGCGCTCAGCGCCAACGCAGTTGTCTCCCAGGTCAGGGACTTCGTACGGTGCGCAAGCCTGGCACGGGACGCTGGTTACGATGGTGTGGAGGTAATGGGGTCGGAAGGCTATCTGATCAATCAATTCACCTCCCCTCGTACCAATCACCGAACAGACCGATACGGCGGCAGCGACGAGGCACGCATGCGGCTCCCGGTCGAGATCGTGCACGGGATACGCGAGCGGGTTGGCGATGCCTTCTTGATCATCTACCGATTGTCCCTGCTGGATCTGGTTGAGGATGGCAACTCCTGGGATGCGGTCGTGGCCCAGGCGAAGGCCATCGAGCAAGCCGGGGCAAGCATGCTGAACTCAGGAATTGGCTGGCATGAAGCCCGCGTCCCCACGATCGTCTCGAGCGTTCCGCGTGCCGCCTTTGCGCAGGTAACAGCACGGATTCGACAAGAGGTTGGCATTCCCGTGGTGGTCAGCAACCGGATCAACACGCCGGAGGTTGCCGAATCTCTACTGGCTTCAGGCGTCGCCGATTTTGTGTCCATGGCTCGACCGCTGTTGGCCGATCCCGAGTGGGTCGAGAAATCCGCACGCGGCAAGGCTCATCTCATCAACACCTGCATTGGCTGCAACCAGGCCTGCCTCGATCACGTCTTCGAGAACAAGCCCGCATCCTGCCTGGTCAATCCCCGTGCCGCCCGTGAACGGGAGTTTTCCACCACGAAAGCCCCAGTCGCACGGAAGGTAATCATCGTTGGTGCGGGGCCCGCCGGCTTGTCCTGCGCCATCGCCGCTGCCGAGCGCGGTCACAACGTGACCATCCTTGAGCGGTCGGAAGCGCTGGGCGGCCAGTTCAAGCTGGCGGCAACGATCCCGGGCAAAGAAGAGTTCTACGAAACCTTGCGCTACTACTCCGCGCAAGTGCAAGAACTGGGGATTGATCTGCGCTTAGGCGTCGAAGCAAATTGCGAGGGGCTGCTCGCCGATGCGCCGGATGTGATCGTGATCGCAACCGGTGTTCGCCCCAGGAAGCCCGACATCCCCGGAATCGAACACCCGATGGTGATGGACTACATGCAGGCATTGACTGGCGCTTCGGTTGGCAAGCGGGTAGCAGTGATCGGCGCAGGCGGTATTGGGTTCGATGTCTGCGAGTTCTTGACCCAGTCTGTACCCACGCATGCATCGGCAATCGATCGATGGCAGGAAAAATGGGGCGTCGATCCAAACTATCGCATTGGTGCCGGTCTGATTGCGCCTCGCCCACACCCACCTGAACGCGAAGTCTGGTTGCTGCAGCGTAGCGCCGGGAAATTCGGACAACGGCTCAACAAGACGACGGGCTGGGTTCACCGTGCATCCCTCGCCAAGGCGAGCGTGAAGACCCTCGACAACGTCAACTATGTCGGCATTGATGACCTTGGCCTGCACCTCAGGCGTAACGACAGCGCGATCTGCCTCCATGTCGACAACGTGATTGTCTGTGCAGGGCAGGAATCACGAAGCGAACTGTTCGATCAGGTCAAACAAAAGCACCCTGACTGCCACCTCATTGGCGGTGCGCGTTTGGCAAGCGAAGTGGATGCCAAGAGAGCCATCGAAGAAGGCTTTCGACTGGCTTACTCGTTATAGAACCACCGGGTTCGAGGCTGCGATAGGCTCACCGCGAACCTGAACCGACCGCCGCCAAATTCAGCCTGCGTTTGGTTTCAACTTCGTAAGGTCCGGCCCGTATCGCCTGCGGCCCGGCCAAGTTCGCAGTGCGAAACGCTCGACAATCGTTGAGTCAATCAAGACGTGCATGCGTGACTGAACATGGTCCCTGATGCAGCGTCCCTTTAACGCCAAGTGGTCGGGCGCCCTGTATAGACACGTCCATACTGGATCTGTCGATGTCAGCGACGCCGCCGCGCAACGGAACAGGAGTCCGAATGAAACTGGCCTTTCTGCTGTGGCTGAGCTCAGTCCTGCCACAACCCATCGCAGACCCGCTCTGCTTGACCACAACCATCTACCTGGAGTCGAGAAACCAATCCGTGCTGGGACAGCGCGCCGTTGCGGAAGTCGCCATGCGCAGACTCAACGACGGCAACTGGGGGCACAACGTGTGCGAAGTCGTCACCGCCCCCAAGCAATTTGCCCCCACGCTTATCAAACCGGATTTCGAACTCGACAATCCGAAAGCGTGGAACCGCGCGGCAGCCATCGCTTGGGAGGTCTTTCTGGATGCCAGGAAGCCGCAGGAGCGCCGCCGCGAAGTCGTCCCCGGCGCAGATCACTTTCTTGTCAGCAACCTCGAAAATCCACCGATGTGGGCGCAAGGCGAGCCCTTGGCGCGCATCGGCGACCACAGCTTCTACAAGGTCAAGCGACTCTGAGCCTCCATGCGCCAAAGGAAAGCGAAAAGCCCGGCCAAAGCCGGGCTTTCCGTTCGTGAGGTCAATCGATCAGACCTTAACCCACATCGGGGCCGCGCTGCAGTGCTGAGCGAACGGCTTCCAGTGCATTCGGGTCGTCCAGCGTCGACAGATCACCAGGGTCGCGAGACTCCACCAGAGCCTGCAAGGATCTGCGCAACAGCTTGCCTGAGCGGGTCTTCGGCAGGGCATCGACCACGTACACCCGCGCCGGGCGCGCAACGGCACCCAGTTGCTCCATCACCTGTTTCAACATGGCGTTGGCTACCGCTTTGCGATCCTCGACGCTGCCAACTGACTGTTTGAGCGTCGCAAAGACGACCGGCACCTGCCCTTTCAGCTCGTCGGCCGCGCCGATCACCGCCGCTTCAGCCACTTCAAAGCAGGTCGACACCGACTCTTCGATCTCACGTGTTCCGAGTCGGTGGCCCGCAACATTGATGACATCATCGGTTCGACCAAGGATGAAGTAATACCCGTCAGGGTCACGAATGGCCCAGTCGAGTGAACTGTAGAGCAGCTCCTTGAAGTGCCCGAAGTAACTGCTGAGGAAGCGTTGATCGTCGCCCCAGACAGTGCTCAGACAGCCGGGTGGCAGGGGCGGAACGATGGTCAGGACGCCTTTTTCATTGTCCGCACACAATTCGCCGGTCTGCTCATTGATGAGTTTAAGTTGGTAGCCGAGGTTGGGCAGTCCGGGCGAACCCAGCTTCACCGGGTGCAGATCCATCCCCGCCTGCAGACTCAGCACGGGCCAGCCGGTTTCGGTCTGCCAATAGTTGTCGATGACCGGCCTTCCCAGCGCGCCCGTGATCCAGGCCGCCGTCGGCTCATCCAATGGTTCACCTGCCAGGAACAGCCATTTGAAGTCGCTAAGGTCGTACTTGCTCAACCAACTGGGGTCCTGCTTCTTTAGCACGCGCACAGCCGTTGGCGAGGAGAACATGGT
>DEHW01000197.1 GCA_002352135.1 Lysobacterales bacterium UBA2790
GGGTGATTGGAACGACAGGATGTCTGTCCGTACCAATTCCTACGCGGTCAGCACCCGCTCGTTCTTGAAGGTGTTGAACCAGCTCTCTGTCGGCGCGTTATTCCAGCAGTTGCCTTTCCGGCTCATCGAGCAAACCATGCCGAACGCCTTGAGCTTGTCCTGAAACGCGTGACTTGCGTACTGGCTGCCCCGATCAAAGTGGTGCAGCAACCCCGCTGCCGGTCATTTCCTGAACCAGGCCATGGTCAGCGCATCGGTCACGATGTCCGCCGTCATGCGCGGCTTCAGCGACCAGCCGACAACTTCACGGTTGAACAGGTCGAGCGTGATGGCCAGGTACAGCCAGCCTTCATCCGTCCACAGGTAGGTGATGTCCGACGTCCAGACCTGATTCGGCGCCGTCGGCGTGAAGTTTCTGGCGAGCAGGTTCTCGGCCAACGGCAAGTTGTGCTGCGAATCTGTCGTGACCTTGTAGCGCCGTTTGTGGCGGGCATGGATGCGATTGTCGCGCATCAGCCGTTCGACTCGTTCCTTGCTGGCCGAGAAAGCTCTTGCGCGCAGTTCGCGCACCATCCGCGGGCTGCCGTAGGCACCTTTGAGTTCGGCATGGATCGAGCGGATCAAGACCAACATCTGGCCGTCGGACAGACGCTTGCGATCCGGCGTGCCACCACGCTTCCATGCCCGGTAGCCGCTGATGCTGACGTCGAGCACATCACACAGTTCGGCCAGAGACAACGTCTTGTCGTGCTCGGCAATCCAAGCGTACTTCACAGAACATCCCTTGCGAAGTACGCCGTCGCTTTCTTTAGTATTTCATTCTCCCGCTTGAGCCGGAGATTCTCGGCGCGCAGCCTCGATAGCTCCATTTCCTCCGGCGTCACCACCTTGCTGCCCGCACCGTTCCGCTTGCCTTCTGCCGCCGCCTTGACCTAGTTGCGCACGGTCTGGTCGCTCAGCCCGAGTTCCTTGCAAACCGTGCTTACGCTCTGCCCGTCCTTGATCCGCTTGACCGCCAGTTCCTTGAACTCGATCGTGTATGCCTGTTTCGATATCTTCATGTCCTGCCTTCCAAAAGTGAAGTCCATTCTAGGTCACCCTTGGCAGACGAAATTTCGGGGGAAGCTCACTTCTTGGGTACAAACCTAAGTCGCTCTCATACGTCATCTATAGGATGCCAGTCAAATACAAGACATTCACGGTGCCCAAAAAATCCGGCGGCATTCGTACTATGATTGCGTTGTGATAAGACTTGTTCCATCGATTCTTTTCCGAATACGTCCAGGAGCTCCACATGACAGGCACCACAGCTGAACAGCCCTCGCTACAGCGCATCGGCCTGTTCGGCGGCACCGGGTTCGTCGGCAGTTATCTGGTCGAGGCCTTACTCGCGAGTGATTTTCACCCCGTCGTGCTGGTGCGCGACGGCAGCGAAGCAAAGGTTCGACAGCTGAACCGCTGCACCATCGTCAACGGCGATATCGATGATGCCGACGCGATCAAACGGGTCGTCGACGGCAGTGATGCGCTCATTTACAACATCGGCATCCTGCGGGAGTTCCCGAAACGCGGCATCACTTACGCCAAGCTGCAGGACGAGGCTGCCCGTCGCGTGATGGATACTGCCGCGGCCACCGGGGTGCGGCGTTTTCTGTTGATGAGTGCCAACGGCGTCAAACCCGATGGCACCGGTTACCAGCGCAGCAAGTACAATGCCGAAACGCACTTGCAGGCCACGGATCTGGACTGGACCATTTTCCGGCCCTCGGTACTGTTCGGCGATCCACGCGGGCGCATGGAGTTCGCGACCCAGTTGAGCGCCGAGATTATCGACTCGCCCCTGCCTGCACCGCTTTTCCACGCTGGCTTGCTGCCGTTCGATGCCGGCGGATTTTGCATGTCGCCGGTACACGTCGGCGACGTGGCCGCGGCGTTCGTCAAGGCGCTACAGGATCCGCAAGCGATTGGGCAGACAGTCCACCTGGGCGGCCCCGAAAGTATCACTTGGCGTGAAATTCTAAAGCGCCTGGCCGCGGCCCGGGGGCGCAACAAGTGGATGCTGCCGGCCCCGGCGCTCGGTGTCATGGCGGCTGCAGCGTTGCTGGATCGCTTCGAAGCGTTTCCGATTAGCCGCGACCAGGTTCGAATGTTGCTGGAGGGCAATGCTTGCCCGGCGGACGACCTGGTGAAACTGGGCATCGAGCCAAAGCACTTTTCCGGCGAGGCGCTGAATTATCTCAATGCATCCCTGTGCGATACCGTCACGGCTTGAACCGATAACGCGGCTTGCCTGATGACCCTTCGCCAAAGAGAAATACCCGGGCCCGGCCAGGAGTCTGTCTGGGATTATCCGCGGCCACCGGCGCTACGCCGCTGTGACAAGCGCGTGCGCATCGTGCTGCAGGGTGAGATACTGGCCGACACCACGGCCGCACTGTGCGTGCTCGAGACCAGCCACCCACCGACTTACTACCTGCCACCCGCGGACGTCAATAAGCAGTTCCTGCAGGAAGTATCGGCAACCAGTTTCTGCGAATGGAAAGGCATGGCCAGCTACTACGACATTATCGGCAACGGCGAGATCCATCCCCGCGCTGCCTGGACTTATCATCACCCTGGACCCAGCTATCTCGAGCTGAAGGATCACATTGCCTTCTACGCCCACGTCATGGATGCCTGCTACGTGGGTGAAGAGCAGGTGGTGCCGCAACCGGGTAACTTCTACGGCGGCTGGATCACCTCCGACGTCGTCGGCCCGTTCAAGGGCGAGCCCGGCACGCGGGGATGGTAATAGCCCCGGATTTGGGGTGAGGCCTTACATCTCACAACCGTTATGAATGAGAGTATCCAGGGACGGACCACGGTTTCCGCGACCCCTAGTACCAGCCAGTAGCGAAGCCAGCTGACGTCTCTTGATCTCCCTCTCCTGACCCCGTCAGTCGAAAGGCTCGCGGGGTCTTTCGCGTCTGGACCGCGGAAACCTGACATCTGCCTATTCCACCGAAGTCGAATCGCCAGAAATCCAAACCAATCCCCAATCCAATGCTCTCAACTTTATACGACATAGTCATACTCCATTTTTGTAAGCGTGTGATAGA
>DEHW01000101.1:0-21889 GCA_002352135.1 Lysobacterales bacterium UBA2790
ACTCAAAATCGGGGGGACGTCGGAGCATCCTCAAATCCCGGGGCGCTTCAATGCTAGAAGATGTCGAAAGTCTCTCTAAGGGATCCGTCATTTGGAACCTCGCCCTCAAGTTTCTCGATTCGCGAGAGATCTTCAGACCGAAAATACTCCGGGACGCCGCTTTGGGATGCACCCCGAAGAGGCAGTCCGGTTGCGGGATCAATCAGAGCGGTCGTGATCCCGTTCGGCATAGGAGCGGTGTCAATCGGTATATCGCGAAGGGCTTCATGCATGTAGCCGATCCACAATGGCAACGCAGCCTTTCCACCCAATTCCCCTGTGCCCAAAGATGCAAAATCATCCATTCCAACCCAGGCGGTAACAGCAAGGTTTCCCCCGAAGCCCGAGAACCACGCATCACGGAAGTCGTTCGTACTGCCGGTTTTACCACCGACATCTTCACGCGCAAGTTCAAGCGCCCGCCTTCCAGTTCCACGTTTGACGACATCCTTCAGCACGGAAGTAATCAAAAATGTTGTCCGCTCGTCCACAACGCGTGGCGCAAGTCCCAGCAATGGTGGTCCCATTCCCGATGAAACCAAGTCTTTTGACTGATCTGAACCGAGGTCAAATCCATCCTGGGCGTACGTCGTGATAGAGGAGAGCCTTTCTGGACAACTACGACACGCCAGCAAAGGGTGAGCGTGGGCGATCACGACGCCTCTGCGGTCGATGACACGCTCAACGACATAGGGCTCGATCAGAAAGCCGCCGTTGACAAATGCGGCGTACCCGCGTGCCATCGCTACGGGTGGAGCCGAGCTCGTTCCCAGCGCGAGGGATAGGTTCTCGGGAAGGCTTTCCGGTTGAAACCCAAAGCCTTGGATGTATCGTCTCGCATACCCGACCCCGATTGCGTCCAGTACGCGAACCGAGACCAAATTTCTTGAGGTTACCATCGCTTCTCTCAGACGCATGGGTCCGGCGAAGGCTCGATTCTCATTTTGCGGACGCCAAGTCTCACCGTTTGCCTGCTGGAAAATCACCGGAGCATCGAGCACAACCGATGCTGGGGTAAATCCGCGCTCGAACGCCGCGGCGTAGACAAATGGTTTGAAGCTCGAGCCTGGTTGGCGCTGAGCTTGGGTTGCTCTGTTGAACTTGTTCAGTGCGAAGCTGAATCCACCGGTCAGTGCACGTATAGCACCGGTTTCAATGTCCAATGCGACCAGCGCGGCTTGCGCTTTGGGGATCTGACTAAGTTGCCAAGATCCGTCCTCCCCTTGGTGTACCCGAACGACATCCCCTTCGGCAAGGACGGACTCAAGGGACTTGATGGCAGGGCCACGGGAGTTCTCGTTGATATATCGACGTGCCCACTCAGCGGCCTCCAAATCAAGCTTGATGGTGGATCCATCGCCAATGAGAAGGCTTGCCTCTTGTGCTTCGACAGAAACAACCAACGCTGGGATCAGTCCGCCAATTGCTGCCGTCTCGCGAAGTTGCGCCAGGAGGCCCGAGCTCGCATCTGCAACCCCACCGGACGGAACTTCGATCCGACGCTCTGGTCCTCGCCAACCGTGCCTGCGGTCATAGTCGAGCAGCGACATGCGGAGCGACTCGTTGGCTGCAGCCTGACCGTCAGCATGAACGGTCGCAATCACCTGCAAGCCTTCCGTAGTTGCGTCGGCGCCGTACCTTTCAACCGCATACTGCCTAACCATCTCCGCCACATAGGGCGCTTCGAGTTCGATTGCTGGATCGTGCGGGCTCGAGTCATCGGGCGTTGCAACGGCATTTCGGTAGCTGGACTCATCGATAAAGCCAACTTCAAACATGCGCAGGAGAATGTAGTCTCGGCGGACGCGGGCGCGCTCAGGGTTGGTCAACGGGTTGCCGCTTGAAGGAAATTTTGGAATTCCAGCGAGCATTGCTGCCTGATGCAATTCAAGTTCATGCAGGGACTTCCCGTAGTAGAAATCAGCTGCCGCAGCGATCCCGTAGGCACGGTTGCCGAAGAAACTCTTGTTGAGGTAAAGCTCAAGAATCTCGTCTTTGCTCAGTTCGCGCTCCATCTTCAACGCGAGCAGCATTTCCGTGAACTTGCGAACGTAACTGTATTCGGAGCTCAGGAAAAACATCTTTGCTACTTGCTGGGTGATCGTGCTTCCGCCCGGGACACGCTCCCGGTCTGTCACCGCAAGCAACCAAACCGCGCGTAGAACACCGCGCCAGTCGACCCCGGGATGGTCATAGAAGCGCGCATCCTCGATTGCTATAACGGCTTGTTTAACTTGGTCGGGAATGTCCGCTACGGCTACAGGCTTCCGGCGGGTTTCGCCAAATGTCGCTATCAGCTTGCCGTCGGCCGACAACACCGACATAGGGACCTGCAAGCGGACATCTCTCAGGCTTTGAACATCCGGAAGCGTCGGAGCAATCAGCCAGTACAGCACGGCTACGGCAGAACCTCCGGCCACCAGGCCCAAGAAGGACAGCCAGAGCGCGATGCGGAGCAAGCGTCGGAAGAATTGCATTGGGTCGTCGGATGCGGCGGGAGGGGAAGCGAGTATAGAACCTGCCGATGAACCTGCACCCTGTTGAACGTTGCTTAGTGGTTTCGCAAGGGTCTGGACGTGCATCCAACGGGTGGCCGAAGGCTGACTTGTGAGGGGATTCACACCCCGCTCGCAACACATCAGTTGCCAGACTGCAAACAATCGTTATTTAATGTAGATGTGTAGTAATTGCTCGTAAGAGCTTGTGGGGAGAGAAAAACGTGGGGCTGATCGCAAACAAGAAGGTGCCCTTGATCGGTGTGGACATCAGCTCCACCGCCGTCAAGCTGCTCCAGCTCAGTCAGAGCGGCGCTCGATATCGCGTGGAACACTACGCGGTAGAGCCGCTTCCTCCCAATGCGGTAGTCGAGAAGAACATCGTCGAGGTCGAGGCGGTGGGCGAGGCGATCAAGCGCGCACTGAACCGGTCTGGCGCAAAGACGCGCTTCGCATCGGCTGCAGTCGCCGGCTCTGCCGTGATCACCAAGGTGATCCCGATGCAGGCGGATCTGAACGACGACGAGTTGGAAGATCAGATTCAAGTCGAGGCTGCGCAGTACATTCCTTATCCGATCGAAGAAGTCAGCTTGGACTTCGAAGTGCTCGGTCCGGTTCGTGATAACCCTGAGATGATCCAGGTGCTGCTCGCCGCGTCGCGGACGGAAAACGTAGAGCTGCGGACAGCGGCCTTGGACTTGGGCGGATTGACCGCCAAGGTCGTGGACGTCGAGGCCTTCGTCATGGAAAACGCCTTCCGGCTGATTTCGGATCAGATCTCGGTGACCCGCGATGGTCTTGTCGCCTTGGTGGACATCGGTGCAACCATGACGACGCTGAATGTGCTGCGTAGTCAGCGCAGCATCTACACCCGTGAGCAGGTTTTTGGCGGTAAGCAGCTGACCGATGAGGTCATGCGTCGATATGGGCTGAGTTATGAAGAAGCTGGGCTCGCTAAGCGACAAGGTGGATTGCCGGAAAGCTACGAGATTGAAGTGCTTGAGCCCTTCAAAGAAGCCATGGTTCAGCAGGTCAGCCGCCTGCTCCAGTTCTTCTATGCTGGCAGTGAGTTCAATCGCGTAGATCAGGTGGTGCTCGCTGGAGGATGTGCATCCATATCCGGAATCGCTGAGCTGGTCGAGGAGCAACTAGGCATCAGTACGATCGTGGCCAACCCGCTCGCCAACATGTCCTTGGCTTCCAGGGTGCAGGCGCAAGCATTGGCTCAAGATGCCCCGTCACTGATGATTGCAGCGGGTTTGGCCCTGAGGAGTTTTGACTGATGGCCAAGATCAATCTATTGCCATGGCGCGCTGAGCGCCGGAAGCAGCGACAGACAGAGTTTGTTGCTCTGCTTGGAATTTGCGCTCTTGCCGCGGTCCTGATGGTCTTCGGTGTGATGAAGTACTTCGATAGCGTTATCGCCAACCAGCAGCAACGCAACGCACTATTGCAGCGTGAGATCAAGTCGCTTGAGGCAAAAATCACGGAAATCGAGGACCTCGAAAAGACTAAGTCCCGTTTGGTCTCCCGTAAGGAGGTGATCGAACAGTTGCAGGCAAGCCGATCCCAGATGGTTCATCTTTTCGATGATCTGGTCAGAACCATTCCCGAGGGTGTCCGGCTGGGTTCGATAAAGCAGGCTGGCGACAAGCTGACCTTGGAAGGTGTCACCCAATCCAGCGCGCGGGTGTCGGCTTACATGCGGAACATCGAAGCATCCGGCTGGATGACCAAGCCTGATCTGAGCCTGATTGAAGCAAAAGGTCCTGACAAAATCATGCCCTACATCTTCAAGCTTGAAGTGACAGTTGCCTCACCTGCCAGTGATGAAAATGCGGGCATCGAGGCTTCGGGAGCGACGCCATGAAGAACTTCGATCTCAATAACCTTGATTTCAACAACGCGGGTGCTTGGCCCGTACCCGTCAAGGCGTTTTTCGCCACGCTGATCGTCATCATCATTCTGTTTCTCGGCTGGTATTCCTTCGTCAGCAATCAACAGAATCAGTTGGAACAACTGCAAAGGACAGAGCAGGATCTTCGCCGGGACTTCGAAGCGAAGCAGGCCAAGGCGGTCAATCTGGAACCGCTGACGGCACAGTTGAAAGAAATGGAGGCGATGTTGCAGCAAATGTTGCGGCAGTTGCCCAGCAGGACCGAGATGCCGGACTTGATCGTCGACATCTCCCAAACTGCTTTGGCATCAGGTATCCAGAATGAGTTGTTTCAACCTCAGCCCGAGAACCGGAAAGCGTTCTATGCGGAGAAGCCCATCAGCCTAAGAATGGTCGGTTCCTATCATCAGTTCGGCGATTTCGTCAGTGGAGTGGCCTCACTTCCACGAGTCGTGATCATGACGATGCACGATATCTCCCTTGTGCCCAGGGATGCGAAGGAAGGCGTGCCAAGCGGTCAATTGGTCTTGGAAGGCACCGTGAAAACTTACCGCTATCTGGACGATGAGGAAGCCGCTGAAGTCGCCGCTGCGGCAGCTACAGTGCAGGGGGCCAAGTGATGACCAGTTCGCTCATTCAACCTAGGCTATTTCTCGCTTGGCCTTTAGTCGCTGTGCTCGCTTTGACGGCATGTCAGAGCGACATGCGTGATCTCGAAAACTACATCGCGGAAGTCAAGAACCGCCCGGCGCCGCCACTCGACCCTCTTCCTGTCATGAAACAGTTCGAGTCCTTCGTGTACGACGCGCGGGACCTGAGAGATCCATTTTCATTGCCTGAGGAAAAAGACGCCGAGCTCGCGCGCGTCGATGGCCCCCGGCCTGATCCTGAGCGTCGGAAGGAGTTGTTGGAGGCCTTCCCGTTGGATGGACTGGACATGGTCGGGACCTTGGGTGCACAGGAAAGCCTGATCGCACTGGTAATGGATCCCTCAAAGGTTATCCATCGTGTTCAAGCGGGTAACTATCTCGGACAGAGCGATGGTCGCATTGTTGAGGTCCGTGAAGACGGATTGGAAATCGTGGAGCTGGTGCCCGACGGCAACGGCAACTGGATGGAACGCCCGGCGCGCCTCGCGTTGGAAAACGAATAAGCAGTGGGGAACAGCATGAAGCACATTACCAAGATGACTCCTGGGACTGGTTCCACCCTCAAGACTCCAGTGCTTGCCGTGGCGATCGCGCTTGCCTCTGGATCAGCATGGGCCTCAGGTACGCTCAAAGACTTGGCTTTCGCATCGGGACCGGGCGGCAGCGTTGACATCACGTTGACTCTGAGTGAGCCGGTGGGTGAGCCGCCCGTCTTTACAATGGACGATCCGCCCCGAATCGTGCTGGACTTGCCGGACACAACCAATGGCCTAACTGAGCGCCGTCGTGCCATTGGCGTGGGAGCGACCAGTTCCGTGTCCACGGCCGAAGCCGCAGGCAAGACTCGGGTGTCAATTGATCTGTTTCGATCAGCGCCCTATCAGGTCCGAACTGCTGGCAATCAGCTGATTCTCAGCATCGGGGGTGGTTCGACTGCTGCTTCGGCAGCGGTTTCCAACGATCCCGCGAAACGGTTGCCCGCCACGACAGAGGTAGTCAGCGTCGACTTCCGCAGGAGCTCCGAGGGTTCCGGGAGACTTATCCTGAAATTGACCGGAGAAGGCGCGGCGTCGGAAATGTCCGTCGACGGATCTGCGGTCCGGGTCATGCTGACGAACGTATCGCTGCCCGACTCGCTGGCCCAGAACCTGGACGTCACTGATTTCGCGACCCCTGTCGAGAGTGTGTCGATCAAGCGAGCCGGCAATGGCGCAGAGTTGGTGCTGCAGGCCTCTGGAGGCTTCCAGCCGCTTGCCTACCAAACGGGCAATGAATTTGTTGTTGAGATAGATCCGGTGCGGGATGCGGTGGTGACTGCGGAGGGTCAGGTCGTTGCCCCGGAGAAGGGCTACGTCGGCACACCTGTAACCTTCAATTTTCAGGATATCCCGGTCCGAACAGTCCTGCAGTTGATTGCAGAAGAGTCGCAGCTGAATATCGTGGCGGCAGACAGCGTGCAGGGCAACGTGACCTTGCGGTTGATCAACGTACCTTGGGATCAGGCGCTCGATTTGGTGCTGCGTGCGAAGTCTCTGGACAAGCGACGCGCAGACAACGTCATCTGGGTCGCGCCACAGGCCGAAATTACCGAGTACGAAAAAGCCCAGGCGGATGCCCGAATTGCACTGGAGAAGCGTGCCGAATTGGTCACCGAGTACATCGCCATCAACTATGGCAGTGCCGAAGAGATTGCCAAGCTACTGACCGACGAGAGCAAGGGTAACCAGCAAGGTGGCTCTGGCGGTGGGCAGGACACAGAGGATCGTGGTGGCTTCTTGTCCGAGCGGGGAACTGTCAGTTTTGATCAGCGTACCAACACGTTGCTGCTGAGTGACGTGCCAGCAAAGGTTGAGGAAATCAAGCGCCTCGTTGCCCTGTTGGATCGGCCAGTCGATCAGGTGCTGATCGAAGCGCGCATCGTGATCGCATCGGAGAGCTTCGCACGTGAACTCGGAGCGAAGTTTGGTGTGAGTGGCGCCGGAGATGATAGTGACGGGAACATCTACACGGTGTCGGGGAGCCAAGCTGCGAACAACGCGATGATTGGTCGCGCCATTGACAATCGCCTGAACAACCGTCCGGGCCTGTCCGGCATCGGCCAAGACCTGGACTCGCTGTCATCGAGTCGACTCGGCGTCAATCTGCCGGTCGTCAATCCTGCTGGTTCAATCGGATTTGCCATTCTGGGTGCCGATTACCTGCTGGATCTCGAATTGTCAGCACTGGAGGAGGAAGGACGCGGTGAAGTGGTCTCCAGCCCACGCGTCATTACCGCCAACCAACGCGAAGCGAGCATCAAGCAAGGCGATGAGATTGGCTACACCACATTGCAGCAATCGCAGGGTGGCGCCGCGCAGTACACGGTGGCGTTCAAGGAAATTGTTCTTGAACTGCTGGTGACGCCGACGATCACGCAGGATGGTCGCGTCTACCTCGTTCTCAAGGTCAAGAAGGATCAGCTTGCTGGCTTCGTCGAATCGCCCCAAGGCGCAGTGCCGCAAATCAGCAAGCGCGAAATCAGCACGGCGGTCCTGGTGGATGACGGTCAAACCGTCGTCATCGGCGGCGTGTATGAGTTCAGCAGCCGGGAGGACTTGACCAAAGTACCGTTCCTTGGTGATTTGCCCTTGCTCGGCAACCTGTTCAAGACCACCAACAAGCAGTCTGCCAAGGCAGAACTGTTGATCTTCGTTAGCCCGAAGGTGCTTGCAGTCACCGGAAAAACTGCGCGCTGACCGCTAGGAATCTGGAACCGACACGAAAAGCGGCTTCACCCCCGCCGTGTCTTTGGAGAAAAGTATGAACTTCACAGCTGTATGGAAATTAGCGTCGGCCGTTTCGCTTGCGTCGTTGTTGACCGCCTGTGGCGGTGGTGGCGGCGGCGAGGATTCCACCCCGTTCCAACCGGGCCAAGGATCGATCACCATCCAGGCTACGCGTACGACGTTGCCTAACAACGTCTATAACGTGAGTCCGTTCCTCGGTTCGCCCTACATGTCCGAACTGACGGTGACCGTCAAGACCGCCAGTGGACAGTTGGTCAACGCCGCGGATGGATTAGCTGTTTCGGTAAATCCCGTAGGAAATACCGGAGGGTTCTCTACCCTCGATGACGGAACCACTGCCGACGTCAACGAATTTCTGGTTCGATTGGGGCAAGGTCCGGTAGACATTACCGCCGGAAAATCGACCCTGTTCCTTCATTCTTTCGAATTTACCGGAACCACCACGCTGACAGTGACTGCGACGGATCCTGAAACACGGCGCACGATGACTGCCTCTCAGGTGTTCACTATTGTCTCCAACGTCAGCAATGCGCCTGCGACAGTCCTGTTGTCGCCAACCACTGCACCGGTCTACATCCAAGGCTCGGGTGGCAATACCACCGGGCAGATGGAAATCCGTGTCAATGACGGCATTGGTCAACCGGTGCCTAATCCGACGGCGGGCAATAACGCCTGGAACAACGTCAAGATCGATCTCGTCGGTGATGGCTCGGCCGCCGCTGGTGAGCGTGTCACTGCCATTAATGCAGCCGGTCAGTCGGTCAGCGGCCAGAGCATTGCCGTCAACACGACGGCAGGCATTTCTGCTCTGTCGTTCATTTCCGGCAACCGCACTGGCAGCACGATCGTGCGCGTTACTGCTGATCGGGCTGACAACAACGTCGATAACGGTATTCAGGATGCGGTGACTGCCGAACGCGCAGTGATTGTCTCCGACGGCCGCTTGTTTAGTTTGAAACTGACCAGCCCGTTCCTGCGCGCCATCACCGCCAATCCGATTGATCCCACGGTTGTAGTGGAAGAGGGTGAGTTGCTACCGCTTGACGGGACCTACAGTCTGACCGTGAGCGCGATCGCGACAGACCGCCAAGGCAATCCTGTGCTGGTGGGTACGCCAATCGAATTTGGTCTGATTGATGAGCCCGCCTTCGGATTCCCGGAAGACGGTCCTGGCTTCTTCTCCATCAGTGGTGTTGATGGCAATCCGCAAGAGGACGGATTCCTTTTCACCGCGCCGACCGGTGCTTTCCGTACCGCGGGTGGTGGGGCTGGTCCTGGCGATACCGTGGTGGTGTTCGGTGAAGATGTGGCTGGGAATCGTGATCTAGAAAGCGCACGAACAGTTTCCAGTGTAACCAGTCAGACCTCGTTGAGCGTTGTGCAGCGCTTCAATCGCAATGATGACACCGGAGCAATTGTTGACTACGGCAATGTGCTTCCTTATGTCGTCGGTCGGGCAACAGACGGAAATATTGGCGGAACCGCAGTCACCGATGAGAACGGTGTCGCGACGACACAGATGAACTATCCCGTCTCCATGATTGGCAAGGCCATTACGATGTGGGCCCGTGGGACCGCTTCAACGGGAGTGGGACAGGAACTGATCACTGACGCAGAGATCGCATCGTTCCCGGCCATTTCGCCACTGACTTTGACAGCAAGCCCCTCAACGATTCCCGGCAACAATAGTGCCTTGGTCACGGTTTGTCTGGTTGACGCGACCGGTGCGCCAGTTCAGGGCGTTTTCGTTGATTTCGGATTTTCACTGGCCAGCGGGACGGGGCGCGTTGATGGCGTGGCTGCGGCGGGCAGTCTTGCAACCGCGACCGGCTCGGGTGGATGCGCGGTGGCCGATGTCGAAACATCGGGGATGACACAAACGGGAGACAATCAGCTGATCTTCTCTGCGGGCAGTGCGGAACCCGCGGTGGTTGAGGTTGTGTTGGCAGAGGGACTGATCCTGCAAGCAACGCCGTCAACATTTGTTGGCGACGGCACTCACACGGTGACGCTGCGCTTGATCGACGGATCCGGTAATCCGGTTGTCGGGGCACCGTTGACGGGAACCTGTACGGCTGGCTCGGCATCTGGCAACTCAAACGTCTCGCTGTTGGATCAGATTCCGCTGACCAATTCTTCGGGCACTTCGACAGTCCGTGTGCGTGCATCCGAGATGGATGGTCCCAATGAGCGCGCTGAGTGGACGTGTACCTTCTCGGCTGCTGGTGGCGAACCCACTGCAGATGTGCTCTTCATCGGCCGAGACGTCTGCCTGTTTGGAACGAGTCCGCCGCCTACCGGTTGTGATAACGATGCGGCACGATTCACGGTGACCCTCAACCTGACCGGCGGCGCACCGGGTGGCAACGTCACCAGTACACCGGAAGGCTTGAGTTGCACGGTTGCCAGCGGCGGGTCAATTCCCTGCACCGCGCAGTTCGATGAAGGGGCGACTATTACCGTCGTCGCGACTCAAGGTGCAGGTGGAGACGGTACTGTTACGAGCGTGACGGGTGAATGCACGACGAGTAGCCTCACATCGCCAGTATTCGTCATCATCCCGTCAATCAGTGCAGCAAGAACATGCAACATCAACTTCCAGTAAGTTCATGCTGACAACAAAGGGCCGCGAAAGCGGCCCTTTGTCTTTCCTGTAGGGGGGGAAATGAACAGAGAAGTCACGCATCGCTTGAAGGCATGTGAAGTCCTGTTCAACGAAGGAGATCCGCCGACCACAGCGTTTCTGCTTGAGTCGGGTCGCTTGCGCATCACCGCGCGATCCGACGATGGCGAGCGTGTACTTGCGGAAATTGGTCCGGGTGAGCTGGTTGGTGAAATGGCGGTAATCGATCAATCGCCACGTACGGCGACGGCAACCGCGATCAGTGACTGTCTGCTGCTGGCCATTGATGCGGCGCAGATATCGGAGCGATTGAGCAACACCGATCCGATCGTTCGCGCTCTGTTGGAAGGGCAACTTCGTCGCTATCGCGCAACGCTCGCAGCCATCCAAGGGACGCAGGGCGAGTCCGAGAACCCCTACCAGAACGAACCGCTAGGAATTCACAAGATCCGTCTGGAATCCGCCTTGCGCGAGTCGCTCAGGAACGACGGTCTGGATCTGCGCCTGCAGCCGCTGATGGATGTTTTGACGGGCGGGATTGCCGGATTTGAGGCCTTGGTGCGCTGGCATCACCCAGAGCGTGGGCCAATTTCTCCGGCAGAGTTCATCACGCTCGCGGAAGAAACCTCACTGATCGAGCCGGTGGGTGACTATGTGCTACGGCGCACGCTGGATGCGCTCGTGGATCTGCGTCAACAAGGACTCGGAACATTGCCCTTCATCGCGATCAACGTCTCCGCGCGCCAGATGTCACGCGCCAATCTAGTCGAGCAGCTGCTGGAGGATCTGAGCGAGCGCGACTTGCCTTCATCCGCTATAAAACTGGAAATTACCGAGAGCCAGCAGCTCGACTATGCACAAGTTGCCGCGGTGATGAAGCTGGCACAAGGCAATGGCATTCGCGTGGCGCTGGATGACTTTGGAACGGGCTATTCGAATCTGCAGCACATGCACCTGCTGCCCTTCAATACCCTGAAGGTGGACCAGTCGCTTGCGCGTGGCATGGTCGACAATGCCCGGACTAGGGTACTGCTCGGCAGCATCGTAGAAATGGCCAGCAATCTGGATGCTGACGTGGTGGTCGAGGGCATTGAAACCGAGGCGGAACTGGATGTGCTCCGGCAGTTGGGCGTGCACTATGCGCAAGGCTGGCTTGTGGGGCGTCCGGAGCCCGTGAGCGAGGCCATTCGCCACTATTGCGAGAGCCTAGGCCGAACTGCACGTCAGTCGTGACGTGATGGCACCGTTAACCCTGACCGATGGGAGATGCGCCGCCAGCTTGGTCGGAGCATAGTCGTGCCAATGACGGAACCTTCAACCGAACCTATGGTCGGAGGCGCGCTGATTTTGACCCTCGGAAGGCCCATGCACGAGCACGCTAACGACGCCACGCTTACTACCCCGTCTCTGCACCAGCGATTCGCCCACCTTCGAGAGGCACTGGCAGCGACCGTGGTCGGCCAACCCGCCTTGGTGGATCGTCTGTTGATCGCTTTGCTCGCCGATGGACACCTGTTGGTGGAAGGCGCACCGGGTCTGGCCAAAACGACGGCCATCAAGGCGCTGGCGGAGCGCATCGAATCGACCTTTCACCGCCTGCAGTTCACCCCAGACCTGTTGCCTGCTGACCTGACGGGTACGGACATCTACCGCCCGCAGGAAGCGCGCTTCGAGTTTCAGCCGGGTCCGCTGTTCCACAACTTGCTCTTGGCCGACGAAATCAACCGTGCGCCCGCAAAAGTGCAGTCGGCGCTGCTGGAGGCGATGGGCGAGCGACAGATCACCGTGGGCCGCGTGACCTATCCATTGCCGAAGCTGTTTCTGGTCATGGCAACCCAGAATCCGATCGAGCAGGAAGGCACCTATCCCTTGCCGGAGGCGCAACTGGATCGCTTTCTGATGCATGTGCGCATCGGTTATCCCGAAGCCAGTGCAGAGGCGGAGATCCTCCGCCTGACCCGCGAGCAAGCACGCAGTGGCGCGCGGTTTGGTGCGCCGATGCGCGAGGCGAAGATCAGTGAGGCGGAAATCTTCGCCGCGCGCCAAGAGGCCCTACACATCCATTTCGCGCCCGAACTTGAGCGCTACCTGATTGAGCTGGTGCTGGTGACGCGCGATGCGGGTGCCTACAGCAATGAACTGAAACGTCGAATCGCTTTCGGCGCCAGCCCCCGTGGATCGATTGCACTGGAACGTTGCGCGCGAGCCAATGCATGGCTTGCAGGCCGCGACTACGTCACCCCCCAGGACATCCAGGTGATCGCTGCGGATGTCTTGCGGCATCGCGTGCTGATGAGTTTTGAGGCCGAAGCCGAGGGTGTGACCAGTGACCAGGTGATCGCCGAGTTGCTGGATCGCGTTCCCTGCCCTTGAGGCGACACTGACGTGAATCACTCGCTCTTCGAGCCCACCATGCCAGAGCTGCTGTCGTTGCGCGCGCGCGCAGGCGAACTCGCCAGCGGCGCGCGAAGGCGCTCGGCAGATCGTGACGCGGGTACGCGGCACTCGCCATTCCGCGGGCGCGGCATGGATTACGCGGAGTCGCGTGCCTATGCCGCCGGCGATGACGTTCGTCACATCGACTGGCGCGTCACCGCGCGCAGCGGCGAGCTGCATACCAAGTTGTTTGCGCCCGAACGCGAGAGAACCTCTGCCGTCGTGGTTGATACCGCGGCGGCGATGGGATTCGGCACACGCGCCTGCTACAAGACGGTGGCTGCGGCCCGATTGGCTGCCTTGTTCGTCTGGGCCGCCGTGGCGCAGGGAGATCGCATCTGTGCAGCGAGCTTTGGTCGCCATGGGGGCCTGATCCCCTCGTTGGCGGGACGTCGCGGCGCGCTGCGGGCACTGGACGCGATTTGTCGCTGGTCATCTCAGGCGATTGCAGACACGCCATCCGAGACCACACTCAGCGTGACCTTGGACAGCTTGGCGCGGGGATTGAATTCCGGTGCGCATGTGCTGCTGGTGGTTGATCAGCGCAGTGTGGACGAGGATGCCGAGCGAGCGCTGCGGCGACTGCGTCGACACCATGACGTGATGGCGGTGGTGTTGGTGGATGCCTTTGAGCGCAGCCGATTACCGTCGGGTGTCTATCGGGTAGCTGCATTGGCGGGCGAAGCGCAACTGGTAGTGGAAGCAGATGGCGAAGCGCCCTGGCAGCAAGCCTGGAGAATGGCGCAGGAGTCCGCAGTCTGGCGTCTGCGAAAGGTCGGCGCGGGCGCCATGATTGCGCGAAGCGACCAGGACCCAGTGCAGGTGCTGCGCGATCTGCTGCGCGGTGTCCCCGCCGTGGCGGTGGGCGAATGAACGCGCCAGCCCCGCAAGGTCCCATTCTGCAGGATATTCATCTGCCCATCGAACCGGGGTGGTGGCCGCCCGCGCCGGGATGGTGGCTGCTGGCTGGCGTGATATTCGCCGTGCTCGTCTGGATGGGTTATCGGTGGCGGCGTTGGCAACGGCGTCGTGCCCGTGCCGCCCAGTGGCTTACCGAGTTTGATCGTACGACGCAGACGGGCTTGCCCATTGCGCGGGTTCGCGCAGCCACCGCGCTGTTGCGTCGTGCGGCGCACGAATACGCACCCGCAAACGCGTCACTGCCTGGCGAGCGGTGGCTGGACTACCTCAAGTCCCTACGTGCCGACGCCAACCTGGACGCAGAAGTGCAAACCTTGTGGCGCGATGGCCAGTGGCGACCCGACGTCGCCGAGTCCTTGGCAATTCGATTTGTTGCGGAAGCGAATGCACTCCTGCGCAGCATGATTCAACAGGGAGGCGGGCAATGATCGAGTTTGCCTGGCCATGGCTCGGACTCGCCGTGTTTTTGCCCTTGCTCGCGCGTCTCCTTGCGGCCTCGGGGCGCGCTGGCGGCAGCTTGCTTCGTTTGCCCGTTCGGGTGGAGCTAAGCCATTCCGTCGCCGGTCGAAAGTCCGCGGCATTGCGTCCGGCGGTGTGGCTATTCGCATTGCTGTGGCTGGCCTTGGTCGGTGCTGCGATGCGACCGCAGTGGTTGGGTGAGGTCGCACAGCCTCCGCAGACTGGGCGCGACCTGCTGTTGGCGGTGGACGTCTCGGGCAGCATGGCGGCCGAGGACATGGTGATCGCGCGTCGTCGGGTGGATCGACTGACTGCTGTCAAAGTGGTGCTGGGTGATTTTCTGGAACGACGCATTGGTGATCGCGTCGGGCTCTTGTTGTTCGGGCAGCAGGCCTACCTGCTCACCCCGCTGACCTTTGACCGCGCACATGTGCGCTATCAATTGGAGACCAGCGTGATTGGCATGGCGGGACGCGAGACCGCCATCGGCGATGCGATTGGTTTGGCAGTCAAACGCCTGCGCGAACGCCCCGAATCGCAGCGCGTTCTGGTCTTGCTGACGGACGGCGTCAATACGGCTGGCACGTTGGAGCCCTTGAAGGCGGCTGAATTGGCGGCAAGCGAGGGAGTTCGCGTGTACACCGTGGCCATCGGCAGCGAGCGTGGTGCGACGCAGATGTTCGGCCTGCAACTGAATACCGCGGGTGCCGAGATTGATGAGCCCACGCTGATTGCCGTGGCAGAACGCACCGGCGGACGCTTCTTCCGCGCGCGCGACACGGCGGAGTTGGCGGGCATCTACGCGGAAGTGGATCGCTTGGAGCCCGTTGAGTACGAGGGCGAGCCATTGCGTCCGCGCGACGAGCTTTACGTCTGGCCGCTCGCTGCTGCCCTACTCCTGGGCCTGCTGCTGGGCGGCTTGCAGTGGATGGAGGGCATGGCATGGAGGCGCTGACTCTGCTGCGTCCCGTTTGGTTGTGGGGACTGCTGGCCGTTCCCGTGTGGATTCTGCTTTGGCGCTGGCGCAGCCACCGTGCTGACCCCTGGCGGGCCGTCTGCGACGCCGAATTGCTGAAGGCACAGCAAGTCTCTTCTGGCAGTGCAATGCGCCTGCGTCTGCTGTGGCTGCTGAGCGTCTACGTGCTGACCATCATCGCGCTGGCAGGCCCCAGTCTGGGTCGTGAAGCACGACCACTGAACCAGAACAGTGACGCCCTGATTGTCGCGCTGGATCTCAGCGAGGTGATGCGCGCAGGCGACCTGAAGCCGGATCGCTTGAGCCGTGCACGATTCAAGTTGACCGCCTTGCTGCGACAGCGCAAGGCCGGACAAACGGCTCTCATCGCCTATGCGGGCGAGGCGTTCACCGTGGCACCGCTGACCGATGATCTGAGCACCTTGGACAACTTGCTGCAGGCACTTGACCCTTCGGTGATGCCGATTGCAGGTCAGCGACCCGAGCGCGCGATTCGCATGGCGCAGCAGATGCTCGATGATGCGGCGTTGGCGCGAGCGCGATTGCTGCTGCTGACCAGTGCCACCACTGACGATGCGGAGCGGGCTGCTGCCGAGGCACAGCGTCGAGGCTTGATCGTTTCGGTTCTGGGTGTGGGCACGGATCATGGTGCGCCGGTGCCAGTGGGTGGCGGAGGATTTCTGCAGGATTCCAGTGGCGGCATTCTGCTGCCCAAACTGGATGACGACGCGCTGCGAGCGCTGGCAGACGCGGGCGGTGGCGCCTATCAACGGATATCGGATGACGAGTCTGATCTGCAGGCGCTAGGCGTGCTCGATCCGACGCGCACCGACATTGGCGATGAAGTCGCCGCCGATCAAAGCATGACACGGCCAAGAGATGATGGCCCGTGGCTGCTCCTGCTGCTGCTGCCGTTGGTGGCTATGGCGGCGCGGCGCGGTGTGTTGTGGTCCTTGGTGCTTGCAACGCCTCTACTTTCCGTCACTCCGGAAATCCAGGCCAGCGTCTGGGACGACCTGTGGCAGCGCGCTGACCAACAGGCTTGGCAGGCACTGCAGGCCGATGATCCTGCGCGCGCGCGCGAATTGGCAGAAGACCCCGCATTGCGTGGCAGTGCCGCCTACCGTGCGCAGGACTTCAACGCTGCGGCCGAGGAGTTTGCCAGCGGCGCGGATGTCGACAGCGCCTACAACCGCGGCACCGCATTGGCCAAGGCACAGCGCTACGAGGAGGCACTGAGTGCACTCGATGAGGCCTTGAGGCGCGACCCTTCGCATGCCGACGCCAAGGCTAATCGCGATGCGGTGGCACAGTGGCTGGAGCAACAGAAGCAGCAGGAAAAGCCCGAGCAATCGAAATCGGGCGAGGGCGGCGGGCAGAGCGGCGAGGGGGAGCCCTCCGACGGGAAGCCTGAAGACGGCGAACAAAGCGAATCCGGTGAGCCGCAAGACGGCGAGCAGCAGGGCGCCGACCCTAACGCGGGGGAGTCTGGCGAACAGGGTCAAGCGCAGGATGCTGAAGGCGAGCAGTCAGCGGACGATCAAGCCGATTCTTCATCGCAGGAGTCAGCGGCATCCGAGCAGGATTTCCAGCAGGAAATGCAGCAGGCACTCGACGCTCAGGCGCCCGAGCAGGATCAGACGCAGGGTGAGCAGAAGGCGTCCGAAGCGGTCAGTGCCGAGCAGATCAGCGAGGCAGAGCGTGAGCAGGCGATGCAGCAGTTGTTGCGCCGTGTGCCCGATGATCCCGGTGGTTTGCTGCGGCGCAAGTTCATCCTCGAATACCAGCGTCGGCAACAGGAAGGAAACGAGCGATGAGGTCGCTAGTGAAAAACATCTTCGCCAAGCCCAATCAAAGCGCGTGGCCGCGATGTGGTGGGCAATGGTTCGCGTGGGCGCTGGTCGCGCTGAGCTTGTGCAGCGGTCAGGTCGTTGCCGCGGCACGCGCATTCCTGGATCGCGATAGCATCGGACTGGGCGAGACGGTGACGCTGAATATCGAGGTCGATGGTATCGGCAGTGGCGAGCCGGATCTGTCGGCCCTGGCGAACAACTTCCGTGTGCTGGGTAGTTCCAGCAATACCCAAGTCAGTCTGGTCAACGGGCAGCAGTCAGCACGCACCTTGTGGGGCGTAGTCTTGGAGCCGCTGCAGGAGGGCGTACTCGGTATCCCGGCGCTCAGTGTGCGAGGAGAGAGTACCCAACCGCTAACGCTGACCGTACGCACGGTTGCCGCCGGGGCTTCCGCGCAAGGTGAGGTTTTCATCGAAGTTGAATCCACGAGCGCATCGCCTTACGTCCAGCAACAACTCATCTACAGCATCCGGTTGTTTTACGCAGTCACCCTGCTTGACGGTCAACTGGACGATCCGCGTGCCGAGAATGCGGAGATTCGTCGGATAGGTAGCGATGCCACCTATCAAAGTGAGCGCAATGGAAGACGCTACAACGTCATCGAACGGCGCTACGCGATCACCCCGCAACGCAGTGGGGCACTGACACTGCCTGCACCGAGGTTTCGTGGGCGTGCCTTGTCCGATGCTGGCCGCGGCAGGATGTTCGATCCGGGTAGGACGGTCAGCGCCCAAGGTGAAGCATTGGAGTTGGACGTGCGGCCCGCGCCCGCGACGGCAGCCACCCCTTGGCTGCCGTCGCAGTCTCTGCAATACACCGCGCAGGTCAGTTCGGCCTCATCGCCCGCGAAGGTGGGTGAGCCAATTACCTTGACGCTGCGAGTGCAGGCGCAAGGATTGGCCGCTGAACAGCTTCCAGAGCTGATCCTGCCGGACATAGAAGGGGCTGAGATCTATCCGGATCAGGAGTCTTCTCAGACCCGCGAGAATGCGGGTTGGGTTGTGGGCGAGCGCATCCGGCGATTCGCCATCGTTCCTAAGCAACCTGGTGCGTTGCAGATTCCTGCGCTGAATATGGGGTGGTGGGATGTCGTCGCCGACCAAGCGGCCAAAGCCGAAATTGCCGCACAGACATTGAGCGTCGTTGGTGTGGATGGGGAGGTCGCCCGCCCGCCGACGGTGACCGCTGCCCAGAACAGTCAGGAGAGCCAAGCCGAATCCGGTGGCGAGCTAGCGACCAGTACGTCCGCGTCGCCGTGGTTGTGGGTCAGCTCCGTGCTGGCCGTGCTCTGGTTGAGCACTTTGGGCTGGGTCTGGCGTTTGCAGCGGCGTTCGCCGCCTTCGTCGGTCTCACCGACGCAGCGCGAACGCCCAGTGCCTCCGACAGGCTTGGGTCCGGTTCTGCAACAGGGCGATCTGTCGGCCATTGCCAGCGCCTTGCGTCAGGCTGCACAACAGGCCACGGGAATCCGATTTGTCTCGTTGCAAGATTTGGCCACCCGATTGACCCTCGCAGGGCAACGTGACGCGGTTCTGCTGTTGGAGCGCCATCTTTACGGGGCGGGCACAGACGACAGGGTGGCTGCGGCGGCGACTCTTCGCGACACGTTGCGAAACGCCTTTCGCCAGGCGCCACAATGGCAGAGCGAATCTTCGGCACTGAAGGCGACAGCATTGCCATCCTTGTACCCAGAGCGCGGCTCGCCGCACTAGCGGTCGGCAAACGTTCCGTCGCGAACCGATGTGAAGGAACGCTGGTGTACCATCCGCTGGACTGCGTCGCCATGGGCATGCAGCGCGGCATGAGAGGGCATGCCGCAGTCACGGTCGCGGACGGCGCGACCCATCGGGGAATGCCTACGAATGATGAGTTTTGCCAGTGTCATCCAGGGTGTCGGGGCGGCTGTGGGGGAATTCGTGCGAGTGAGCCTTGACCAACAGATCGATGCCTGGTTGCGGCCTGTCGCGGATGCGGTATCGGCACTGATTTTCCACGCGGTCCCCGTGCAAACACCGTCTGGCGAGGTCATGTTTCCCTTGATCGTCGCGTGGCTGGTGGCGGGCGCATTGATTTGCACCCTGGCGCTTCGTTTCATCAATGTTCGTGGCTTCCTGCATGGCTTCCATCTACTGCGTGGCGATTTCAGTCACCACCATGACGGTGCAGGTGGAGAGGTCAGCCACTTTCAAGCGCTGACCTCGGCAGTGTCCGGTACCGTTGGGCTTGGCAATATCGCCGGAGTTGCGGTCGCGATCACCCTCGGTGGTCCGGGTGCCACACTGTGGATGATTCTGGCGGGTGTGCTCGGCATGTCGGCCAAATTCGCCGAGTGCACGCTGGGCGTCAAATACCGGCGCCAGCATGCCAATGGCACGGTATCCGGCGGGCCGATGTATTACCTCACGCGTGGCGTGGCCGAGGAGTATCCCCGCCTGCGCTGGCTCGGCTGGTTGTTGGCCATCATTTTCGCTGTCTGCACCATGCTCGGCGCCATTGGCGCGGGCGGCATGTTCCAGTCCAATCAGGCTTACGCGCAGATCGTTGCGGTCACGGGCGGCGGCGAAAGCTGGCTGGCGCAGCGTGCCTGGGTGTTCGGCACGGCGATGGCAATACTCACGGGCGTGGTGGTTCTGGGCGGAATCACGCGCATCGGCAAAGTCACCGAGAAGCTGGTTCCCTTCATGGCCGCCCTGTATCTGCTCGCGGGACTGGTGGTTATTGTGGTCAATATCGATCATGTGCCCGCCGCGATGCTGGCGATCTGGGATGGTGCCTTCACCGCGGACGGCGTGCAGGGTGGTGTGCTTGGCGCGTTGATCGTGGGCTTCCGACGCGCCGCCTTCTCGAATGAGGCGGGACTCGGTTCGGCGGCGATTGCGCATTCCGCCGTCAAGACGCATCAGCCGGTCACCGAAGGCTTTGTCGCGTTGTGGGAACCCTTCATCGATACCGTGGTGGTGTGCACCATGACCGCCTTGGTCATCGTGATCTCGGGACAGTACCTGCACGGCAACGCGGATGGCGTGCAACTCACCTCGAACGCGTTTGCCACCGTGTCCTCGTGGTTCCCCTACTTCCTTACCCTGGCGGTCCTGCTTTTCGCCTATTCGACCATGATTACCTGGGGCTACTACGGCGCCAAGGCTGCCAGCTTTCTGGCCGGTGGATCGCACGCGGCACTGTACGGGTTCAAGCTGATCTACCTGATCGGCATCGTGGTCGGCTGCACCATGCCGTTGGCCAGTGTGGTGGACCTTGCCGACGGTCTGCTGTTCATCATGGCGATCCCCAATCTGATTGGCGTCTATCTGTTGCTGCCAGTGGTGCGTCGAGAACTCGACGCGTACTGGAGCGCGGTGCGTGGCCTGTCTTCCCGCAAGCCTTAAGTCTTTCCCGCTGCCGGTTCGTCGGCGCTCAGGAGCAAACGCATGACCTCTGGAAACAAACTGACCCGCTGGATTCTGATCGCGCTGCTGTTGGGCGTGGTGTCTGGCATGGCCATCCATTACGCGGTAGACGATGTCACGTCCATCGTTCAGCACTTCAGTCTGGTCACCACGGTGTTCCTGCGCCTGATCAAGATGATCATCGCGCCCCTGGTGTTCGCCACCTTGGCGGTGGGCATTGCCAAGATGGGCGATGTCAGTGTGGTCGGGCGAATTGGACTGAAGGCCATGNNCTGTTTCAGCCGGGCGTGGGTCTGACCATCGCCTTGCCTGACGCAGGGACAAGCTCGGGCATTGTGGCGACGGGTTTGACCCTGGCCGAGTTTGTGACTCACCTCGTACCGGCCAGCATCGTTGACGGCATGGCGAAGAATGAGATTCTGCAGATCGTGGTGTTCTCGGTGTTTTTCGGCGTGGGTTGCGCCGGTGTGGGCGAAAAGGCCAAGGCCCTCGTGGACGCGCTGGAAGGACTGTCCTATGTGATGCTCAAGGTCACCATGCTGGTGATGTGGTTCGCGCCGTTTGCGGTGTTTGCGGCGGTGGCCTCCGCGATTGCCAAGAGCGGCCTGGGCGTTCTCAAGACCTACGGTGTGTTCATGGCGGAGTTTTACTTCGGCATCGTGATCCTGTGGCTTCTGCTGTTTGTCGCCGCGTGGTTCGTTCTGCGCGGGCGCGCCGTGTCGCTGTTCAAAGCGGTGCGGGAGCCCACGCTGCTGGCATTCTCCACGGCTTCCAGCGAGGCGGCGTATCCGAAGACGTTGGCGCTGCTGGAGCGATTCGGCTGCTCCAACCGTATTGCGTCGTTTGTCCTGCCATTGGGGTACTCGTTCAACCTGGATGGTTCGATGATGTACTGCACGTTCGCCACCGTCTTCATTGCGCAGGCGTACGGCATCGAGCTGAGTCTGGCGCAGCAGATGACGATGCTGCTGATCCTGATGGTGACATCGAAAGGTATGGCTGGCGTGCCGCGTGCGTCCCTGGTCGTGATTGCCGCGACGCTGGCGCAGTTCAACATTCCCGAAGCCGGATTGCTGCTGCTGCTCGGTATCGATCACTTCCTCGACATGGCTCGCTCGGCGACCAATGTGATTGGCAACAGCGTGGCCACCGCAGTGGTGTCCAAGTGGGAAGGTCAGTTGCGCACCGAGGATCAAGTCGCGGCAGACTTGGAAAACGCGACCGAGCCAACACCCCCTCACCACGGCATTGGTTGAAATTGCCGCCATGTTGCCCGGTGCAGATCTCACGGAAGAAGTCACGCAGCCCCTGCCCGAGATGGATGTCTCGGGCAGCGAGCTGACTCAG
>DEHW01000101.1:21976-22128 GCA_002352135.1 Lysobacterales bacterium UBA2790
GGTGGTGGTGCGGCCGTGTTGACCTTGGGGGCGCTGGACTCCGAATCCAACACACGCAATGAGATCGATCTGCTGGCCCTGGATCAGGCCATGGATCAATTGCGTGCAAAGGATGAGCGCACCGCGCGGGTGATCGAGATGAACTACTTCGC
>DEHW01000020.1 GCA_002352135.1 Lysobacterales bacterium UBA2790
TTCAGATTGCCGTCGTCGGAGTTGACCGAGAAGCGGCCTGGCGCAGCCAGTGCAAGAGCCTGCGCTTCTACATAACGGCCCTGTGCCTGAAGAGCGGAAACTCGTGCGCCGATGGTGGGATCAAGGTTGACTTTGCCGATGAGACGATCGTCGCGGTCTTGGGCGCGCACCGAAGCACCCCAGGTTACCGTGGTATCGATCGAACCGCTGAGGTCGCCGCGACTGAACTCCACGGCCATCGCGTTCTGAGCGAGCAGCGCTGTCGTGACAGCCAAACTGAGTGGTGTCAGGCGACGCAAGCGGGCATTCAATTGTTTACTGGTCATGATTCTTTCCTTGATGTTCGCTTACTGCGCGCGGATGACGGAGGAGTTCTGGACCAACACCGCTTTACCGCCCGAGGCGATGAAACTGGCCATCTGACCCTGCATTTCCATCGTGGCCAGCAAGGACGCCGTGGGTGACAGAAGTGAACCGTGGTCGCCCGCCACAAAACGCACGACGCCACGCACAGGGTTGTCGGACAAGGTGGTGCTGGACAATGTCGACAGGGCCATTGCGCGAATCAAGGGCTCGGTGCCAGACAGCGGCGCACCAGCCACCGCGTTCGGGATGACCTGGTCAGGCAGGACATCTGCGCCATTACCGACGACTTCGTGGAGGAGAATCGCTTTTGGCGCGGTGGCAAAGGCGTAGTTGATCGGATCAGCGGAATCGATGGCCTGCTGAGTTGCACCAAAGAAGCTGTCATACGTTGCCGTTCCTGGCTGCAGGCCGGCGGAAGCTGCCAGACCAGCACGGATACGCGGACCGAAGGTGGGAGAGGCTTCAAGCAAACGAGCAATGCCGCCACCGGGCACAGACAACACGGCCTGATTCACCGTTGATTCCAGGGCCACAAACTGCGTTCCCACGATGGAACCCAGCGACTGCCCGGTGAAGGCAATGCGGGAACCGTCGAAGTCGGCACCATTGCCATCAAAATCGATGTTCGGAATCGTTTTGGCGAGCACGAACAGGTCTGCAACGCCTTGGCGGACGTTGTCACGTGAGGTCANNGCTGCACCGGTGCTGTTGTTCACGTAGTCAACCGCGAAAGTACGCTCATTCGCGACGGGGCCAAACGGCGAATTTTCAATATTGAACGGACTGTTTGCTGGCAAGCCATGCAGGGGAAGATCAATGGCGATGACGGCAAAACCTTGCGCCGCCAAGGTCGCAGAAATCGCCAGTGCGTCCGACCGGTTGCGGGTGATGCCGTGCTGGAAGATCACCACCGGCCAACCGGTGCTTGGCTTGAGTTTTCCGGAGTTCTCGTTTGGCACGGTGGCGATGACGGGAATGGTCTGATTGCCCGTAGCCACCGGAATCGGATTGGCGAAGGTGATGTTGGTCGACGTCGGATCCAGACCGGCATTGGCAAGTGCGGAAATATAAGCACCGGGCGCGGCCTTCCAGAAGCCGTTCAGCGGCGCTGTCGGGTTCTCCGCACTCGGCGCGGACAGGTAGTACGGCACGGTCAGGGTGCCGATATAGATGTCCGCCACTGGCTGCAAACCCGCCACCGAGGTATTCATTCCGGTGGGCACCAGCGTGGCAGCACCGGGCTGGGTGATAGCACGCACCGTCTGCATCACGGGCGTCACGCTCTGGGTGGTCGCGACCCATGACACCACGACTTCACTGCTCGGAATTCCAGCAGCCGCCGCGACGGCGAGATGCGAATTGGTGAGCTGACGCANNTTCAGCGGCACGATGGCGAACGTGCGTCCGGTCGAATCGGTCGATACTGGCGCGGTGACGAAGTCAACGCCCGCCGTCAGTTCGCGGGTCAGTCCCGTGGTGCCGCCGCCCGGACCGGACAGAGTTACCTGGAACATCCGCACAGACTGGCCGGGGACCACGGTCGCGGGGTTCGGTGCTGCGCTGAAGGAGAAGGTCCACGGCGTCGTGGTGCTCCAGCCGTCAAGGCTGTTCAGCGCCACCTGCGGATTGCTGAAATCGGCCGGATTGGCCGTTCCCAGCGGAATGTTCAAGGTCAGGTCACGCGTGCCCGACAACAGCAGATTGTTCGGCAGCGGAATAACCCCTGCGGACGGATTGAAGCGTGCGGTGATGACGCCATTGACGGCGCTTCCACTGTCATTGGTGGCGGGTGCGGTGGCGACGGCGCGGGGGCTGTTGCTGGAGCTGCTGCAAGCAGAGAGCAGCAACGCCGACAGGGCCATCGACAGGGTCAATCGAGCCTGCATGTTCATGTCCTTCTGGTGACCGGGGTGATGAATCAGGCGTTAATGTAGCCAGCGCTTGCAAGTGCTGGCAATTCTCCGCCGTATGGTCACAGGCATCACTAATGTTGCTTCGCAGCAGTTGTGCGCAGATGCCGCCACATGACGCCCGTCGAATTGCGGAGTGGTCGCCGGCGTAAGGATACGAACCAATGCACTTCGATCGCCTTTAAGCCTTTGATTTGGATTCACCCAACGTCGTCAACGAAGTCCTGCGAAGTGGGCTGGAACCGACGCGGCGTCACCCCGAAAGAATGCCAATCGCCGCTGTCGGCGATCTGATCTTCATAAACGCGCTGCAACATTGAGAGCTTTGAAGCCCACGGCTCGCCGCGCCTTACCAGCCACATCAAGAGCCCTTTCAGCGCAGGATCGGGGATTCGAAGAACACGCGGCGATGGGTGCAGGGTTGCCAGTACGCGTTGCCAAATCTCGATCCAGTCGAGCACCTCCGGACCGGGCAATCGACGGATGCCGGTCGGCAAGCATTCCGACCGTACGGCATTGAGAATGACCTGGGCGAGATCCGCCGCATGCACGGGCTGGCGCAAGCCCTTTGCACGCGCAGGCCAGGGAAGAACATGCCACCTTCCAGCCAGACGACGCATCGGTGTCAGGGTGCGATCCGAGCCCGCACCATAGATCAATCCACAGCGCAGGATGCAGCACTCGGCGCGCGATGCCTCGGCGCGCGCAAGCACACGTTGCTCAGCCGCCTGCAAGCGCCCCGCGAGCGCGGCATCCACGGCATTCGCCGAGGCCCATTTCCACTGCGC
>DEHW01000168.1 GCA_002352135.1 Lysobacterales bacterium UBA2790
TGATGGATCGGCTCGCGCTGCAAGGGGTTGATCGGCGTTCCCAGTAGCTTGGTGGCGGCATCCAAACGCAGCTCGCCGCGACCATCCAGTGGCACACCCTCGCCATCGATCACGCGCCCAAGCAAGGCGTCACCCACAGCGACCAGACCTTCCCCGGACTTGGGTACGACGCGCGCATTGGGCAACAAGCCCTGCACTTCGGTGCTGGGCATCAGAAACGTGCGATCACCGGCGAAGCCGACCACCTCGGCGTCCACCCATTCGCCATCGTGGGTTTCAATATGCGCGTTGGCACCCAGCGGCATCTCGCAACCCACGGCTTCGATGGTCAGTCCGACCACGCGCTTCAGTACCCCTTCGCGCAGGAACTCACGCGCGTGCAAGGCTTCCGGCATGCGTCGCTGCAGTCGCGCAGCGAGACGTCGATTGCGCGCCTGCAACCAGTCGGGCACGGCGTTCATGGACTCGACTCCTCGGCGGCGGCGTCCTTTGCTGCATCGGTCGACGCGGTCGTCTTGCGCAGGCGCTGCAGGATCTGTTCGAGACGTGTATTGATCCGCGCGTCAAGCCGCACGTCCTCAGCGTGCACGCGCAAGTCGCCTCGGCCAAGACTGGCATCCGCCGCCAGTCGCGCGTGGTGCAGCTCACCCAACAACGGCCTGAGCAAAGCCAGATCATCCGGATGCAGGCGAACCTCGACGCGACGTCGGCTTTCACCGAGACTTTCCACGGCCTCGTGAACCAGCGCCGCCAGCCGCTCCGGCTGTTCGACATAGGCTTCGCGCAACAGCAGGCCCGCAATGCGCGTCGCCAGGCTCGCCAAGGCTTGTTCAACGTCGTCCTCAAGCTGCGCCATCGGGCGCAACAGGGCGTCCAACAGACCCTCCAATCGAGCAACCACGACGCGCGCTTCGGCCTGCGCCTGGGCCTGTCCTTCACGATAGCCATCCGCATGCCCTTCCGCATGCGCAGCGCGCTGAATGGCCTCGATTTCCTCCAGAGTGGGCGGCTGCGGCGGCAGTTCCACGCCTGCGCCTGCTGGCCTCGGTTCGTCCAGCGAAGGCACCTCCCAGCGCACCGCTCCCGGCAGGTCAGGCAACACCGAGCGGGGCGCGCCAACGTTGCTCATCAGACGAACTCCTCACCCTTGCCGCCAATCTGGATTTCGCCAGCCTCAACCATGCGGCGGACGATGGCGAGAATCTCCTTCTGCGCGCCTTCGACATCCGACAGCTTGGCGGGTCCACGTACTTCCATGTCTTCCTGCAACATTGCCGCCGCGCGCTGCGACATGTTCTTGAGAATCTTGTCCTTGACCTTCGTATCGGCGCCGCGCAATGCCAGCCCGAGCTTGTCGCCGGGGACTTCACGCAGCACTGTCTGCACCGCCTTGTCGTCTAGATCGGCGACGTTGTCGAACACGAACATCAACTCCTGAATGGCAGCGGCCAGCTCGGGATCGACCTGCGCAATCGCACTGCTGATGGCCTGCTCGGTGGTCGCATCGAGGAAGTTGATGATGTTGGCGGCCACCTTCACGCCGCCCACCTGCGAGGAATTCATGTTCTGGTTGCCCGAGAACTGCTTCTCCAGAATGTCGTTCAGTTCATTCAGCGCATTCGGTGGAATGCCATCCAAGGTGGCGATGCGCATCAGCGCGTCGGAACGCAGGCGTGCCGGTAGCAGTTTGATCACGTCCGCCGCCTGATCACTGTCCAGATAGGCCAGCACGATGGCGATGATCTGCGGATGCTCGTTGCGGATGAGATCGGCGATGGCACGCGGGTCCATCCACTTCAACGTTTCCAGTCCTTTGCTGTTGCGTCCCAGCAGGATGCGATCAATCAGCCCACCGGCTTTGTCCTCGCCCAGCGCCTGCACCAGCACCTTGCGGACGTAATCGTCGGCGCCCATGCCGAACGAGGTTTGCGTCCCCAGTTCGGCATGAAAAGCGTCGACGACTTCGCCAACCTGATCGCGGGTGACATTGCTGATCGTGGCCATGGCCAAGCCCAGTTTCTGCACCTCTTTGGCATTCAACTGGCGCAGCACTTCCGCCGCTTCCGCTTCGCCCAGCGACATCAGCAGTACGGCGGCGCGTTGTGTCCCGGTCAAGGGTTCTTGCGTGGTCTCAGCCATCGGTCGCTACCCAGTTCTTGATCACTTGCGCGACGACCTTGGGGTCTTGCGAAACGGCCGCCCGCGCGACTTTGAGTTTCTCGTCCAGGGAATTCGGGTCCGGCCTGCCAGGGGCATTGGCATCGTCCTCGGACTCATCGGCCAGCAGCGCCTGGGATCGACGCCCGGGCAGCAATGGCCGCTCATGATCCTGGTCCTCGCCTTCCTGCTCGTCGGCCGCCAGTGCTCGCGGTGCCGGTTGGGTAATGGAACGCAGTGCCGGACGCAGCACCGCGAAAATCAGCAGCAGCACAATTCCCGCGCCCAACACCATGCGCCCGATGTCGAGCACCCATGGCTGTTGCCAAATCGGAATTTCCTCGGCGACAAAATCGTCGACCTCGCGCACGAACGGCGAGTTCATCACCGTCACCGCGTCGCCACGCTCAGCACTGAATCCGATGGCTTGCTTGACCAACTCCTCGACCTGCGCCAACTGTTCGGGCGTCAGCGGTTGCGCGGCGGCCACCGTTGTTGCAGCGGGTGTCGTTGCAGGATCCGCATCGGTCGCACTGGCGGGGTCCGCTGCGGGATCCGCAGCAGGATCGGTCGCCGCCACCGCGGTGGAGGCGGTTGCGGAAAGAATGTGGTCGATCAGCACGGCCGCCGTGACGCGGGTAACGCGTCCGGTGTTGTTACGACTATGGCTGAGGGTGCGATCCAACTCGAAGTTGCGCGTGCTGCTGCGCGACGCGGTCTGGGGTCCTGTCGCTGCCGCCTCGGCCGCGCCGGGCGGTGTGTTCGCCACCGCGCCCGGCACGCCTTCGGCCTGCGGCGTCGAGGTGGTGGACTCCGCGACCTGCTCGCTACGCAATTTTTCCGGATCGGGGACAAACGATTCACGGGCTTCTTCTATCACCGAGAAATCCATGTCCACGCTGACCTGCGCACTGACGCGCCCCGGCCCAGCCATGGGTTCCAGCAAGGATTGAATGCGCTCAATCAGACTCTGCTCAATCCGGCGGCGCTGCTCGAATTGCATGGCGCTGAGCACGTTCGGATCGTCGGGATCGTTCTGGCTCAGCAACCGTCCGGCCTGGTCGATCACAGTTACCCGCTCAGGCGCGAGGTCGGGAATGCTGGATGCCACCAAGTGCACAATCGCGTCGACCTGGGCACGCTCCATGGCGCGACCGGCGTACAACTGCAGCATCACTGAGGCGCTGGCTGGCTGACGCTGACGGGTGAAGGCGCTGGGCTTGGGCAAGGCCAGATGGACACGCGCTTCGCGCACCGGGCGCAGCTCGCGAATGGTGCGGGCGATTTCGGTTTCCAGGGCGTGCTGATAGCGCGCCGACTCGACAAACTGGCTCGTCCCGAAACCCGGGTTTTCGCTCATCGACTCCACGCCCGCCCGCGTTCCCTGTGGCAAACCCAAAGTCGCGAGCTTCATGCGGGCTTCGCGGACCTTGGCTTCGGGCACACGAATCTCACCGGTCACAAGGTCCACTTCGTAGTCGATCTGCGCGGCACGCAAGGCCTCCACCACCTCGGCGGCATCGCGATCACCAAGCCCGGAGAACAGCGCCACTTTGCCGGGTGACAAGGACCAGAAGAACAGCGCGATGCCCGCCGCAATGGTTGCTGCCAGCGTCAGCAATGCGCCGGTCTGGCGGATGGCCGGAATGTCCTTGAGATTGGCAAGTCGCAGATCAGTCGCCATGACTCACCTCACAAGGGCATGTTCATCACGTCCTGATAAGCCTGGACGAGACGGTTGCGGACTTCGACCGTGGCCCGGAAGCTCACGGCCGCCTCTTGCTGTGCCAGCATCACGCGGACCAGATCGATATTCGGATCGCCCATTTCAAAGCCGCGCGCCAAGGTTGCGGATTCCTGCTGCTGCGTATTGACCTGATTGAGCGCCTTCTTGAACGTCGCGCCGAAACTGCTTTCCGCCGCCACCGGGGCGGATTCGGCAGCGCTTGGACGCAGCGCCGTGCTCTGCCCTTGCAGGTTGCGGATCTGCGAAAGAATCGAGGAGATCGTGGCGTCGCTCATGGCGGCGAAGGCTCGTGTGGAAACGTGTTCATCCCGTTCCTAGCAAGAGCCATGCCCGCTGCGTCAGGGTTCTGACGTCAAATTAATGTCGCCGTCGCGCCCCAGTCCGTACTTGCGCAACTTCTCCACCAACGTGGTTCGACGCAGGCCCAACAACTGCGCCGCGTGCGCGACCACACCCTCGGCACGGTCCAGCGCCGCCTTGATCAGGTTGATCTCGATACGGGCGATGTGGTCTTTCAGATCGATGCCTTCGGCTGGCAGGGTGTCCGGCACGGCGACCGGCTCGGCATCGACCAGATCCAGCTCGACTTCTTCCGGCAACTCGATGCCATCACGGTAGCGTGCAGGCAGATCGCGTGCCCGCACCAGACCCGCTGGATGCAGCACCGCCAGACGCTCGATCAGGTTGGACAGTTCGCGCACATTGCCCGGCCATTGATAGGCCTGCAGCACCGCCAGCGCTTCCGCCGACAGGCGTACGCTACCCCGACCGGACTTCTCCAACTGTTTGGTCAATGCGTTGACCAATTCCGGCAGGTCTTCGCGGCGGTCACGCAGCGAGGGCATTTCGATGGGGAACACGTTCAGGCGATAGAACAGGTCCTCGCGGAAGCTGCCTTTGACAATGGCGTCTTCCAGGTTGCGATGCGTGGCCGCAATGACGCGCACATTGCAGCGGATCGTCTCGCTGCCACCGACACGCTCAAAACTGCGTTCCTGCAGGACGCGCAGCAACTTGACCTGCATCGGCATGCTCATGTCGCCGATTTCGTCGAGGAACAAGGTGCCGCCCTCGGCCAGTTCGAAGCGGCCCTTGCGCGAGGTCAGCGCGCCGGTGAAGGAGCCCTTTTCATGACCGAACAATTCCGACTCCAGCAACTCGGAGGGAATGGCACCGCAGTTGATCGCCACAAAGGGGCCGCTGCGGCGCGCGGAGCGCTCGTAGATCGCCCGCGCGGCCACTTCCTTGCCGGTTCCCGACTCGCCAAGGATCAGCACCGTGGTGTCGAAACTGGCGACCTGATCGATCATTCGCCGCAACTTCTGCACAGCCGCGCTGGAGCCGGTCGGCCCGCCCTTGGGCAGTCCGACATCAGCGATTTCTTCCATTTTCTTGATGCTGGCGCGACGCAGGAATTCGACCAACTGCGGTTGTTTGATCGGATAGTCGAGCGGCCAGAA
>DEHW01000111.1 GCA_002352135.1 Lysobacterales bacterium UBA2790
CGATTGCCTCGATCACCGTGCAGGTTCGCGCATGGCTGCCAGAAATTCGTGCGGCGCTGCGCAGCAAACTGGATGCGCGGCTGGCCGACCTCAAGCAGCCCTTGGAGCCGGGACGCCTGGAGCAGGAAGTCGTCCTGTCATTGCAGAAGATCGATGTCGATGAAGAGCTGGACCGACTGGCTGCGCATGTGGACGAGGCGCGACGCATTCTGGGCTTGAAGGAAGCCGTTGGTCGCCGTCTCGACTTCCTGATGCAGGAGTTCAATCGCGAGGCCAATACCTTGGGCTCGAAATCCGTGGATCAGCGCACCACGCAAGCCGCCGTGGAGTTGAAGGTGCTGATCGAACAGTTGCGCGAACAGGTGCAGAACATCGAATGAGCGGATGCCTTTTCATCATCGCCGCCCCATCCGGCGCGGGCAAGTCGAGTCTGGTCAACGCGCTGCTGGCGCGCGAGACGTCGATTCAGCTGTCGATTTCCTACACCTCGCGCGCGCCGCGCGCCGGTGAATCGGAAGGATCTCACTACCACTTCGTCACCCGAGGCGAGTTCGAGGCCATGGTGGCGCGTGGCGAGTTTTTCGAGCACGCCGTGGTGCACGGTGATCTGAAGGGAACCGCGCGACATACCGTCGAGCGACCCTTGGCCGAAGGTCGTGACGTGCTGCTGGAGATCGATTACCAGGGAGCGCGGCAGGTTCGCTCGCTGGTGCCGGATTGCGTCAGCGTGTTCATCCTTCCGCCGTCGCGGGTCGAGCTGGAGCGTCGTCTGCGCGGACGCGGACAGGATGCGGAAGAGGTGATCCAGCGTCGCCTCGCGGATTCGCGGACGGAAATTGCGCACCTCGAGGATTTCGATTATCTGTTGGTCAACGATGTGTTCGAGCGCACGCTGGACGATCTGCTTGCCATCGTCCGGGCGGAACGCCTCAGGCGCTTCCGTCAGGCGCGCAGCCAGAAGGCACTGATCGACGCCTTGCTGGCCTGAGGGGAAGTGGCGATGCGCTACTGGTTGATGAAGTCCGAGCCAGATGAGTTTTCGATCCAGCAACTTGCGCAGCGCGGCCGTGAGCCGTGGAATGGTGTGCGCAACTATCAAGCGCGCAACTTCATCCGCGACGACATGCAGTATGGCGATGGGGTGCTGTTCTACCATTCCAACTGCGCCATGCCTGGGATTGTCGGGCTTGCCGAGATCGTCAGCGAGGCCATGCCCGACCCGACCCAGTTTGATCCGGCGAGCGACTATTTCGATCCGGGTAGCACGCCTGACTCACCGCGCTGGCTGTTGCGCGAAGTCGGCTTCAAGCGGGCCTTGCAGCGAACCATTGCGCTGGATGAGTTGAAGCGTCATGCCGAGGCGCTGGGTGACTTTGCCCTGCTGCGACGCGGTAACCGGCTTTCGATACTGCCAGTCAGTGCGGCGCAGTGGCGGTACATTCTTGATCTGGAACATTCGGTGGGAGCGGCGAGATGAGTCAGGATGCCAACAAACGCGATGCCGCCGAGCGCGCGCTCGCCCATGTCGAACCCGGAACCGTGATCGGCGTAGGAACCGGGTCGACGGTGAAGTTCTTCATCGAGGGACTCGGTCGCATGAACGACCGCATTCGCGGCGCGGTGTCCAGCTCGGAGCAAAGCACCCAGCAATTGCGGTCGCTGGGCATCGAGGTGCTGGATCTCAACAGCGTGGGCCCACTGGATGTCTACATCGATGGTGCCGATGAGTGTGATCCGCACAAGCGACTGATCAAGGGCGGTGGCGCGGCGCTGACGCGGGAAAAGATCATCGCGGCAGCAAGCCGAAAGTTCGTCTGCATGATCGATCCGAGCAAGCAGGTCGACCTTCTCGGCCGCTTCCCGCTGCCGGTTGAAGTCATCCCGATGGCACGCAGTCATGTTGCGCGCAAGCTGCTGGCATTGGGCGGGCAGCCGGTTTGGCGCGAGGGCGTCGTCACCGACAACGGCAACTGGATTCTCGACGTCCACAATCTGCGAATCGTCGATCCCGTGAGTTTGGAGCGCGAGATCAACCAGATCGTGGGCGTGGTCTGCAACGGTTTGTTTGCGGCGCGGCCGGCCGATGTGGTGATTGTCGGCGGGCAACGCTGAGTCACGACCTTGGGGCAGGCACCACTGCGGTGCCTGCCCCTTGCGTATCACAGTCCGCTTTCGAAACCGTCACGGAACAGCAGGTCAGGATTGACCGCTTCGGTCGGCAAAGGCCATGCCCAAGCGCCACGGGATCGCGTGAAGACGGCGAGCGTGGTGAAGCCGCGGTCGATCGCCATGTCCCACACCATGACGTGAGGCAGGCCTTCGTGGCGCTGCCAAACGACAGGGGTGGCGTCGATATCGTCGGTGTAGTAGAGGCCCCAGTCGGTACCGACGAAGACCTGATTCGGGATATGTGGATTGACGATCACGCTGTTGGCAGGAATGTCGGGCAGATTTCCCGACTTGTCGATCCAGACAAAGCTTGCGCAGTTGGCCGTGCAGGTCACCTGGAACACATGTCCTGGCGTCGTCGGTGTGTTGGCAGTGAAGCCGCCGACCGCCGCATAGCCTTGCCAAGGTGTGTCGGGTGCGGTGGCGACATCCATGATCGGGCGGTTGGGCAGAATGGCGTTGGCATTGGTCAGGTTCACCCAGGTTGCACTGTTGGCGACGCCTTGACCCAGGCCGTAGCCGATCCAGACGTTACCGTCGTTTGTGCCCGCGATGGCGACGGAGGGGTCGGAAACAGCATGCGACAACTGATTGATGAAGGATCGAGCGGACAGCGTGCCCTTGGTCAGATTCGGGCTGTTGGCGTACCACGACGACGTCGGAACGCCAGCTTGGATGGTTTCCCATACCCGGTTGGTGCCGCCCAACAAGCGCGTACACCCGTTCGCGCTGGTGCAGCCGCTGTTGGGCGCGTCGAGTGCGCCGTACTTGTACAGCTCCACAGGCATGACGAAACTGAGTGTGTCGCCGCCCCAACTGCTCGGCGCGGCAGCGCCCGTGATCGTACCGCCCGGGCCGTTCTGCGCTACGACCAGGTTGCCGTTCTGGCTGGAGTAGTACCAACGCTGTCCACCGCCACTGCGGATGATCGGGTCGATGCGGGTGTAGATGCCGTCACCGCCTAGGCGAGTAACCCACGCGCCGGCCGATGGCGATCCGCTCCATTGCGCCGTATTCGATCCGTTGTCCTGCGCGCCGCCGCTGGCTCCGGGGTTGGCAGCATTGGCGAAATCGGCGGTGATGTCACCGGAGTAGAACTCGATGGTATTGATCGTGTTGTTCAGCGGGATGAAGCTCGGGCTGGCTGCCGTGGCGTTGGATGAGTACCAGACGCCGCCATCGCTGCCCAGCAGTAGTCGGTTCGGATCGTTGCCGACGTAAGCGCGCGCGTGATGATCGACATGCACGTTGCCTGTCGAGTAACCGCACGTGACGTCAGTGAAGTTGGCCCCGCCATTGGTGGAGCGATACAAATCGACGCCACTCAGCAAGACGGTGTTGGCGTCGGTCGGGCTCACGGTCAGGCCTGCGTCGTACCACATCTGGGCACCACCAGCGGCTGCATTGGCGCAGCCGTTGGCGGAAACCGTGGAGGGAGTCGCGACCTGGGTCCATGTGTCGCCACCGTTGATGGTCTTCCACACGCCGATCACGCCCGAGCCCAGCGACGTGGAATTGCCTGCCATGGCATACATCGTGTTGCGGTCCGTTGGCGCAATGGCGATCTCCAAGCGGCCGATACTGGTCGCGCCCGCAACGCCGTTGCCGGTATTCGCAGGCCAACCATTGGCCAGCAAACTCCAGTCAACGGGGCAACCCGACGCGGGCAACGTGGCGCGGTACACGCCATTGGCGCCGGTATTGCCCAAGTCCGGCTGAACCGGTGTCGGCGAGCCCCGTGTGCCGATTGCCGCAAAGAGCCGCGTGCTGAGATTGTCGGCGCTCGCCACGGCGATCAGTCCGGTGGTGTCCTGTCGCTGCGTCGTATGCGGATTGGTCAGGCAGGGGCCGGTCCAGTTCGCGCCGCCATCGTAGGAGAGATACAGCCCGGTCTTGGTGCCGACAATCAGGTTGTCGGAATCTCGTGGATCAACCACGACCTTGCCGATGGCCTGGTATTGGGGGAATCCGCCTGCTGAGGGGCCATAGAACGGGTTGAATACGTCGGCACCCAGAATGGTCCAGGTGTCGCCGCCATCGGTGCTTTTCAGCAGGCCTGCCGCTCCAAATGAAAACGAGCCATAGCGAAGATCGCCCGTGCCTGCGTAGACCGTGTTGTGGTTGTTCGGGTCCAGGGTGATGTCACCGATGGCCATGCTGGCAATCTCGGGGAAATCGGTGACCACTTCCCAGGTGGTGCTGGCGGAACAGCAATTGCGAGTGCGCCACACGCCGCCGCCATCGGAACCGGCATACGCCACGCTGGTGTCGACGGGATCGACGACGATGACGTTGGTACGACCCGCAGCGGCTTCGTTACCGGGGTTGAGAGGCATCGGTCCCAGTGCAGTGAAGCGTGCCGGGTCCAAGGCAAGCAGGCCTGGCGATTGGCGTCCGCGTGTCGCCGAACCGCTGCCCAGTGGGAGAGCGGCCTTCACCTCGTGTGCCTGTCGCGCGGCATCCACCATCCAGCGTGGCTCGAATTGCCCAGTTGGATAGGACAGTTGCAACAGTCGAGCTTCGCCAGGCGATGGCGTGTACTGCGCCTGAGGCGCAGCTTCTTCCTTATGGACGGTGTGTTGGCAACCAAGCAGCGAGGCGCAGAGAAGCGCCCACGGCAGCGTCGCGTGGATCGGTTTCATGGAATTCGGTCCCCCTACCAAAGTGCGCGAACGATAGCGGATTTGGGCGGAGGACGGATGTGCCACGTGTCGTGGAATGCCCCCGCAGGCAGAAACGACAACGGCCCGTCATCGGGCCGTTGTCGACAAACACCTTCGGGGCAATCTTCAGTCGATATCGAGGAAGCTGCGCAGTTGTTCCGAGCGGCTGGGGTGGCGCAGCTTGCGCAGGGCCTTGGCTTCGATCTGACGGATGCGCTCGCGAGTGACATCGAATTGCTTGCCGACTTCTTCCAGAGTGTGATCGGTATTCATGTCGATACCGAAGCGCATGCGCAGCACCTT
>DEHW01000047.1 GCA_002352135.1 Lysobacterales bacterium UBA2790
GCTCGACCTGGCGGGCGGGTGTCGGCGATCGTCGGCTATCGACCGGCATCGCCCGACATGCCCCAACGGTGCGCGGGCTATGCGCCGAACGCTAATGACACCAATCAACGGGCGGGCCGCGAGCACTGGCCGGGACTGATCCAGAAAGGATGTGAATGATGGCAAGAGCGAAGCAAGGATTCATCCATGGGGCGGGAGTGCATCGGCGCACCGAAACCGATTACATGGGCGTGCTATTGGATACCGTGACCCTTGACGATTGGCGGGATGTGGTCGCCGGAACCCTGCAACTGGCTAAGGAAGGCGACCCTGCGGCGCGGGCCTGGTTGGCGCAATACCTTGTCGGAAAGCCGGAAACGAAAGCGCCGACTCCGCTGACCGTGGTCGTCAATCAATGGGCTGGCCGCGACCCGGTAGCAGAACGGCTGGCACAGCCGCTGATCAACCGCGAGCGATACCCCGATTTGCACGAGAACGACGACTGGGAGGAAAGTATTCGGGCTGCAATTGCTCAGGAATTGGTGAGAAAGCTACCCATACCGGAAACCACCGAAAAGCGAGCAACGGCGGGCGATTCCGGCGAATCGGCAGCGGTGATGGCGAGGCAACTTACCAAATGATTTCGGAAAATCTGCGAGGGCGGCGATGGGCGGATACGGTAGCGGGCGACAGTGGGGCAAGGCCACGACAAGCGACATGCGGACGCTGGATATTCGGCGGCTGCAACGCGATGGCCTGCTGACACCGGGCCTAGCCTTCGGCTGGCAATGGACTCGTCATGGCGTAGAGGTGGCATCCATCCAGATGCGAACGGAAGTTGACCGCGTGATTCTCAACTACCGAAGCCGAGGCCATGGTGGCGAGTGGCAACCGATGGAATACCCCGTCCATCTGGAATGGACACCCTGCCACCTTGGCGGGCGGCGGGCGTGGTTGCTTTGCCCGGCGAGAGGATGCGGGCGGCGCGTGGCGATCCTCTTCGGCGGTACGATCTTCGCCTGTCGGCACTGTCACAAGCTGGCCTATCCGTGCCAGCGGGAAACGGACGATGATCGAGCGATGCGGCGGGCGGACACCATCCGGCGGCGGCTTGGATGGGAAGCCGGGATAGCGAACCCGGAAGGCGGCAAGCCCGAGGGAATGCACTGGCGCACCTTTCAGCGACTGCGGGCGGAACACGATGTCAACGTGAACGCTTCACTGCTAGGCATCGCGCGGCGGTTCAGGCTGAACATTCCCGGCCTGGGCTGATCTGTTTCGGAAAAAGCTGGCGCATCGGCGTGCTGGAACAGGTAAACTCGCCACCATGATGACGAATTCCTGCCCTCCTCACTGCCGTGGCCGATAACTACGAGGATTACTCCAGGGACCAGTTGATTCGCCTGCTGCGCGAGCGCGACCGAAGGCCACGCTTCGGGCTGGTGTGGGAGCGCGACGAAATCGACCACGATCTGTCGGTCAACAGTGATTTCGTGGCCTTGGACTGGGATGCCGAACTGTCCTGCGGCGACGGGCCGCAGCAGAACCTGATCATCGAGGGCGACAACTTCGATGCCCTGCGCTATCTGCGCATGACCCACGCCGGTCGCGTCAAGTGCATCTACATCGACCCGCCCTACAACACCGGCAACCGCGACTTCATCTACAACGACCGCTTCATCGACAAGGACGACGCTTACCGCCATTCCAAGTGGCTGGAGTTCATGTACCGGCGACTGGAACTGGCCAAGGAACTGCTGGCCGAGGATGGCGTGATCTTTGTCTCCATCGACGACAACGAGGTGTTTCACCTTGGGCTACTCATGGAACAGGTGTTCGGGGCTGCAAATTTTATTGCCAGCTTTCTTTGGCGCAAGGTCGACAGCCCCAACGATAACAAGGTGCCGATTACTCCAGACCATGAGTTCATAATCGCCTACGCCTTGGCCAAAGATCAGGCTCGCTTCGTTCCAATGCCAGCCCCTGGGATTATCGATGCCTATCGCGTTGCCGACGATGGCACACAGTTTCGGGACCGACTGCTCAAGAAGAATGGCAAGAACAGTCTGCGTCGCGACCGACCGACAATGTATTTCCCTATTGTCGACCCCGACGGCAATGAAGTGTGTCCGGTACACGACAACGGCGAAGAGGCGTGCTGGTCCATGGGGCGTGATGGTGTCGAGAAGCACCGTGTCGCCGGCACGCTGATCTGGAAGCAACGCACCAAGCTTGGCAAGACCGTATGGGAGCCCTACACGCGAGAGTTTCCTCCGGCAGCTTTGGTACGGCCGTATCCCACGATCTGGTCGGACTTGCCGACGATGCGGCAGGCGAAGGCATTGCTGCGGGACATTTTCGACACATCCGATCTATTCAGCACGCCAAAGCCCTCCGAGCTGATTGAACGGATGCTGCGCATGATCAACGCCACCGATGCCATCGTGCTGGATTTCTTCGCCGGCAGTGGCACTACGGCGCAAGCGGTGCTGAACCTGAACAGGGAGGATGGCGGCAAGCGGCGCTTCATCCTCGTTTCCAGCACCGAGGCGACAGCCGACGCCCCCGACAAGAATCTCTGCCGCGACGTGTGCGCCGAGCGTGTGCGGCGGGTGATTGCCGGCTACAGCAACAAGAAGGGACAAGCCATCGAAGGGCTTGGCGGTGGCTTTGCCTATCTGCGCTGCCGACGCATTCCTTCGGCGAGGGTATTCCGGAATATCCAGCATGACCAGGTGTGGACCGCGCTCCAACTGATTCACGAGGTGGCGCTGACGCCCTATCAGGTCGAACTGCCGATACAGACGGCGGCAAGCTCGCGCGGAGAGGTGATCTATCTGCCGAAACTCGACGACGCGGTGCTCGCTGCCGTGCAGGAATCCATTCACGCTGCCGGGCAGGCGGTGGTGTATTCGTGGCAACCGGCGTTACTGGCCCAACGACTGACCGACCCGCGCGTGGCCTTCGAGCCGATTCCGGCATTTCTCGTCAATCGCTTCGGCGCACGGTCTTCGTCGGCTACGGGAGGGCGGTCGTGAGCGCGCCGTCGCCCAAGGGCTATCAGCGCGAGGCGGTCGCCAATGCGCTGGAAATTTTCCGCCACGCCGAAAGTCAGTTGCGGCAGGCCGGCGACGATGCCAGCCGAGCGGCGGCGACCGCGTTCAACGGCTGCCTGTTGCTGGAAGCGCCGACCGGTTCGGGAAAGACCCTGATGGCCGGCATGATTGCCGAGAGCTTTGCCGCACCGGATCGGGAGAGCAATGCCCGTATCGTCTGGTTCTGGTTCACGCCCTTCGCCGGGCTGGTCGAGCAGGCCAAGGGCGCGATCAAGTCCACCTTCGTCGGCCTGCGCGTGCGCGATTTGCAAGGCGACCGCAAGACGCGTGGCACCAAAAGCGGCGATGTGTTCGTCACCACCTGGGCGTCGGTGGTGGCGGCGAACAAGGAAACGCGCAGGGTGCGCAGCTCGGGCGATTTCGTGCTGGCGCTGGACGACCTGATTGCCGAACTGCGCGCTGATGGCTTCCGGATTGGCGCGGTCGTGGATGAGGCACATCACGGTTTCACCCGCGCCGCCGAGGCGGTGCGTTTCTACCGTGAGACGCTACGCCCCGAGTTCACCCTGATGATCACGGCCACGCCCGACGATCAGGACGTGGACAAGTTCAAGAAAGCGGCGGGAATCGATCACCTGCACCGCATTTGCGTGAGTCGCAAGGAAGCGGTCGATGCTGGCCTGATCAAGGACGGCATCAAGTCGATTGCCTATCTGGCAGCCGACGATCAGAAAGAACTGGTCGACTTCGCGGCGACAGCGCTGGCTGATGGCTGGAGCATGCATGGCTTGATCAAGCAGGGTTTGCAGACCGCCGGCATCGGACTGGTGCCGCTGATGCTGGTGCAAGTTGGCAATAGCGATGCGGCCATCGGAGAGGCGCGGACGCGGCTGGCGGCGCTGGGCATCCCGGAATCGAAAATCGCCTGGTACACGGCGAAAGATCCGAACGACGATCTGTTGGCGGTGGCGATCGACGAGCAGAAGGAGGTGCTGATCTTCAAGGTGGCCGTCGCGCTGGGGTTTGACGCGCCGCGCGCCTTCACGCTGGTGTCGATGCGTGGGGCCAAGGATACGGATTTCGGCATTCAGGTGGTCGGTCGCATCCTGCGCGTGCATGGTCGCCTGCAAGGGCCGACGCTGGAAAAGAAACTTCCCGAAAGGCTGCGCTACGGTTACGTGTTTCTGGCCGACGAGGCGAACCAGAGCGGCTTGGTGCATGCTGGCGAGAAGATCAACGCGATTCGCAGCGAACTGTCGCAGGTCTGTCCGTTCACGATGGTGGTCAAGGTGGCAGGCCGGAACGAGATTCAGGTGGCGCACAATGGGCAGACACAGTTGTTGTCGGTACCCTACACGCCGCCGGCGTGGACGGCGCCCCCATCGAACGTGACCAACGACCAAGGTGACACGCACCGGGTAGCAACGGCGCCCGCCTGGCAAGCAACAGGGATTCTGACGAATCTGGTGTTGACGCCCACGGAAGCCGCGCCGCAATTGCCACGGAATGCCAGCGTCGACCACGTGCTTTCGGGCAATCAGCGATACGCACTGCGTGCGGGCGTGCCGCGTGTCCATCGTTCGGAACGACTGCCCCTGTCGACGTCCGATCTCTTGAAGTGTATCGCTGCCCGTATCGCCATCGACGACAAGGTATTCAATGCCGGTTTACGACAGTCCGTGAAGGTCACACGGCGAACCGTTGACCTGTTCGAGGGCAGCGAGGAAACGGAATCGATTCAGGCTCGCCTGTCCGACGAGGAAATCGCGCACCGCGCGCAAAGTGTCCTGTTTGACGCTGGATATCTTGATCCGCGCGATCTGCACGATTCTTTGCTGGGCAGGCTGAAAACCGAGTTTGCCCACCACGGCATAGACGCCGACCCGGATAAGCTGGAACTTGCTTTGAACCGCATCATGGCGGCCTACCCGAATCTGATCCGACTGGCCGCGCGAACCTGTGCAGCGAAGTTCAAGGAGATTTTTGATACCGACAAGTTGCCGGAATTCGTTGAACTGCCGGCTGGCGTGAAGAAATCCCGCCTCAACGTTTATGGTGTCACGCCGCAAGACCTGAACGGGCCAGAGCGTGCATTCGCCGATCTGCTCGACGCCGATACGTCGGGCACAGTCGACTACTGGTTTCGCAACGAACCGAGGAAGCCTTGGTCGATCGGCATCGTGATGCCGAGCGGCGACCGCTATTTCCCGGATTTCGCGGTCAAGGTGGCAGGCCGTTCTGTGGGCGATGGTCTGTTGCTGGTCGAAATCAAGGGCAATCACATTCTGAACGGCGACGATACGCTGGACAAGGTGGTGGCCCGTCATCAGGTTTATGGCACGCCGCTGATGCTGGCCCAGGATGAAGGCAGGCGCTTCATGACCGTCAAGTTCTTCACCAACACCGGGCGCAATGAAATGGATCAGATCTTCCGGATCGAGAACCTGGCCGGGTATTGACCGCGAGGGGTCGGCGCTGGCGGGACGGCAAAGCGTGAGTGGAGGGAAGCAACTTCATTGCGCCGTGCAGTGAGGGCGCAGGGGCTTGGGGATGCCTGGCGCGGTCCTGCCCTGTGCGCACTTCAAGAAGCCGCCATTCTTCCGGGTACTGCTGCGCAGGGCGTGCCGATCTTCAGCCAGCGTATGGCGAAGATCATCCGCTACGCCGCCTTCCTGACGACGACGGGGGTGAGTTACGGGCGCCTTGCGTGGTGGAGGCGTAAGTGAGGGCCGGCGTGGCGAAACCCATTCGCATGATGCGACGCAACCCTGCAAGATTCCCGCCATGATGGTTTAAAAATCTTGGAATCGACTGCAGTATAAGGTGTGGATCGGTTCGTGCTTGTGGTTGCTGACGGCATGGTGCAGTGCAAAGACGCGCTACAAGCCATATCTGCTGCGGGCAGCAAAGGAAGGCCCTGCCGGCACTAAGGAACGGCACTACGGGGCATAGCGCAAGCCTGAGAGGTATTCAACGGCGGATGCCGACCGCGCGCGCGAGGAATTCCCGATCGGATCAGAAAACCTGCAAAAACCAGACATGCCTGCGCGTGAGGCATTCCCACCAACTGCCTGCTGGGAGCAAGCCTGACTGGTGGCTGGCCGGTGATCTGGCGCCTTTCTGGAGGTCACGCTGCGGGCGTTTTTTCTCTGGCGTGTTAGCCCGGTGTTAGCCCAGCAAAAATCCCGACCTTGTGAGCCAGGCTAAGTCTTTGATTATTTGGTGCCGCTGGACGGAA
>DEHW01000170.1 GCA_002352135.1 Lysobacterales bacterium UBA2790
GGCACATCGATGTGCAGGTCGATACGATCCAGCAAGGGCCCGGAAATCCGCCCGCGATAGCGCTCGATCTGCTCTGCGGTGCAACGACAGCGGCCCGAAGGATCGCCTGCCCAGCCGCAAGGGCAGGGATTCATCGCCGCGAGCAACTGGAATCGCGCAGGGAAATCCGCCTGTCTTGCCGCCCGCGACACTGTGATGTGACCCGACTCCAGCGGTTCACGCAAAACTTCCAGCACGCGCCGATCCCACTCGGGCAGTTCATCAAGGAACAAGACTCCGTGATGGGCCAAGGAAATCTCGCCAGGACGCGGTTGCGATCCGCCGCCGACCAAGGCCACGCCCGACGCGGTGTGATGGGGTGCGCGATAAGCGGGAACGCGCCAGCGAAAAGCATCAATGCCTCCATGACTGATCGAACGCACGGCCGCCGCCTCCAATGCCTGCGCTTCATCCAGCAAGGGCAGCAGTCCCGGCAGGCGTTGCGCCAACATCGACTTGCCGCTACCGGGCGGACCGCTCATCAACAGGTTATGAGCGCCGACTGCAGCGACCTCCAAGGCGCGGCGCGCGGCGACCTGCCCGCGCACATCGGCAAGATCGGGAATACTGCCGCTCGTGCCGCGATCCTGGGTCAATGGCTCGGATTCGGGCAGATTGAACTCGCCACGCAAGAACGCGCACACCTCCAGCAAGGTGCTTGCTGTGCGCGCTTCGGCGCTCGCGGCGAGCGCGGCTTCGTCCGCATTGCCTCTAGGCAGAACCATTCCGCGCCCTTGCTGGCCTGCGGAAATCACCGCAGGTAGAGCACCATGAATGGCACGCAATTCGCCGGTCAGCGCAAGTTCGCCCAAGAACTCGTATTTCGCGAGAACATCCGTGGGCAATTGACCCGATGCGGCGAGGATGCCCAAGGCAATCGGCAGATCAAAGCGACCGCCATCCTTGGGCAGATCGGCTGGCGCGAGATTGATGGTGATTCGCCGCTGCGGCATATCGAATTGCGCACACAGCAGCGCGGCGCGAACGCGATCCTTGCTTTCCTTCACCGCCGCTTCGGGCAAGCCGACGATGGACATCGCGGGCAGCCCACCAGAGAGGTGGACCTCAACCTGCACTGGCGGTGCCGAAACGCCGTATTGGGCTCGGCTATGCACGACCGCCAATGACATGGGCTGTCACTCAGTTGCGGGTGTCGCTACCCGGCGCACGCGGCACCGCGACGTCCAGACGTGCTTCTAGATCCATCAGGACGCGTTCCAGCAGAGCGAGCTTTTCGCGGGTTCGCAGCAGGACGGCGCGCTGCACATCGAACTCCTCGCGGGTCACCAGATCGAGTTTGGAGAATCCAGCCTGCAGAGCCGCTTTCACGTTCTTCTCGATATCCGCACGCGCCTGATCCATACCGGGCGGCAGCAAATCGGTCAGTCGTTGTGCCAGATCATCCAATGCCTTCATGCCAATCATGGGTGCGGTCCAGAGGTGGGTGTGGGAGAAGTCTAACGACGGCCTCAGCGCATCGCAGTCGGGCCTGCGCTGGAAACGGGGTAGGAATTTTCCTACATCCTGACCTGCGCCGCGCCCACTTGCCGCTATGCTTGTGCACCCCCGCCGGAGTTGCCCGCATGAAAATGGTCACTGCCATCATCAAGCCCTTCAAACTCGATGACGTTCGCGAAGCCCTGTCGGAGATCGGCGTCAGCGGCGTGACGGTCGGTGAGGTCAAGGGATTTGGTCGCCAGAAAGGGCACACCGAGCTGTATCGCGGCGCGGAATACGTGGTCGACTTTCTGCCCAAAGTGCGAATTGAAGTCGCCGTGGCCGAGGACATGCTGGAGCGCGTGCTGGAAGCCATCCGCAATGCGGCCAACAGCGGCAAGATCGGTGACGGCAAGATCTTCGTCCATACCCTGGATCAGGTCATCCGCATTCGCACCGGCGAAACGGGACCGGACGCGTTGTAGCAGAGCCTCAGCGGGTCGCGTCAACTCGCTGAAGAACGGCTTCGGCCATCTCGATGGCGCGGTCGAAGTTGCCCGCAAAACCGACGAAATTGGGATGCTTGCCGAAATCCATCCCGCGGAGAACCTCTCTCGGTTGGTCCTGCATGCCAGACAGAATGACCGCCGTCCCCTGCGCCTGACATCGATCCAGAAAATTCTCAAGCGACGTCACGCCAGAAGCATCAATCAGTGGCACCTGCCCCATCCGCAGAATGAACACCCGCGGCGCTTCACGTTGTTGATCGAGCACAGCATCCAGTCGATTGGCGACCGCGAAGAACAACGGGCCGTAAAAGCGATACGCATCGGTGTGAGGCGGCAATTTGGCACGTTGATCAGGATCGTCGCCCGACTCATCACCGCCCTGCACCGGAAGGTCGACGTGACTCTGGATGGCCACCACTTCGCTCATGCGATGCATGAAGAGGAATGCAGCCAAAACGATCCCTGCTTCAATGGCGACTGTCAGGTCAAAGGCTACGGTCAGGATGAAGGTCATCAGTAGGACTACACGGTCACCGATCGGTCCGCGCATCAAATGGCGGAATCGATGAATCTCGCTCATATTCCAAGCCACCATCAGCAATACGGCCGCGAGGGCAGGCAGCGGGACGTATCGCATCAGCGGTGCCAAGAGCAGCATGAAAGCCAACAGAATCAACGCATGCAACATGCCGGCAACCGGTGTTCTGGCACCTGCGCGAATGTTCGTCGCCGTGCGGGCCAGCGCACCGGTCGCAGGGAGCCCGCCGATCAGCGCGGACGCCGTATTGGCAACGCCCTGCGCTATCAACTCCGCATTGGAACGATGTCGACCACCCGTCATCCCATCGGCCACGACCGCCGATAGCAGGGATTCAACGCCCGCCAGAAATGCGATGGTCAGCGCCGAAGGCAACAGCTCGGCTGTGCGTTCGAAGGGAATCTCCGGAAACGCCAGTGCAGGCAGGGCCGAAGGCAAATCGCCAAACGTGCTGCCGATGGTCGCAACGGGAAGCCACAGCCCCAACAATCCACCCACAACCACCACCATGAGCAGGGACGGCCACGCAGGTCGATAGCGTTTCAGCAACACAATCAGCACGAGCCCTAGCAAGGTCAGGATTGCTGCCCAGGGATTTGTCGCACTCGCATGTTCTGCATAAGTCCGCCAGCGGTCGACAAACTCAGCCGGCACCTGAGCGATGGGTAGGCCCAGGGCATCCTTGATTTGACTGCTGAAGATTGAGACTGCAATGCCTGCAGTGAAACCCGTGATCACTGGCTGCGGCATGTAGCGCATGAGCGCGCCGACGCGCAACATCCCCGCTGCAATCAGAATCAAGCCAGCCAGCAGGGTGCATAGAATCAAACCCTCGTAACCGAATCGCTGGATGACACTGAAAACGACCGGAATGAAGGCAGCTGTTGGGCCACCGATCTGTACGCGAGAACCGCCAAGCGCGGAAATCAGAAAGCCCGCCACGATGGCGGTGTGCAGTCCCTTTTCCGGTGTGGTTCCCGACGCAATAGCCAATGCCATTGCCAAGGGAAGTGCCACCACGGCGACGGTCAGGCCTGCGATCAAGTCGGCGCGAAACTCCGTCTGGCCATAGCCATGGCGAAGCACACTGAACAGCTTTGGCGTGAATTCGCGCAGAGCCGGAGACATGTCAGATCAGGGGGTCGCATCTAGAGGATAGATGCCTGAGCGCAGCCACCATCGGCCACTGGTGGCATCCCAACGCCAAACTTGCCGATCCAACACAACACGCTCGGTCTGCGTGTGCCGATTGACCAAGCGGATCTCGACCAACTGCGCCAACTCGTTCTCGCCCAATGGCTCACCGCCCTTGACGTTATAGCCAGCGACCTGCCATTGCGCATAGCGACTTCGTTCGACCGCAGGCAAGGGGTGCGAGCGACGCCACTCGGGGTCGATGAACTCCAGCGCGACATCGATCGGCTCCCAGCGCACCGCGCTGGCGTATCGGAACAGGGTGGTATCGAGCGCCTGCTTCTGCGAACCGGTACTGGCGCAGGCAGCGAGCAACATCGCAAGGATAGCGGCGAAGAAAAGTCGAGTTCTGTTCATGCCCGCATGATGCGCCGAAGTGTTTTGTACAGGGAAGAGGACAATCGTATGTCGTGAGTCTGTCGCATCGCGCTGCTATTCTTGGCGTTTTCCGTGGCAGTACAGGGTGTCTGCTACGGGTGTTGCGATGAGGTAGGGAGGCTGGATCGCCTCATCTCCTCATCCTTTGTCTTGGGGAATCACATGTCACTCGTCAGACTCGGCGCGGCTACGCTGTGCTTTGCTTTTTCCTTGTCCGCGCAGGCGCAGTTCATTGCCCTGGATGGTTCGGGCAATCCTGAGAACTTCGATACGCTGACCAATAGCGGAACCGGCTCCAACCTGCCGAATGGCTGGTACTTCAACGAAACCAGCGCTTCGCATCCCACGACCTATGCGGCTGACGATGGCACAGCGATCTCGGGTGATGTCTATTCCTACGGAAGCAGCGGCAGCGCTGAACGCGCATTCGGCAGCATCCGTTCCGGCAGCAACGCACCGACCATTGGTGCCCGCATCCAGAACACCAGCGGCAGCGCCTTCGCCGATCTCCCCTTGCAATACATCGGCGAGCAATGGCGACTGGGTACAGCCGGTCGCGCGGATCGATTGGATTTCCAATACAGCTTGAATGCCACCAGTCTGACCGACGCAGGTGCCACGTGGGTCGACGTCGATGCGCTGGACTTCAATGCACCGATCAGTGCGGGCACGGTGGGTCCCATCGACGGCAACGCCAGTCCCAATCGCGTGGCGATCAACGGCACGCTCAACGGGATCAACCTTGCCCACGGTGCCACGCTGTGGATCCGCTGGGTGGACTTCAACGCGACGAGCAACGATGACGGTCTCGCCATCGACGACCTGAGTTTCGGCACGCCGGTCGACCTGCCGCCAGCACTGCTCGGCACTGCGCCGCTCGACGATGCCATGAACGTGCCGGTGGAACAGGTCGTGCGGCTGACTTTCAGCGAAGCGGTCGACATTGCCGAAGGCGCCCTCAGTTTTGTCTGTGATGGGCAAGTGGTGGCACATTCACGCTCTGCAGGTCCGGTCGAATATCTGCTGACACCCACGAGTGTGCTGCCCTTCAGCGCTGACTGCGAGGTCAACATCGCCGCCGCGGCAGTCACCGACCGTGACGGCGACATCGACAGCTTGTCCGAAGCTGTCGCATTGAACTTTTCGACGACTGCTGACCTGCCGCCGAGCGTGCTTTCCACTTCGCCAGCCGATGGTGCGCAGAGCGTGCCCGCGGTAGGCAGTATCGAAGTTCGATTCAGCGAGACCGTCGCCCTGGCAAGCGGGGCGTTCAGCCTGTCTTGCGCTGAAAGCGGCAATGTCGCGCTCAGCTTTCCGTTGTCCGGCACGGTGATCAGCGCCACTCCCGCCGTGCCGCTGAGCAATGGCGAACAATGCAGCTTCACCGTTCACGCCTCGCAGGTCACCGATGCCAGCCTGCAAACCATGCTTGCGGACCTCAGCATCAGTTTTCATGTTTCGGCCGGGGCCAGCGGCTACTACGCCCAGGTCAATAGCAGTAGCGCACCACAGCTGCGGTGTTCCCTGCACGAGATCATCGACGACCACACCGTACGCCCCTACGAATGGGTGGTGCTGGAAGAAGCCGATGCCGCGCCGGATGATGTGTGTGCCGCCGGCGCTACCAGCGGACAGAACTACATTCTGGATATCTACCGTAACCGTTGCTACGCCAAGCCGAGCCAGCGCTCGGGCGCCACTGGGCCGAACAATTACAACCGCGAGCACACCTGGCCCAAGTCGCTTGGCTTCCCGAGCGAATCCAGCCCGCCACACACCGACACCCACATGCTTCACCTCTCGGCCTCGGACTACAACTCGGATCGTGGCAACAAGCCCTTCGACAACTGCACCAGCGGCTGCACCGCGCTGCCGACGGACAGCAATGACGGGCGCAGCGGTACCAACTACGTGGCCGGATCAGACGGCAGCAGCGGCACGTTTGAAGTCTGGGACGGCATGAAGGGCAACATGGCGCGCGCCGTGTTCTACCTGGCCATTCGCTATGAAGGGGATGCACACAGCAATGGCACGCCGGAGCCCGACCTGGAACTCACCGACAACCGCGCCTGGATGACGTCAGCAGGTAACGGCGGCAAGTTCTACATGGGCGTCCTGACGACCCTACTGGAATGGCATGCACTCGATCCGGTCGATGCGCGCGAATTGGAGCGCAACGAAGTCGTGTTCGGCATCCAAGGCAACCGCAATCCGTTTGTCGATCACCCGGAATGGGCCACGGCCGAGCTGTTCAATTCAACACAGCCAGCCACCTGCGAGTTGAACAACAGCCTGCCGCCCGAGGTGTTCCAGAACGGCTTCGAGTAATGCGTTCGTGATGGCTGGGCGGCATTCGCTCGGCCATCACTTCGGCATTTGCTAAAGTTGGAGAGAGGTCTCAACCACAGATCTGCGAACCAACGCCGCCCGACAGGGTCTGCTCGCGTTCTGCTGGCTGATCGCCCCCTTCCACGGACTGATCCATGAAACCTGTCTTGCGTTGTTTGTTGTTGCTCCTGGTCACGTTGGCGTCGCCGATTCAAGCGTTGGATGAGTCGGATCTGTTGCCCATCGACGAGGCCTTCCAGGTCAATGCCCAGGCATTGGATACGCAGTCGGTGGAGATTCACTGGCAGATCGCCGAGGGCTATTACCTGTATCGGCACCGGATCAGTGTGCTGGTCGATGGCGAGGGCGTCGCTGGCGAGCTGAGTCTGCCGCAGGGCGAAGCCAAACATGACGAGTTTTTTGGCGATGTGGAGACCTATCGCGACAGTCTGACTGCACGTCTGGATGGCGCCATAGGCGATGCAAAGGGGCAATTGCGACTGAAGGTGCGCTATCAGGGTTGCGCTGATGTCGGCATCTGCTACCCGCCGCATCAGACGATTCTCGAAGTCAGCCTGCCACAGACGGCCGCGAATGACGCGTTGCAAGGATTGCCGCCTTCACCGATGACACCTGCGGGACTGCCGTTCCTGCCCTCACCACAGCCGGTTGCGCCGCTGTTTGGCGAGTCCGCGAGCCAGGTCGACGCGGCACCCTTGCCCGAAGAACAGGCCTTCAAGTTTGAAGCCATCGCGGTTGCGGCGGACGAGCTGCTGATGCGCTTCACGCCGACCAAGGGCTACTACCTGTATCAGGACCGCTCTTCCTTCCGTGTACTGGAAGACGATGTCCAAGCAGGCAGTCCGCAGTGGCCGCAAGGCAAGACGCATCTTGACGAGCATTTCGGCGAAGTCATCGTGTATTTCGACGAAGTCGAAGTGCCGTTGCGCCTGATGCGAAGCGAGGGCGCGGCCCGGCGCATCCGCCTGCAAGCCAGCTTCCAGGGGTGTCAGACCGACGGCATCTGCTATCCGCCGATGACCCGCACGCTGGACGTTGATCTTCCCGCCGGTGCAGTGCGCGAGTTGCCACCCCTGAGCGGCAGCACCACCAGCAAATCGACCGCGGCACTGGATCTCGGCGGTTGGCTGCTCGCCCTGCTGGGGGCTTTTGTGGGCGGCATCGTGCTCAATCTGATGCCCTGCGTGTTGCCGGTGCTGTCCTTCAAGGCGATTGGTCTGGCCAAGAGTGGCGAAAGCCATGCCAAAGCCCGCGCGCACGCGCTCTGGTATACGGCTGGCGTGCTGGCGAGTTTCATTGGCGTGGGCTTGCTGGCGATTGGTTTGCGGGCTGCCGGTCAGGCATTGGGCTGGGGCTTCCAGTTGCAGCAACCCCTGTTCGTCGCCGCGGTGGTCTATGTGATGTTCGCAGTTGGTCTGAGCCTGTCCGGCGTGGTCAGTTTCGGTGCCGGTTTGGCGGGCAGTGGGCAATCGCTGACCCAGCGCAGCGGACCCTTGGGTGATTTCTTCACCGGCGTGCTCGCGGTTGTGGTCGCCAGTCCGTGCACGGCGCCGTTCATGGGGCCTGCGCTTGCGCTCGCGTTTGCTTCGTCGTCGCTGACCGCGATGAGCATCTTCATTGCCTTGGGTCTGGGCCTGGCCCTGCCCTTCCTGCTGATCGGTTTCGTCCCGGCCTTGGCGCAACGGCTGCCCAAGCCGGGCGCGTGGATGGATACGCTGAAGCAAATCCTCGCCTTCCCGATGTATCTGACCGCGATCTGGTTGCTGTGGGTACTGATCAACCAGCGTGGCGCCGACGCAGGCGGTTTGGTGCTGATTGGCCTGACCACGCTGGCTGCGGGCTTGTGGTGGTGGGAGCGCCAACGCTACGGTGAATCGAGCGCGCAGAAGGTCGTCGCTTGGCTGCTGATCCTCGCCGCCTTGATTCCACTGTGGCAGGTCTGGCGTCTGCCCGCGTTGCAGGCGGCCCAGGCGCAGGCAGAGTCGCTGGCCGAAGTCTATTCCGCAGAACGACTCGCCGCGTTGCGAGCCGAGGGCAAACCCGTCTTCGTCAACATGACCGCCGATTGGTGCGCCACCTGCAAACTCAACGAATCCCGCGTGCTGGCGCGCGATGCCTTTCAGCAGGCCATCAAGGACAGCGGTACGGTTTATCTCAAGGGTGACTGGACCAATGTCGATCCCGCCATCACGGCGTTTCTGGATGCCCACGGCGCCGTCGGCGTGCCGCTGTACGTGATGTTCCGACCGGGCGACGACGAGGGCACGGTACTGCCCACCTTGCTGACCGAAAGCACGGTACTGGCGGCACTGCAGGCCTCCGTCCCAGCGGGCACACCATGAACTGGAAAAGCGCGCTGCTGATCGTCGCGCTGGCTGCGGTCGGTGGGTTCGCAGGCATCTGGGTCGGCGGCATCGTGCATCAGCCGCAGGGCACGCCGCCACCGCCAGGCACGCCGATGCTGGCCGTGGGCGATATGGCAAGCGACTTCCAATTGGCGGACCTGCAGGGGCAGATGCAAACACTGGCGCAATGGCGCGGCAAGGCCATACTGCTGAATTTCTGGGCGACCTGGTGCCCGCCCTGCATCGAGGAAATGCCGCTGCTGGATGGAGCGCATGCGCCCGAAGGCGATGGCCTGATGGTGATTGGCGTGGCACTGGATGATGGTGCCGCCGTACAGCAGTTTCTTGCCAAAAACCCGGTCAGCTACCCGATTCTGTTGGCAGGTGATACCGCCGAGGCGGATCTGTCGACGCGGTTCGGCAACTCGAAATCCGTACTGCCCTACTCGGTTCTGATTGGGCGAGATGGGCGAGTTCTGGCGCAGAAATTTGGCCTCATCCGGCCTCATGACCTGGAAGCGTGGCAGGCACTCAGCGCGCCGTGATTGGGGCTCCGGCGCTACGCCACGGTGTTTGCCCGCTGTTTGAACGTCGTGATGCCGCCAGCCAGGCAGGCAGCATCACGAGTCAGTGCAGCGTGAGGCGCAAGATCAATCGGTCAACGTATAGCTGCCGGTTTCGCAAAGATCCACCCCACCGCGCTCAACGACATCACCATCGTCAAAGACAAAGCGCAGATCGTATTCACACTGTTCCCGGCCATCTGCGATGGTGACATTGGCGGATTCGCCCGAAGGCAGCACGTCCAAGCCCAGAATATCGTCCTCCCACTCCGCCACGTCGGAGGGTGACGCGTAAAACTCCATCACGGCAAAACTCGACTCGTTGTGCAGGCTGAACTCGAGATCCTCTGCGGCTGCCGTTCCGACACCCGCCATCATCACCACTACGCCCGCCAAGGCACGCGGCAAAGCCCCCTTGATGTTCCACATGTGACCTTCTCCCTGCCCGACATGGGCAGACGCATAGTAGGTCCAGCGCCATCCGAAAGCGTCTGCACACGAGTGAATTTTTTTGCCACATCCGGCAGAGTTCGCCTGCATCGACAGCGGCTTTCATCAAGGGGCGGACCATGAGCGACGGTTCTTTCAATACCACCACCCGACAATCCTGGGGCAGTCGGCTGTCGCAGTCGCTGGGCGGTGTGCTCGTCGGCGGCGCGCTGGGCATCGGCGCGGTCGTTCTGTTGTTCTGGAACGAAGGTCGCGCGGTGGATCGCGCCACCACCCTCGCGCTCGGTGCTGACCGCGTCATCAGCGTCAGTGCAGACCGCGTGGACTCCGCCAACGATGGTGAACTGGTGCACGTCAGTGGGACAACGACCATCAGCGGTAATTTGCTCGACCCCTTGTTTGGCGTCGAGCAACCCGCTATCCGCCTGCAGCGCCAGGTCGAGATGTATCAGTGGGTGGAAGAACGCGAGTCCAAGACGCGCGAGAAGCTCGGCGGCGGTACAGAAACCGTGACCACCTATCGCTACGAAAAGAAATGGTCGGATCGACTGCAGGACAGCGACAACTTCCAGGACGCGTCCGCACACCGCAATCCGAAGTCGATTCCGCTGGAACAAGCGGAGTGGTCCGCAGACAGCGTCCGCCTTGGCGCATTCCGCCTCAATCCCGCGCAGGTCGCAGAGCTGGGGCCGACCCAGTCGCTCTCGCTGGCGGGCCTGTCGTGGCCGGGCAAAGTCGTCGACAAGCCGGTCATTGCGCGGGGCGACCATCTGTTTCTCGGCAAGACCCCGGACGAACCACGCGTCGGTGATCTGCGTGTCCGCTTCGAGTGGGTGGCACCGGGCGACGTAAGTGTGGTGGCCGCCCAACAGGGCGACAGTTTCACGGCATTGGTCACGCCCAGCGGCGAGCTGGCCCTGCTGGAGAATGCGCGGGTTGATGCGCAGGCCATGTTCGCGACCGCCAGACACAACAACACGATGCTGACCTGGCTGCTGCGCGGCGTGGGACTGTTGCTGCTGTTTATCGGCTGGAAGCTGGTGCTGAATCCGCTGCGCACGTTCGCCGCCGTGGTGCCTTTCTTCGCCCGCATTGTCGACTTCGGCACCGGCGTGGTCGCCATCGCGCTGACCTTGGTGATCGGTCTCTCGACCATCGCATTGGCCTGGATGGTGGCTCGACCGCTGCTCTCGGTCGCCTTGTTGGCAGGCACGCTGGCACTGGTGTTCGGGCTGCTGCGTCGCCGTGGCGCCAGCACCAATGCGCCCACGGTGGCGGCGGTTCCCCCGCCGCCGCCACGCTGACATCCACTCATCGGCTGGCGCGCCTGCCGCAAAGCCCGTTCAGTGTGGGGCGGGCTCGGCGACCAGGGTGCCTTTGTCGAGATGCACGGTGCGGCGGGCATAGTCCGCCGCCTTGGGATCGTGGGTGACCATGATGATGGTCTTGCCGAATTCGCTGTTCAGTCGCTGCAGCAAGCGCAGCACTTCGTCCGCGGTCTTGCGATCCAGATCGCCGGTCGGCTCGTCGCAGATCAACAATTGCGGGTCGGACACCAGCGCCCGGGCAATCGCCACACGCTGCTGTTGACCACCGGACAACTCGTTGGGCTTGTGTCTGGCGCGATCTGACAGCCCCACCAGCTCCAGCGCGACGCGCGCCCGATGCGCGCGCTCTGCCGCACCCATGTCAGTCAGCAACAGCGGCAGCTCGACATTCTTTTGCGCGGTCAGCACCGGCATCAGGTTGTAGCTCTGGAAGATGAAACCCACCGTCTCGGCACGCCAACGCGCCAGTTCATCCGCGCCGAAATCATCAATGCGCTGTCCATCCACCTTGAGGACGCCGTCGGTGGGCGAATCGATGCCACCGATCAGGTTCAGCAGCGTGGTCTTGCCGGACCCGGACGGTCCCATCAGGGCAACAAAGTCGCCTTGCTCGATGTCCAGATGGATGTGATGCA
>DEHW01000172.1 GCA_002352135.1 Lysobacterales bacterium UBA2790
GCGGTGTATTTGGAAACGCGTCCGGCCTGTTGCATGTTGTGCGTCACGATCAGCACCGTCATGCGCTGCTTCAGGTCCATGATCAGCTCTTCGACGCTGGCGGTGGCCGCCGGATCGAGTGCCGAAGTGGGCTCGTCAAACAGCAGCATTTCGGGTTCCGTCGCCAGCGTTCGCGCAATGCACAATCGTTGTTGCTGTCCACCAGACAGCGCCAAGGCCGACAGATCGAGTCGATCTTTGACCTCATTCCACAACGCGGCCTCACGCAGAGCGCGCTCAACGCGTTCGGACAACACCACACTGCGCTTTTCCCCCTGCACGCGCAGCCCGAACGCCACGTTATCGAAAATGGTCTTGGGGAACGGGTTGGGCTTCTGGAACACCATGCCGATGCGTAGACGCGCCTCGATCGGATCGACCGCAGAGTCCAGCAGATTGATTCCATCTGGCTGCAATCGGATTTCCCCCTGATAGCGACTCCCCGGATACAAGTCGTGCATCCGATTGAAGCAGCGCAGCAGCGTGGTCTTGCCGCAGCCGGAGGGGCCGATCAGGGCGGTCACTTCGCGCGCAGCAACACGCAAATCAATGTGCTTCAGTGCTTGAACGTCCGCGTAGTGGAAATCCAGATCTCGCACTTCGGCCTTGGCATCAAAGGTCAAGTCCATGAGCTATCCAAACTGGCGGTGCCGAGCACGTTGACGGAAGTAGAGCGCAAGGGCGTTCATGCCCACACTGAGCAGAATCAGAACCACGCCGGCGGCGGCGGCGTTGGCATGGAAATCGGGGTTCGGGCGGGAAATCCAATGAAACACCTGGATGGGCAGCACGGTAAATGGCGAATGAAGCCAGTCGAAACTGAGGAATGGCGCCGTTCCGGAAATAGGCGGCGCTGGCAAGAAAGAAATGAAGCTGAGCGCACCAATGACGATCACCGGCGCGGTCTCACCGATCGCACGCGAAAGACCAAGAATCACCCCGGTCAGGATACCCGGCGTGGCCTGCGGCAACACGTGATACCAGACGGTCTGCCAACGCGATGCGCCTAGCCCGTAGGACGCTTCACGCAACTCCCTCGGAACCGTTCGCATCGCCTCACGCGTCGAAACGATGACCATGGGCAGAATGAGCATGGCCAGCGTCAACCCCGCGCTGAGGATGCTCTGCCCCAGATGCAGTCCCTGCACAAGCAGACCGAGGGCTAGCAAACCATAAATGATCGACGGCACACCTGCGAGGTTGCTGATACTGATCTCCAGAACCGCGGACCAGCGTCCGGGTGCCACGTATTCTTCGAGATAGATACCGGCGGCAACACCCAGCGGCACCGCTGTGATCGCCGTAACCAACAAGACCAGGGCGCTGCCGACCCACGCCGCCAGAATCCCAGCCTGTTCAGCGTGACGCGAGGGGTATTGCAGCAGGAAGGCCGGATTCAATCGTTCGGCACCGTCGATCAGCAGGCGCAGGAACAACGCAGCCAATACCCACAGGATGCCCCACATCAGCAGCAGTCCTACCGCCGCAAAGATGGCATCCCATCGATGTTCGCGGCGAAGGGCCAGATTGCGGTTGCCGCGTTGAGAGTCACTCATCAGTAAGCCCCACGAAAGCGCACACGCACCCAATGGCCGATGACGTTGAAGCCGAGAGTCACCACAAAGAGACTGAGGCCAACCGCGAACAGGCTTTGATAGGCGACGCTGTGTCGCGGCACGTCACCCATCGCCACTTGCGCGATATAGGTTGTCAGCGTGGCGGCTCCTTCACGCGGATCGAAGATCAAAGCCGCCTGCTGACCCGCAGCGATCGCCACGACCATGGTTTCCCCGAGCGCACGCGACAACGCGAGTACCGCACTCGCTATCACGCCAGAGGCCGCCGCAGGCAAAACCACGCCAATGGCGGTACGCCACTTGCCAGCGCCCATGCTGAAGGCGGCTTCACGCAAGTCCATCGGTACCGCGCGCAGCGCATCCTCGGATAGTGAACTCACGTAGGGCACGATCATCAGGCCGATCACCAGTCCCGGCGACAGCAGATTGAAGGTCGGCAGGCCAGGAATGAGGCGCTGCAGCAATGGCGTCATGAAAAGCAGGGCGAAGTAGCCGAATACCACGGTAGGAATACTGCTCAGCAGTTCCAACGCCGGTTTCGCCCATTCACGCGTGCGTGTCGTCGCAAACTCACTGAGCCACAGCGCTGTCAGAACCCCCACTGGAATGGCGACCATCATCGCGATGGCTCCCGTCAGCAGGGTCGCCGACAACAGTGGCACGATGCCGTAGTGGGCACGTTCGAATAATGGCGTCCACTCCAGATCAAACAGAAAGCTCCCGAGTCCGACCGCACGGAAGAACGGCAGTGACTCGATCATCAGGGTCAGCAGAATCCCAAGCGAAATCAGTATCGCCACAGAGGCGGCCGCACCCAGCAGCCACTCGACCCAGCGCTCCCTGCGACGGCGACGCCGCAAGAAGGCATCGCGTCTCTGATCGATGGTAAGCCTATTTGGCATCGCGGCTTGGGCTCTGATCGGGCCGAACATCCGTCAAGGCGGTCAGTGGCCGTCGCTGAACCTCCGAATCAAAGTGGCGATAGGCCTGCTGATACGCCATCGCATCAAGCGGAATGTTCCGCACTTCGTCAATCAAGGGTTGCGCATGCAAGAGCGCAAAATGCACCCAGTCAACCAGCTCGGGCCGCTCCTGGGCATGCAGGGTGTTGACGTACAACAACAGTTTTCGCGACAAGGGCTGGTATTTCCCCTGCATCACGGCTTCACGAGATGGCTGCACCGGTGCGGATTCGCTGTGGGCTCGAATGCCAAGCGCTTTCAGGCGACTGGCGTTTTCTTCGTAATAGGCAAATCCAAAAAAACCGAGCGCACCCTGATCACCCGCCACACCGGTGACCAGCAAATTGTCGTCTTCGCTGGCGGTGTAGTCGCCTCGGCTGGAGCGTGCCCGTCCCACCACGGCTTCGGTGAAATAGTCGAAGGTGCCGGAATCCGCACCCGCGCCAAAGAGGTGGATAGGTTGATCCGGAAAGCGGGGATCCAGCTGATTCCAACGCACAACGACACCTTGCGCCTGTGGTGCCCAGAGCAAGCGCAGCTGCTCGATGCTCAAATCATGCACCCAGGTGTTCTGCGGATTCACCACCACGGTGATCGCGTCATAGGCCAGCGGCAATTCGACATAGCGCACCCCAGCGGCTGCACAACGATCCGCCTCTTCCTTCGCGATGGGGCGCGATGCCGCGGCCACATCCGTTTCACCACGACAGAATTTCTTGAAGCCGCCACCGGTCCCGGAGACGCCCACGGTCACTCTGACATGTCCCGATTGCGCACGCATGTACTCCTCGGCAACCGCCTCCATCAGCGGATACGCAGTACTTGACCCATCGACACGAATCACCGTGCTCTGCGGCGGGGTGCCACAGCCGCCGAGCAGGCAAGACAGGCAAAGTGCGTGCAAGGCGCTTCGCATCAGGAACTCCAAAGGGGCGAGTGAAGATCCGCGAGATCGGCAGTTGACCAACGCGGTTTCTTCGCAAACTAGAGACTCGAAGTAAGTAAATTATTGCAGCGGCGTGACATCCGTATGACAGCGATGCAGGCATGTTACTTCGGTATCCCGTTCAGGCTTCGTGCGACACTCTGTGCTCATGACCACCGCACAACTCACCAGCACCAGCCAGATACTGCATCAATTGGCGCATATGGATGGCCCGGATCGGGTTTCCTTCGACGACCTTCTGCACGCGTTTGGTCGACGCGCCTTCGGGGGCCTGCTGTTTATTGCCGTCCTGCCTTCCTTCATTCCGGCACCAGTCGGCGTGGGTGCGATCAGTGGCCCTTTGGTCAGCCTACTGGGATTGCAGATGCTGCTCCTGCTGAGCGAACCGTGGCTGCCGAAGTCGTTACGCCAACGTGGTGTTGCGCGCCACAGCCTGGCCAGCTTCTCGCAGCGATTCGGGCGCGGAATCCAGCGCATCGAACGACTCTGTCAGCCACGCCTTCCCTGGCTGACAGAGGGCAAGACGGCTCTCGCATTGACTGGCTTGCAATTGGTGCTGCTGGGCATCCTGCTTGCCCTGCCTATTCCGTTTACCAATTATCCCTTCGGATTGCTGCTGCTTGGCTACGCGCTGGGCCTGATCGAACGCGATGGTCGTTTGCTGCTGATCGTGTGGACCTTGGGTATTGGCGTACTGATTGGTTCTCTGGCATTCGCAGGCGAAGCGGTACAGTGGGTCAGCAACCTGCTTTAGCAGAGTGTAGAGAAGCACCCTATTGATGCACGGGACGGATGCCGCGCTCGCGACCTTGAGAAAGTGCAGGAAGGCACTTTCTCAACAGCCGCATCGCGTCCTGATTTGCGGCCAATCAGGCTCGCGCGTTCGTGCCCCGCCCCGCCATCACTCGCGCCTGTTCCAGCTCAACCCGCAACGTTTTAACCAGCTGATCGCGTGCGACCTCGAACTGCTCCTGTTTGCGCATGTCCTTCACCGACACCACACCACGAGCCGCTTCGTCGTCAGCCAGCATCAACACAAATCGAATTCCAGCGCGATCCGCATACTGGAACTGGCGTGCGATCTTCTTCGCTTCCAACTGCACTTCGGCATTGATCCCGGCACGACGAAGCTGGGTGGCAAGCGCCAGATACTCGGGCAATCGCGCCTCGTCCATCTGGCTGACCAATACCTCGACACTGCTTTCGGCGGACTGGATCAAGCCCGCTTCGCGCAACTGCCAGAACAGCCGCGTGGCACCAATCGAAATTCCCACGCCGGGCAGATGCGAACGGGTGTAATGCCCCGC
>DEHW01000205.1 GCA_002352135.1 Lysobacterales bacterium UBA2790
GAATCATTTCTGCGTTGCTTTCGAGAAACATGCCGCAGGTGGCGGATTTAGAAGTGAATTTTCTTGCAATTGAGTTGGTGCTGCGGTTGAATTGCAGGTATGCGCCTGATTTTCTGCCAGCGGATTGCTTCGTTGACCCTCTCGGGTCTGGCCTTGCTGGCGACGGCAGGTGCGCTGCGAGCCGCTGAAATCAAGGATCTGCGCGTCTGGGCCAGTCCGGAATCGACCCGCGTCGTGCTCGATCTGAGTGACGCGGTGGATTATAAGTTGTTCCCCCTGAGCGGCCCGGATCGTCTGGTGCTGGATCTGCAGGCCTCGTCCTTGGCGAGCGGGTTTCGTCAGCAGGACGTCGCCAAAGGCGCGTTGCGTCAGGTGCGCACCGGCAAGCAGGGTGAGCGCGATTTGCGAATCGTGCTTGATCTGAACGAAGCAGCGCGACCGAAGTCGTTTCTGCTTCCGCCCGCCGAGGGGCATGGTCATCGACTGGTGATCGATCTGCCGACAGCGGCTGCCTCGGCACCGACGGTCACGAGAACGGTCCAGCAGGCGGTACCCGCCGTGGATCGTGATGTGATCATTGCCATCGACGCCGGGCATGGCGGTGAAGACCCGGGCGCCATGGGTCCCGGTGGATCGCGTGAGAAAAACATCACTCTGGCCGTGGCGCGGGAATTGGCGCGCCAGATCAATGCGGAGCGCGGCTTCCGCGCCGTGCTGATCCGCGATGGCGACTATTTCATCCCGTTGGAACAGCGCTATCGCCGCGCGCGGGATGCGCAGGCTGACCTGTTCGTCAGCATCCACGCGGACGCCTTCCATCGTCAGACGGCCTCGGGCTCTTCGGTCTATGTGCTGTCCACACGCGGCGCCACCAATGAGGCTTCGCGCTGGTTGGCGGCGCGCGAAAATGCCTCGGATCTGGTTGGTGGCGTGAAGCTGGACGACAAGGACGATACGCTGGCGGCCGTGCTGCTCGATCTCGCGCAGAGTGCCACCATGAAGGCGTCGGATGATGTCGCCAACTATGTGCTGTCGGCGATGAAGCGCGTCGGCAAGACGCACAAGCCGGATGTGGAGCGCGCCAACTTCGTCGTTCTACGTTCGCCGGATGTGCCGTCGATGCTGATCGAGACCGCATTCATCAGCAATCCCGGCGAGGAGCGCAAGCTCAATGACCCGGCACATCGGCAGCGTCTGGCAGCAGCCATCGTCAATGGAGTGAAGGACTACTTCAATTTGCAGCCCCCACCGGGAAGCTGGCTGGCTTCGAATGCCCGGCCGCGTGCCAGGCAGCACATCGTCTCGCGCGGCGAGACACTCAGCCACATCGCCAGTCAGCATGGCATCAGCCTGTCGGCCTTGCGCTCGGCCAATCGCCTGCGTGGCGATGTGGTCAAAGTCGGCGACCGTCTGCAGATTCCGGGTGCCTGAGCCCCTGCGTTTCGCTGGCCACCCATTCGATGGTCGCATCCAGTAAGTGCACAGGACTTATCATGCGCGTCCCTTCGATGTGGACGACCCGCGCGTGCCGATTCAACTGCTGCCAGACACCCTGATCAATCAGATTGCCGCGGGCGAAGTGGTCGAGCGCCCCGCGTCGGTGGTCAAGGAATTGCTGGAAAATGCGCTGGATGCCGGCGCCAGTCGGATCGATATTGATCTTGAAGAAGGCGGTATTCGCCTGATCCGCATCCGCGACGATGGCATCGGTATCGCCGCAGATGAGTTGGCGCTTGCTTTGTCGCGTCATGCGACCAGCAAGATCAGCAGTCTGGAAGACCTGGAATCGGTCGCCACACTGGGGTTTCGCGGCGAGGCCTTACCGTCGATCGCCTCGGTGTCGAAGTTCGCCATCACCTCGCGGCCTGCCAAACAGGCTCAGGCCTGTCGCGTCGAAGTCGAGAATGGTCGTGTGCTTGCCGGCGTCCCGGCGGCGCATCCAGCGGGCACCAGTATCGAAGTGCGGGATCTGTTCTACTGCGTACCGGCGCGTCGCAAGTTTCTGCGCGCCGAACGCACGGAGCTGGGACATGTCGAGGATCTGGTGAGAACCTTGGCGCTGGCGCGGATGGACGTGGATTTCCGCCTGCAGCACAACGGTAAAGCGATCCGCCATTTCCGTGCCGTCGAAGCGGAGCCGGATCTACGAAAGCGACTCGCCGAAGCATTGGGCGACGGCTTTGCGCCGGCGTCCCTGCAAATTGCAGCCGAAGCGACGGGATTGCATCTACATGGCTGGGTTGGCTTGCCGACGGCCTCGCGCAGCCAAGCCGATCAGCAATTCTTCTTCGTCAACGGTCGCTATGTGAAGGACCGTCTGGTCGCGCATGCGGTGAAGCAGGCCTATGCCGANNCGCAGTCTGCATGAAGCCTTGGCGGGAACCCGCGCAGGCACGTCGACCGCGATGCTGGAAGCGTCGTCAATGGTCTCCAGCTCGGTGACAGCGACGCCGGTCCCGCTTTCGTCGAGCACGGCGACGGCATCACTCGCGTTTGGCGGCTGGTCGCGACCGCAGCAGGGTGCGATGAGCTTGCCGGTGCGCGAGCAGGTGGCCGCCTACGCCGCTTTGTATTCGCCCGCATCCACGCCTCGTGTCATGCCAGAGACGGATCCCGCGCAAGCGCCGCCGCTGGGCTATGCGCTGGCGCAGTTGCATGGGGTCTATGTGCTGGCGCAGAACGCGCAAGGGTTGGTGCTGGTCGACATGCACGCTGCGCACGAGCGCATCACCTACGAGCGGCTGAAGTCCGCACGCGAAGGGCAGGGCGTGCAATCGCAGCCGCTACTGGTGCCCGTGGGGATCAGTGTCAGCGAGCGTGAGGCGGACTGTGCCGAGCGCGAGGCGCAGTCCTTGGCCGACTGGGGTATCGAACTGCAGCGTACCGGTCCGCAGTCCTTGAGTGTGCGTGCGGTGCCGGTCCTGCTGGCCGGGGCGGATGCACGTCAACTCGTGCTGGACGTGCTGGCCGATCTGCTTGAACACGGTCAAACCCGCCGTGTGGCTGAGCTTGGCAACGAACTCCTGGCGACCTTGGCCTGCCACACCTCGGTACGTGCCAATCGCCAGCTCAGCCTCGCCGAAATGAATGCCTTGTTGCGCGATATGGAAGCCACCGAGCGCTCGGGGCAGTGCAATCATGGTCGCCCGACCTGGACCCAGCTCAGCATGGCCGAGTTGGACAAACTCTTCCTGCGCGGACGCTGAGCGGCGCTCAGCCTTCGTCGATCAGCACCCGACCGCGTAGCGAGTTCGACATCGCTTCGGTGATGACGACATCGACGAATTCACCGATCAGGCGTTTCGGACCGGCGAAGTTGACGTAGCGCATGTTCTCGGTGCGTCCTGTGAGTTCGTTCGGGTCCTTGCGGCTGGTGCCTTCCACCAGCACGCGCTGGGTGCTGCCGATCATGGCTTTGGCGTAGGCCTTGGCATTGGCGTCAATCGCCGCTTGNNAAGGAAAAACTCTGGTCGAATTCGATGTCGGCGATCAGCTTCATGGTGGCCTCAAAGTCGCGCTCGGTTTCACCCGGAAAGCCGACGATGAAATCGGAACTGATGGCGATGCCGGGTTTGGCTTCTTTCAGGCGACGGATCTTGGCCTTGTATTCCAGCGCGGTGTGTCCGCGCTTCATCGCGGTCAGGATGCGGTCAGAACCGGCCTGCACCGGCAAGTGCACGAAGGCGGCCAGTTGCGGCACATCGCGATGCGCTTCGATCAGGCTGTCACTGAACTCGACCGGATGCGAGGTGGTGTAACGGATGCGCCCGATGCCCGGAACTTGCGCAATGGCGCGAATCAGGTCGGCCAGATCGGCGGTCCCGACGTCAGCATCGTGCTTGTCGAGCAGGCCACGATAGGCATTGACGTTCTGGCCCAGCAGGTTGACCTCGCGCACGCCTTGCTCGGCCAGTTGCGCCACTTCCAGCAGGACGTCCTCGAATGGGCGACTGACTTCTTCGCCACGCGTATAGGGCACCACGCAGAACGTGCAGTATTTGCTGCAGCCTTCCATGATCGACACGAACGCAGTCGGGCCTTCGGCGCGTGGCTCGGGAAGACGGTCGAACTTCTCGATTTCGGGGAAGCTGATGTCCACCTGCGGACGACCGGATTCACGCTTTGCCTGGATCATTTCCGGTAAGCGATGCAGGGTTTGCGGACCGAATACCAGGTCCACATAGGGCGCACGTTTGAGGATGGACTCGCCTTCCTGACTGGCAACGCAGCCGCCGACACCGATGATCACCTTTTCGTTGCGCTTCTTCAGTTCCTTCCAGCGCCCCAACTGACTGAATACCTTTTCCTGCGCCTTTTCCCGAATCGAACAGGTGTTGACCAGAATGACGTCCGCCTCATCTTCGACGTCGGTCAGCTCCAATCCGTGGGTTTCGGCGAGCAGGTCGGCCATCTTCGCCGAGTCGTACTCGTTCATCTGGCAACCATGGGTTTTGACGAACAACTTGCCTGCCATGTGCACTCGGCCAAGGAACAGAAAGGGGCGCAGATTGTAGGCGCGNNCGCACCCCGGCCAGTTGCAGTTGGCGCTCCGCAACCGACCGCATGCGCAGGACATAGGCTTCCTCAACGCGTCGGCGCGGCGGGTAGATGTGTTCGCTGGCGACCAGACGGCAGGCACTTTCCGCCCACCGAACAGCGGGGTTGGAGCCTGTGACGCGACCTGCCGACGGCAGGTCGGATTGCAGAAAATCGGCGTACTCGTCGGCCAGAAATGGACGGCTTTCCAGCAGAACGCGATCAAACAGGGCATGCAGATTCAGGCCTTGGAATCCGTAGCGAACCTGGAAGGTGTTGGCGCCACGGTCATCGCCGAATGCCGAATGCAGCGGTTGGTGGATATCCGCGACGAAATGCACAACGAACCTCAGCGCCTCGCTGCGTGCCGAGCGCGGGGCGCGGCGATCACGCAGAATGCGTCGGTAGTGATCGATGGCGGCGACGATGCATTCGCCATCGGGGCAATCGCGTTCCGCCACGTAGTGACAGGGATCAGCCCGCGTGAAGTTGATGAAATGCAGGCGGGCGGTCCTGCGATAAGCGGGCAGGTCACGCACTTGATCAGCCCACGGCGCAATCAGGACGAGGTGGGGAGCGACTTCATCCCGGAGTAACTCGTGCACTTCAGCTTGAGCGGCGGGCGTAAGTCGTCGTTCGGCCAGTTCGGCCACGATGCGGTGACCTTTGGCGGACCAGGCGTGCGCCGTGTGACTCAGCGGCAGCAGCAACAGGACGCTCAGCAGCCAAGGGAGGTAACGTTTTCGGGGCTTCGATGGCATCGGATCTGATGGGCTCGTCCAGCGTCTAATCGCGCAGCGCGTAGCAGGATAACGCTTGGCCTCGAGGGATCGTTAGGAGCAATGAGGTTGTTAACTTTCCTGACAGTTGGCGAGCAAGCGTCGTACCGGTGCTGGCAGTCCCAGCCCGCCAAGGTCGGCGTGGGTGAACCAGGCTTCCGAGGCGGCGTCACTGACTCGCGTGACCGGTCGTTCGGCGCAGAAGCGCAGGGCCGTGACGTTCAATTTGAAATGGCTGAAGACGTGTTGAAAGCAAATCGGTGAAGCGTCCGTGCGCATCGCGCCGTAGCGCTTGGCGAGTGCCTCGGCATCGGGCGTGGTTTGGGCTTCGGGCAAACTCCACAATGATCCCCAGACGCCCGTTGCAGGGCGTTGTTGCAGCATTATCTTGCCTTGGCGGTCGGTGATCCACAGCATGAAGGTGGCGCGCTCAGGCGTCTCGCGACGCGGCTTGCGGGCGGGAATGTCGGCTTGCAGACCTTCCTGTCGGGCGATACAGGCCTGCGCGACCGGGCACTCGCCGCAGCGTGGTCGTTGTCGTCTGCAGACGGTGGCACCGAGGTCCATCAGTGCCTGGGTGTAGTCCGCGAGGCGCTGCGGCGGNNGCCAGCAAGGCATCGATATCGCGCGGAAGATCGCCATCATGCTGTTCGACGCAGATTCTGGCCGCTCTATGCAGGTTGCGTGCGCGGCTGTAGTAGCCCAAGCCCGACCACAGCGCGAGCACGCGATCCGGATCGGCAGCGGCTAGCGCGGGTAGATCGGGCAGCGCGAGCACGAAGCGCTCGAAGTAGCCGATCACACTGCTGACCTGGGTTTGCTGCAGCATGATTTCTGANNGATCAGCCCAAGCTCGAAGGCAGCAGGGCATCCACGAACGCGGCGGGATCGAACTCACGAAGATCGGGTGCTTTTTCGCCCAGTCCGACGAAGCGGATTGGCAGACCGAATTCCTTGGCCAGCGCGAACACCACGCCGCCCTTGGCGGTGCCATCCAGCTTGGTGACGACCAGTCCCGTCACACCGGCGTGCTGGCGGAACTGACGCACCTGATTCACGGCGTTCTGTCCGGTGGTGCCGTCGATTACCATCAGCACCTCATGCGGTGCGCTCGGGTCGAGCTTGGCCAGGACGCGGCGCACCTTGGCCAGTTCGTCCATCAAGCCGCTCTGCGTATGCAGGCGACCTGCGGTGTCGGCAATCAGCAGGTCCAGTTTTTTGGCCTGGGCAGACTGCAGGGCATCAAAGATGACCGAAGCGGAGTCTGCATTCTGACCCTGCGAAATCACTGGCACCTGATGCCGCGCTCCCCAGGTTTTCAGTTGCTCGACGGCGGCGGCGCGGAAGGTGTCACCCGCGGCAAGAACCACCGATTTGCCTTCTTGCTGAAAGCGCCAAGCCATTTTCCCGATGCTGGTGGTCTTGCCGACGCCATTGACGCCGACGGTCAGAATCACGAATGGCTGTGCGCCGCTGACGTCCAGTGGCACCGCGATGGGCTGCAGCAGCTCGCGCAGTGCGGATCGTAGCGCCGCAAGCAGGGCAGAGGCATCGGCGAACTCCCGTTTGTGCATGCGGCGGCGCAAATCTTCGACCAGCGACGACGTGGCAGAAACCCCGACATCCGCCGTCAGCAGACAGGTTTCGATTTCGTCCAGCAGATCGTCATCCAGGCGCGGATTGCGCTGGAACAGCGAACTCAAGCCACGTGCAAAACTGCTGGCCGCCAAGCGCTCGCGCCATGTGGCACGGGCGGTGCTGCTGGACTCGATCGCAGGTGGATTGACGACTTCCAATGCCGCCATCTCAGTATCGGCGCTGTCACTGTCCGTGGTGGTGGCGGGAGCAGCGGGCGGGCTCGATTCGGGCAGATTCGGCTCTTCGACGGCGATCACTGGCAACGGTTCGGCGACGCTTTCCTGCGCGGCGACCGTTGTTTCCGCATCCGTCTTGGTCGCCGGTGTCTCGGTGGGCTTTTTTTTCCAGAACTTGAACATGCGATGGCGTCGAAAATCAGCAGGATGGCGCGTGCGCCAACGGGAGCGTCATGTTAGCAGTCCGCAGCCGTTAGACTCGCGGGCATGACACCTTCGAAGCCCCCTCACTCCAATTCGCCCAGGGACCTGCGCGGCAGAAGCGATCAAGGCGAAATGTCGGCTGCGGCGGGCAGTGTTCGCATCATTGCGGGCAAATGGCGCGGTACGCGTTTGCCTGTTGCCGCCGTGAATGGCTTGCGTCCAAGTTCGGATCGGGTCCGTGAAACCCTGTTCAATTGGCTGCAGTTCGAGATACAGGGATTGCGCGTGCTGGACGCCTTCGCTGGGACGGGCGCCTTGGGCTTCGAAGCGGCATCGCGGGGTGCTGCCGATGTATTGCTGATCGAGAGCGACCCGCGAGCCTGCGCCGCCCTCCAGGCCAGTTCTGCGCGTCTCGGTGCGGAACGGGTCGCTGTGCTGCAGGCCGATGTCTTGAGCTGGCTGTCAGCGCATCCCGAACAGCAGTTCGACCTCGCCTTCGTGGACCCGCCCTTTACAGCAGGTTTGCACGGGCGAACACTGCTCGCCTTGTTGGCGCACATGAGCTCGAACAGTTGGATTTACGTCGAGCTGCCGGTCACCGACGCAGTGCCAAGCCTGCCCGGTTGGGTTTGTCATCGCGAGGGGACGACCCGTGATGTGCGTTACGTCCTGTTCAAGCGCTTGGGTTCGTCCGCGTGACTCGTCTCAATCAGCGGCAAGAACAGGACCATCCAGTCCTGTACGCAGGTTTGCAGCATGGATGCCGGGCGTCGAGCTTGGTGCAGACCTTCACTGAACGGTCGGCTACACTGCGCCCGTTCCGCCAGCCCTGTGATCCTGCCCGATGAGCTTGAGTCGTCAACGTGTGGCCGTTTATCCCGGCACATTCGATCCGATCACCAATGGTCACATCGATCTCGTGGCCCGAGCTGCGCCCTTGTTCGAGCGGATCGTCGTGGGCGTCGCCGAAAGTCCCCACAAGGGGCCCGGTTTCGATCTGAAGGATCGCATCGAGCTGGCTCAGATCTGTCTGGCTGATCTGCCGAATGTCGAAGTGCTCGGTTTTGACACCCTGCTGGCCGATTTTGTCCGCCGCGTCGGTGGTGGCGTGTTGCTGCGCGGTTTGCGCGCGGTCTCAGATTTCGAGTACGAGTTCCAGATGGCCAGCATGAATCGGCATCTGATTCCGGAAGTCGAGACGCTATTTCTCACGCCAGCGGAAAAATACAGTTTCATCTCGTCGTCCCTGGTGCGAGAAATCGCGCGCCTGGGCGGAGACGTTTCCGGTTTCGTGCATCCTCGCGTGGATGCGGCACTCAAGAAGCGCTGGCAGCGCGCCTGAGTCCACTGTTCTGTTGGCTGCCGGTTTGATTGACTGAGAGGAAGTCCCCGATGAGCAAGATTTTCGTCCTGATGATGTCCGCCGGGCTGGCACTGGGTCTGAGTGCCTGTGGTGGCGACAAGCCAGCGGATTCCGCTGCAAAGGCGGCTCCTGCGGCGCAGGCTGCGGTCACGGTCCCCACCGACCCTGCCGATGATCGCGCCTGGCGCATGTATCTGACCCAGGTGGTCAAGCAGAACATGGAAGGCATTCGCAACAGTCCTTTCATGTATTACCTGCCTGCCGCGACGGTTGCCGATTTCCAGGATCAGTTTGACCGTCAGGCTGACCAGGTGGCTGGCGTGGTGGCACAGGGTGTTCTGCCCGGCAACATGCTGGCTTTTGGTGGCCCGGAATACGCCAAGATGGCTGACCTGATCATCGAAGCCTTCACCGGTGCTTCGGAAGGCTCAATGAAGGATGTCCGCGTTCTGTACATCGGCACCGCGGCGGATGCCGAGCGTGCCCGCGCGGTGGTCGAGCTGACCGGCGCGACCTTTGTTGTGGTTGAAGCCAAGTAACTCAGTGCGCGCCCTCGGCACAGGTCGAGGGCGCGTCGGCATGAGCAAGTCATGGCGTTACTGATCAATTCGCTCTGCGTCAATTGCGACGTCTGTGAGCCTGCCTGTCCCAATCAGGCGATATCGCA
>DEHW01000178.1:0-6512 GCA_002352135.1 Lysobacterales bacterium UBA2790
GGCTCAGCGGGTTCGGTGTTGACCGGTCTGATCAACCAGTATTTTCTCTCGGGCGGCGACCAGGGAACGATCTCGGCGATGGCCTATGCCTCAATGTTTGCGATGTTGCCGCTGGAAGTCTTTGCGCAGGCCGTCATCACCGCCTTCTATCCGGCACTGGGCCGCCACTTCGCCCGTGGCGAATGGAGCGAAGCAGCGGATCGCTTTGCCGATGGTGTGCGCTTCGTGCTGTTTCTGACCTTGCCCAGTGCGGTATTGCTCTACCTGTTTGCCGAACCGGCGATGACGCTGCTGTTGGAGCGCGGCCAGTTCGGCGTCGACGACACCCAACTCACCGCGCAACTGACCGCGATCATGTCGCTGGGTTTGGTGTTCCGCGCCTTCGCCTACTTCAACTACCGCGTGCTGCATGCCGCGGTTCGCCCTTGGCTGCAAGTCAGCATCGGGCTGCTGGGTGTGGTGGTGCATGCCAGCTTGTGCGTGCTTTGGGTCGAACAGGATGGCGCTGCGGGCGTGGCCTGGGCGGCAGCGGTTTCGATTCTGTTGTCGGCGCTGCTCTCGCTTCTCGCCGCCGCGCACATCCTGCGCATGCGCTGGCATGCGCGTCTGGCCTGGGAAGTCGCCAAACTGGCCTTGCTCACCGTTTGTCTGATCGCCCTGAGTCACGCGGCATTGATGGCCGCGACACACTGGTCGATGGACTCTCGTCCCGTGCAAGCGTTGTGGCAGCTGTCCCTTGGCGCCGTCGCAGGAATAGTCACATTGCTGATCGCTGGCTTAATCCGACAGCCAGACATTGCCATGTTGTGGAAGGCATCACGAAACGTCTTGCGCAGAGCTTGAGGGCCTCCACAGAATGCGCCTTCGTCGCGATTCAACATGGCACCCAGACCCGAAGGTTTGGAGCACGGTCATGCGGTACGCCAAATGGAGCAGCACACTGGGCAGCGCCCTATGCCTGCTGATGGCCTGCAGCAGCGCCTATACCCCGCGCATTCTGGCGCAGGTCGATGCGGGTTTGGACCCGGACAAGTCCGGTGCCGTGTCTCGTGATGCGGACACGCTGTTCGTTGACGGCTTCGATGTCGCCGAGACGGGTGTCTGTGCTGGCTTCTATGCACCGAGCTTCGAACCGGTAATCGGTCAAATCCAGGCCACTTCCGGCAGTCCGGCGCGTCCGCTGAAGGGCGAGATCCAGACAGACCCGGACTTTGGTACCTGCGTGGTGCGTGCCACCGATCACGCCGCTGAGCCACCGAGCGGATTCGCGCGTAACGACTACTCGCGCCGTCAGGCCTTCAACTCCAACAACTCGCGCTTCATCGTCTATTCGCTGTCGGGTCACTGGCATCTGTACGACGCCAATACGCTGCAGTACCTGCGGCAGTTGAGTGGCCCCGCGGGCGATGCTGAGCCGCAGTGGCACCCGACTGATCCGCAGATGCTGTATTACGTGCCGACCAACGGTGGCACGGTCATCAAGCGACTGAATGTCGAAACCAATCAGTCGATCACCGTTGCCGATTTTGCGGGTCGCCTACCCTGGTCCGGCGTCACGCACATCTGGACCAAGTCCGAAGGCAGTCCTTCCGCCGATGGTCGCTACTGGTGCATGCAAGCCGAAAACAGCAGCTTCGGCATCCTTGGGGTGTTCACCTACGACCTGCAGACCAATCAGATTCTCGGCACGCGCAGCATGAGCGAGCGCCCGGATCACGTCAGCATGTCGGCGTCGGGTCGCTGGTGCATCGTTTCTTCAGATGGTACCGAGGGCACGCGCGCCTGGGACCCGGCGTTCAGCACGTATCGCCAACTGCACCACAAGTCGGAACATTCGGATGCCGCGCTCGGTGCCAACGGCGACGACTACTTCATCTTCGTCAACTACCAGAGCAACGCGGGCGATCTGGTGATGGTCAANNTTCTGTTGTCGACCTACGCACATACCGGCAGCGAACTGTGGCTGCACGAACGCATCATGGCGGTCGAGCTGGCGGCGAATCCCTTGATCGTCAATCTGGCGCATCACCACAGCGTCGCCAATGGCTACTGGACGGAACCGCACGCGAGCGTCAGCCGTGACTTCTCCCATGTGCTGTTCACCTCCAACTGGGGAACCACTTCGGCAGAGGACGTGGATGCCTACATGGTCAGACTGCCCCCCAGTCTGTTGCCCTGATGCGGGAATATCTCCTTGGCGGGATCGTGGTGCAGGTGTTCCACATCGACCTGGCCCGCGAGCCACTGCGCAATGACTGGCTCGACGACGAGGAGCACGCCCGCGCCCAGCGGTTCGCCAACGACGCATTGCGAGACCGCTTCACCGCTGCGCACTGTGGCCTGCGGCGCGTCCTTGGCGGCGCTACCGGACTCGCACCGCATGCCGTGGTGCTGAGCCGTGATGCATTCGGCAAGCCGCATTTGGCGGAACATCCCGACTTGCACTTCAATCTGTCGCATAGCGATTTGCACGCGCTCGTTGCGGTCGCTACGCAACCGGTAGGCGTTGACATTGAGCACTGGATCGCCTCACCAACCGATGCCCTGGCGGCAGAGGTACTGCATCCCACCGAGATGCGGGTCTGGCATTCGCTTGCCCAGGACCGGCGCAGCCAGCACTTGACCGACCTGTGGTCGGGGAAAGAGGCCATTCTCAAAGCCGCGGCCACAGGATTGCGCATTCCGCCGATCAGTTTCGAACACGCGGCCCACGTTTCGCTGGCCTTCGACGGGCGGACCTTCGAGGTCGAGTGTTGTGAGCTGGCAGCGCCTGAGGGGTTTTCTGCTGCACTGGCGTTGGTAGACAACGATTGAGCCTTCAATAGCCGGGCAGCACGCGGGTGGTCGGGATGTTGCTCTGCAGAAAGTGCGAAACCGACTTGGACAGCCCCGCCGTGTCGATAAGTATTTGAGCCAACTCAACTTAAGATACGGCTAAATTAAGCATAGTCTTAACAGCACGCCCGCCGTCTGGCGCGCGCCGCTTCGTTTGCCTCACACCCGCCGGGAGTCCCCATGCGCCCACCGATCTTGCGGTTTGCTGCCGCTTTGCTGCTGTTCCTGCTGGCCGGACCCACGTCGGCCGAAGACGCCGCGCCGCCGGTACATACCGCGCCGCAGACGTCGGGTGCATTGACCGGTGGCACCACCGATCACAGCAAACTCGAAGCCCTTGCCGGTCCTTTTTTCTCTGGTCCGGAAGTCACCAAGGCCTGCCTGAGTTGCCACACCGAGGCGGGTGAGCACTTCATGCAGAACATCCACTGGACCTGGGAACATCGCGACGACCGCAGTGGGCAGATGCTCGGCAAGAAGCACCTGGTCAACAACTTCTGCACCAATGCGCGTGGCAACGAGGGTATGTGCGCGCAATGTCACGCCGGATACGGCTGGAAGGACGAGACCTTCGATTTCACCAATCAGGAAAACATCGACTGCGTGGTCTGCCACGACGGCACGGGCAGCTATTACAAAACCCCCAATTCGCGCGGCAGCGAGGCCTGCTCGATCATGTTCGAGGGCAAGAAGCCGATTGACTGGACTGCCGTTGCTCAACAGGTGGTATTGCCGCAGCGCCAGAACTGCGGCACCTGCCACTTCAACGGTGGCGGTGGCGATAACGTCAAGCATGGCGACCTCTCTTCCGCACTGGCGGCACCCACTGAAGCGGTCGATGTGCACATGGCCGCCGACGGCTTGAACTTCGCCTGCACCGCGTGCCACGTCACCAAGAACCATGTCTGGGCAGGCAGCCGCTATGAAATGGAAGCCAAGGACGAGGAAGGAACCGGCCTACCCGGCCAGCGCCGCGATGTCGCGACCTGCGAGTCCTGTCACGGCACGACGCCGCATCCGCAGCAATCCGTCGCCCAGATCAAGCTCAACGATCACGTCAGCAAGATCGCCTGCCAGACCTGCCACATCCCCGAATTCGCCCGCGGCGGTGTCGCCACCATGGTGGATTGGGACTGGCGGACGGCGGGTAAGACCAAAGACGGTGTCGGCTACAACGAGTCGGAATACACCCAGGGCAACGGGCATCACCGTTACACCTACAAGTCGATCAAGGGCAGCTTCACCTACGGCGAGAATCTGGTGCCCATGTACGCCTGGTTCGATGGCCACATGAACTACACCACCATCGATACGCAATTCGATGCCACGCAGGCTCCGATCGCCATCAATGGATTCACGGGTTCACGCGACGACGCGGATTCGCGGATCTGGCCGTTCAAGCAGATGCACACCTGGATGCCCTACGACAAAGAGAAGAACACCTTGGTGTACACCCATCTATGGGGCGAAGACGGGGATTCGTTCTGGGGCAACTTCGATATGCANNGCCAAGCAAGGACGACTCGCCGGTATCGGTGGCGTCTACATGCCGGGACGGGATGCGCCCTCGTGGCTTGATATCGGCGGACTGCTGATCGTCGCATCGACCTTGCTGGGCGCACTGGGCCACGGCCTGATTCGATTCTTCACCGGCAACAAAGGAGCGCACTGAATGAGCACCCGGCGAGTTCTCATCTTCACCCGCTTCGAGCGCTTCTGGCATTGGACCCAGATGCTGCTGGTGGTCAGTTTGATGGTGACCGGCTTCGGCTTGCACGGCTTCCACGATCTGATTCCCTTTGAAATGGCGGTCACACTGCACACCGGCGCAGCACTGCTGCTGCTGACGATCTGGGCCTTTGCGACGTTCTGGCTGTTCACTACCGGCGAATGGAAGCAGTACCTCCCCACCATCACCGGCTTGTGGAAGGTTGCCCGCTTCTACTCCTGGGGCATCTTCCATGGGGAAGCGCATCCCTATCGCAAGGTCTACAAGCGCAAGCACAACCCGCTGCAGGCATTGGCCTATCTGGGATTGAAGGTCGTGCTGTTTCCCGCCATCTGGAGCACTGGCATCGTCTACTTGCTTTACGGCTTCTGGCAGGGCTGGCCACGCGCCTCGGAATGGCTGTTCTGGATCGCCACGACGCATACGGCGGCGGCCTTCATGATGGTCGCCTTCCTGATCACGCACCTGTATCTGCTGACCGTCGGCCACGGCTTCCGCGAGCACGTCAAGCCGATGTTGTCCGGCTTCGATGATGTCGATCTCAGCCCGGAAGAAGAGGCCTATCTGATCAAGAGCGAACCCAAGCGCATCCGTTGAATGCTGAACTGGCGATGCCCGTGACGCGTTGGTCACTGGCATCGCCACCGGCAAGCCCTACACTACGCGCCCTTTGATTGCTGTGGAGCCTCTCGCCATGAGCGACTGGAGCCTTGCGCGCGCGCGCCAGACCTATTCGATCGCCCATTGGGGCGAGGGCTACTTCGACATCGCCGACGATGGCGGTGTCAGCGTGCAGCCCAATGCNNCCGATCAAGGTCAACCAGCATTTCGGCGTTGCCGGGGAACTGGCGTCGCGCGCGGGCGAGGGTTTTGGTCTGGAGGCCGGTTCCAAACCCGAGCTGATGGCCGTGCTGGCGCTGTCGAAGCCCGGCGGCGTAGTGATCTGCAATGGCTACAAGGATCGCGAGTACATCCGTCTCGCGCTGATCGGTCGACGGCTTGGCCTGCAGACCTACATCGTGGTCGAAAAGGCCTCGGAGCTCGAACACATCATCGAAGAGTCGAAAGCACTGGGCGTCCGTCCCGGTTTGGGCGTGCGGATGCGGCTGGCCTCGCTGGGCGCAGGCAAGTGGCAGAACTCCGGTGGCGACAAAGCCAAGTTCGGACTGTCACCACGACAGTTGCTCGATCTGGTTCACAAGCTGAAGCAGGCCGATTTGCTGGATTGCCTGCAACTTTTACACTTTCACATGGGCTCGCAGATCTCCAACGTGCGCGACTTCGCCAGCGGCATGCGCGAAGCCACGCGCTACTTCGTTGAAGTGGTCAAACTGGGTTGTCCGATCCGTTACATGGACGTCGGCGGCGGTCTTGGCGTCGACTATGAAGGCACCCGCTCACGCGGCAGTTGCTCGATCAACTACGGACTGGCGCAGTACGCCCACACCATCGTGCAGCCCTTGGCCGATGCCTGCGCAGCACATGGACTGACCCCACCGCGTGTGCTGACCGAATCCGGTCGCGCCCTGACCGCGCACCACGCGGTGCTGGTCGCCAATGTCAGCGAGATCGAGCCCGCCCCGCAGGGCGCAATTTCACCACCCGCGCAGGACGAGCCGATGGTGATTCGCCATCTGCGCGAGATCCACGCGGCACTGGATGAACGTCCTGCAGTCGAACTCTTCCACGAAGCNNTGGACGACCTGTTCTACGCCATCGCGCACGGCGTTCGCGACCGCCTGACCTACGTCGAAAAAGGCCATCGTGCCGTACTCGATGAACTCGACGAGCGCCTGGTCGACAAGTATTTCGTCAACTTCTCGGTGTTCGAGTCGATCCCCGATACCTGGGCCATCGACCAGGTGTTCCCGATCATGCCGATCCATCGGCTCGACGAAGCACCGACCCGTCGCGGCGTGATCGCCGACCTGACCTGCGACTCCGACGG
>DEHW01000178.1:6520-16666 GCA_002352135.1 Lysobacterales bacterium UBA2790
GTCGAGCGCACCCGCCGTGGCGACACCACCGACGTGATGCTCGACTACGTCGGCTACCGCTTGAACGACCTGCGCGAACGCTATGCCGAAATGGTCGCGGCGGGCGCCTTCAGCGACTCGGAAGCCGAGGTATTGCGGACGGCGCTGGAAGCCGGTCTGACGGGTTACACCTACCTCGCCGAGTAAGCCACAGCGCGCCTCTGCACCGACGTCTGCAGCAGAATCAGACGTCGGCCATACCGCCGATGGCTTCAAACACACACGCGCCCGCGCGGAACAGACGCACGCTGTGGTCCGAGGACACACTGGCGGTCAACACCACGCCCTGCACACAGGAGGCCAACAAGGCCGTCATGGTGCGCGCGCCGACGGGTGTTTCAGGTTGCCAAAGCAAACGCTCGGCAATCGGCGGCGCGATGTACTGTGCGGCATGGGTCAGCCGAAGATGGCGATTCAACAGATGAAAGCCATCGTGATGAACGTCCTGGCGACGCGAGTACTCGGCCAGCAAGCCCGCCACCTCGTCCATGCCCTCATATTTTTCTTGCTCGGCCATCGGCAGGCAGGGCAGATGCACCAGATTGTCGTAGACGATCAAACCCATCCCGGAGAACCCCGGGATGCGGCGAGAGTCGACCCGCCGGATCAGACTGAGCACAGCATCAGGAACGCTCATCCGAAGCAGACCACGCTGACTTTTACGTTCATCTACATACCTGTTTACGGCAGGACATTCCGAGCCTAGCAGGCTGCGCAAATAATTCAATGGATGAGCAATTTGACAACCGAATGTCATGCGTCTGGCGGGTACGCTTCCACTTCATTTGCCGTGCGAGCGCGGTCAAGGAAAATCCGATCACCCAACCCGTCTGGATTTGCGAGGCGCGCGCGACCGGCTGACAATCGTCCCCAACACACCCGGCACGCGGGACCACGATGGACGACATTCACGCTTCGGATCTGAAATCGATCCTGCACAGCAAACGCGCCAACATCTATTACCTGGAGCACTGCCGCGTGCTGGTCAACGGCGGTCGAGTCGAGTACGTCACCGACCAGGGCAAGCAATCGCTTTACTGGAACATCCCGATTGCCAATACCACCAGTCTGTTGCTCGGCACCGGCACTTCGATCACCCAAGCCGCCATGCGCGAGCTTGCCAAGGCGGGTGTGCTCGTCGGCTTCTGTGGTGGTGGCGGCACACCGCTGTTCAGCGCCAACGAAATTGACGTCGAAGTCGCTTGGCTGACGCCGCAGAGCGAATACCGCCCAACCGAATATCTGCAAGCCTGGGTGCGCTTCTGGTTTGATGACGATCTGCGGCTATGTGCGGCCAAGGCGATCCAGCGCGCACGCCTCGCCCGCCTGAGCGCGCTTTGGGGGAAGGCAAGCCTGCGCGAATCCGGCTTTGCGGCTGACCTTGGGCGGCTGAGCGAACTCACCCAGCGCAGTCTGCATCAGATTGAACTCGCGCAGGACACCACCGCCCTGCTCACCGAGGAAGCGCGGCTGACCAAAGCCCTGTTCAAGCTCGCCGTCGATGCGGTCGGTTACGACGACTTCACCCGCGCCAAGCGAGGCAGCGGCACGGATCCCGCCAACCGCTTTCTCGATCATGGCAACTATCTCGCCTACGGCCTCGGTGCCACCGCCACCTGGGTGCTCGGCCTGCCGCATGGCTTGGCCGTGCTGCACGGCAAGACACGGCGCGGCGGGCTGGTGTTCGACGCCGCCGATCTGGTGAAGGACGCCAGCATTCTGCCGCAGGCCTTTCTGTCGGCCATGCGCGGCGATGACGAACAGCAGTTTCGCCGCAACTGCATCGAGACACTGACCCGGAGTGAGTCCCTGGATTTCGTCATCGACACGCTGAAGTCCATCGCGGTGGACACCGCCGCACGGGTGCGCAGCGACAACGGGAACAGCGCCGGATGAACGTGCTGCTGATTTCCCAGTGCGACAAACGCGCACTCACCGAAACCCGCCGCATCCTCGATCAATTCGCCGAACGCCGTGGCGACCGCACCTGGCAAACCCCGATCACCCAGGCCGGCCTGGCTACCTTGCGCAAACTGCTGCGCAAGACCGCACGCAAGAACACCGCCGTGGCCTGCCACTGGATTCGCGGCAAGGACCACAGCGAACTGCTCTGGATCGTTGGCGACAGCAAACGCTTCAACGCCGAAGGCGCTGTTCCCACCAACACCACGCGTCGCAACGTGCTGCGTCGAGAGGACGAGAACGACTGGCACAGCCTCGACCTGATCCAATCACTGACCCGCCTTGCCGCCTTGCTGCATGACCTGGGGAAGGCCAGTGAGGCGTTTCAGGAGCGACTGCAGGGCAAGCGCAGCGAACGCAATCTGATTCGTCACGAATGGGTTTCGCTACGTCTATTCCTGGCTTTCGTCGGTGAGGATGACGATGCGGCTTGGCTGCAACGCCTGGCAGACGAGACGAAGATCGACGCAGCGAGCTGGACAGCTCCCGGTCGCTACCTGCGCGACGGCGAAATGCTCGATATCAACGCCTACCCTTTTGACTCCCTGACCAAGCGCGCACCACTGGCTGCTGCATTGGGCTGGCTGGTTGTCAGCCATCATCGCCTTCCTGTCGCCCCCGTCTTTCGCGACGATGGTAAGCAGGAGTGGCTCGGCGCAAAGGCGATTGGCTTTCAGAAGGCTTGGCTTGAGAACCCGCTATCGCAAGTTGCACATCACTGGAACGAAATATGGCCCGAGTCCGACGTAACGGCAGTGTCTCCGTACTGGCGGATGGCCGCTGAATTGCCGGTCGCCCATTCAAAGTGGTGGAAACAAGCATCACGCTTGGCGACGCGCCTCCTGCAATTGCGGCAAGGCCATACAGAAAGCTGGCTCGACAACGCCTATGTCATGCATTTGGCGCGGTTGAGCCTGATGCTGGCTGATCACCACTACTCCAGCCTTGGCGTGGACAGCAGTGAACGTCCGGTGGAGGCCAGACGGCGATTTATCCAGCAGGATCAAACACTGTTCGCCAACACGTGGCGAGACCGACACGGTCGGACCCGGCACAAGCAATCGCTACTGGAACACTTGCTTGGTGTGGGCCACGACGCCGGACTGATCTCCCGCGCCTTGCCCGGCTTTGAACGATACCTGCCTCGTCTTACCAATCTCCGAGGCTTGCGCAAGCGCAGTGCCGACACGCGCTTCGCCTGGCAGGACAAAGCCTTCGACGCTGCCGTTGCGATCTGTCCGGTGGCGCGGGAACACGGTGCGTTCGTCGTCAACATGGCATCCACGGGATGTGGCAAGACACTCGCCAACGCACGCATCCTTTGTGCGCTTGCCGATCCACAACGCGGCCTGCGCGCCAGCTACGCGCTGGGTTTGCGCACACTCACCCTGCAAACCGGTCGTAGCTATCGCCGCGATCTACACCTTGGTGAGGATGACTTGGCTGTGCTGGTCGGCGGAGCCGCCAATCGCGCGCTGTTCGAGTTCCACGAGCGACAAGCCGACGCAACAGGCTCGGCATCGATGCAGTCCTTGCTGGAAGAGGACAGCCACGTCCTGTACGAAGGCATGATGGCGGATCACCCGCTGCTGTCGCGCGCACTCGCCAACCCCGACATCCACAAACTGTTGTCGGCACCCATGCTGGTATGCACCGTTGACCATCTTGTCCCAGCCACCGAATCCCTGCGGGCCGGTCGACAGATCGCCCCCATGCTGCGTTTGATGAGCGGCGATCTGGTACTGGATGAACTGGATGATTACGACCTCAACGATCTGCCCGCACTGACGCGCCTAGTGTATTTCGCGGGAATGCTGGGCACGCGTGTGGTCCTTTCCTCGGCGACCTTGCCGCCCGCACTGGTCACAGGCATGTTCAGCGCCTATCAGGCGGGGCGTCGAATGTACCGTCGCAATCGTGGTGCCGATGGCGGACGTGTCGATGCGCGCATCGACATTCCGTGCCTGTGGGTAGACGAGTTCGGCACCCCGCTCACCGTGAAATGCACTGATATCTCCCATTTTGTCGATGCGCACGCGCAGTTCGTTGATCGGCGTGTCATCCGCCTGCGGTCAGCTCCGGCGCTGCGCATCGTGCAAAGGTGGCCGTTGAGCATCCCCACAGACGAGACGCGTGATGCGATACGTGCGGCATTTGCCGCACAGGTTCGCGAGGCTTGTCTGCAGTTGCATGCGGCGCATGCAGAAGTCGACGCCGTCAGCGGACAGCGGATCAGCCGTGGCATCGTTCGCATGGCCAATATCGACCCGATCATCGATGTTGCGCGCGCACTGCATACGCTCGGTGCCCCCGATGGCGTTCGGATTCACTTGTGCGTCTACCACGCACGGTTTCCCTTGGCGCAACGCTCGTCGATGGAGAAATGGTTGGACGCCGTCTTTGATCGACGCAAGCCGGAGGCCCTCTGGCAACACCCCGCCATCCGCGCCCCCATCGACGCCGCGCCGCAGTTCGAGCACATCTTCGTCGTGCTCGCCTCTCCCGTGTGCGAGGTGGGACGAGACTGGTGCGGCGACTGGGCCGTGGCCGAGCCCTCTTCGATGCGTTCCCTGATCCAGCTTGCGGGACGTGTCCGGCGACATCGCCACCAGCCGCCCGCGACACCCAACATCATCGTGTTCGATACCAACCTGAAGGCGCTGGAAGAGGTCTGCCCAGCCAAACCGGCGTTCCTGCACCCCGGTTTTGAAGACGCGGATCAGTTCCTGCTCCGTTCGCATCGTCTGGCAATGCTGTGGCCTGCGGAAGACGACCAGCGCATTGATGCCGTTGCGCGCATCCAACCACGCCCTGCTGGCGAGAGACAGCCGAACGCCAACTGGATCGACCTTGAGCACACGCGACTGGACGTCGCAATGCAGCCGGTGCCGACGCCAACGCCCCCAGCCGCGACCACCTCTACCCGTCGCCGCGCGCGTCCTACCGAGGCCGCCTGGCATTGGCGCCGCGACCTTGCTGCGCCCGGTTGGCAGTTTCCCCAGGCCAGCCTGCTGGGCGTGCTCGCACAGCAGCAACCCTTCCGTGAGGACACTCGACCCCGGATCACTCTGGTATTCCTGCCCGACGAAGATGGGGAAATCCTGATTGCCCATCGCGTCGAAGACCAACTGGAAAAGGAGGGAAAAGACCCGCACGTCGCGGCAACGCTGTATCCGATGCGTCTGGAATCCGCCGCAGGTGTCATCCCTTGGGGCGTGATGGAACCACCACAACTGTTGGCGCACCTGCGCGAACTGGCCGACGCTGAGAACCTGACGCTGCACGCTGCCGCACGAAAGTTCACCCCGGTGGACGTACCTGCCGACAAGTACCTTGCATGGGACTGGCACCCATGGCTCGGCCTCACTATTCACCGCTGAGCGCGATCAGTGTCAGGGCTGACACCTGCACCACGCTCCCCGCAACGCGCACACGTTCATCACGTGACGTGGTTGGGCAGCGTCCGAGCGACCTGCAAGAAACCCTCCGGTGGGTCCTGCCTGTTTGGCGTGCAATTCCCACCGGAGTTGAAGCGAACTGCCTGTGCGGCAGCGATATCAAGAACGCTATTTTCTGAGCTGCCTGTGCGGCAGGGCTGAAAGTGTACTGCGCCCTCGTGACTTAATCATTGAAAATAAAGAACGCTATGGTTGACAAATAGGTAGCACCACCGCCAGACTAGAAGTGCCCCAGTCGTTGCAGCGACTGGGGCGTTGAGTGCAGCTCGCCGGTTGGCCCCGGCCCAACGTACGAACGGTTGCCGTACAGGAGGATAGAGATGTGTTTAACCAGCACATGACCTTATTAGCGGCCTGAGCCGGTGAAACGACACCCCACGGCGGGCTAGCTGCCGTGGGGATTCTACAGTCGAGCCTCATTCAAGGCACGCGAAAGGAATCTCATAATGACAGGAGCAACACCCCCCCAGCCCCGCGTTGAACGCTTCCGCTCGGCCATCGCTGCCTTCATCGAAGCCCGTCGCGAGGCCAAGTTGAAAGGCAAGGACGCCGATCCCGAGGCGGCAGCCAAGTTCGAGTACAGCGCGTGGCTCGCCGATGCCGCCCGCCGGGTTGGGCAAATCCAGGCAGTCACCCATGTTCTCAAGGCCACACATCCCGATGCGCGCGGCAGCAGCTTGCATGTGATCCCGGGCGATTTGCCCAAACACGCGGAGATTGGCAGCCATCTGCTCGGTGGCGATTTTGCCGAGGATGTCGTTGGCAACGCTGCCGCACTCGATGTCTTCAAGTTCTTGAAGACTGAGGTCGATGGAAAGCGTCTGCTGGACTGGATGCAGACCGCCGACATTGATCTGCAGTCCGCCTTGTCCAAGGATGAATCCGTCGCCAAGGAATGGATGTCGGCCTTTGCCTCATTGGTTCGCCCGCCAACCGCGCCCAGCAGCCACCCGATGGCCAAGCAGCTCTACTGGCTGACAGGCAACGATCCGCTCGAACAGGATCAATACCATCTGCTGCAACCGCTGTTTTCCAGCAGCCTGGCACAGGCGGTACACGCCGATATCCAGGAGACGCGTTTCGGCGAGACCAACAAACAAGCGCGACAGGCGTTTCGAGACAAGCAGCCCTTCGATGCGCCCTATCGTGACTATCGCAATCTGGTGGCACGCAAGCTCGGTGGCACCAAGCCGCAGAACATCAGCCAGCTCAATAGCGAACGCGGTGGCATCAATTACCTGCTGCCGTCGCTGCCACCGCCAGCGTGGCAGCCCACCGGTACGCAACTGCGCAGGCAGGAATCGGCATTCGAGGCGCTGATCTGGTTTGGCGGCATGCGCGAGCTGGTGCGCACATTGAGCGACTTCCTGCTGAGTGAGCCCGAGCCGGGCATGACCACCCGCCAACACCGCGAAACCATCGAGCAAGCGATCGGACAGGAAATGGCGATGTTCGGTGCCGCTGTACGTGGCCGTCACGAAGCGGGCTGGACGCGCGATCACGAATGCCGCCTGCCACGCTGCGAACAGCTCTGGCTCGATCCGGATCGCAGCGAATTGGCGATACGGAGCGACCCGACCCATCCCGCGTGGACGCAGGACGACCTCGACTTCAACGACGAGTACCACCGCGGTAACTGGGCCGACGCGGTGGCAGAGCGATTCGGCGACTGGCTCAACGCGCAACTGCACAAAGCCGGACTGGTCGCGGTCTCGCTGCCAGAACGCAAGCATTGGGCACGTCAGGCGGTCATTGATGTCGCCTGGCCTGTACCCATGCAGCGTCGTGTCACGGGAGGTGCGGCATGAGGCAGTGCCCACGCCCCACGCATCTACTGGTACTGCCTCGTTTGCGCGTACAGAACGCCAACGCCATCTCCAGCCCGCTGACCCACGGTTTTCCGTCAATGACTGCATTCCTTGGCCTGATGTGGGCGCTGGAACGCAAGGCCGTGAAAGCAGGCATCGACCACGTGGCTTTCAACGCGGTCGGTGTGGTCAGTCACGGCTGGCAAGAACAAACCACGCAGGATGGCTTCATCAAATCGTTTCGCCTGACCCGCAACCCTGTCGACAAGGATGGCAGCACCGCCGCCATCGTCGAGGAAGGTCGCATTCACCTCGACCTGAGCCTGGTGTTTGCGTTGACCGTCGAAGACTGGAATGCCGCGCAACAATCGACCGATGTAGCGATGTTGGTCGAACTGGTGTCTGGCATGCGCGTCGCAGGCGGCACGGTAATGCCGCAGGAACGCGCGTGGCAGCCGCGCTACCAAGCCTGGGTGGTCGATCTGACAGGCGACAGCGAAGTCCAGCAAAAGGAGTTTCGCAAGACCTGCGTGCGCCTGTTGCCGGGCTCCGCACTGGTTGCCCGCGACGACCTGATCGACCAGCGATGGGACGCCATGCGCGACGACGACCCAAACGCCACACGCTTGGACGCCTGGTTGTCGCTGTCGCGCCTTGAATGGCACTACGACGACAGCGCCAACACGGGCAAGGGCGCGTGGCAAAGCCTGCGTCGCAAAGGCGGTGGCTGGATCGTGCCGATTCCCGTCGGCTACGGCGCACTCTCCGACCTGCATCCCCCTGGTTCAGTGCGCCACGCACGCGACGCCGAAACACGCTTCCGTTTCGTCGAGAGTCTGTATGGCGTCGGCGAATGGGTCGGCACACATCGTCTACGCACCCCGCAACAACTGCTCTGGTACGCGCACAGCGACGAGGCCCAAGGCCTGTATCGCTGCAGGAACGACTACGCGTCCTCGGTTTCTCACGACTGACCCCAAATCAAAGGAATTCCCCCATGAACACCCAAGCCATCAAGACCGCCTCTGTCCTTGCCTTTGAACGCAAGCTCGATCCTTCCGACGCCCTGCTGTATGCCGGCCTCTGGGACGCGCGCGGCAGCGCCAGCGAGTGGAAACCAGTGAAGCCGCGCGAAAAATCTGTGCGCGGCACCATCTCCAACCGGCTCAAGACCACTGGGCAAGACCCGGCGAAACTCGACGCAGCCATTCAAAACCCCAACCTGCAAACCGTCGATGTCGCCGCCCTGCCCACCGATGCCGACACCCTCAAAGTGCAGTTCACCCTGCGTGTACTCGGCGGCACCGGCCAGCCATCGGCCTGCAACGACGCCGCCTATCGCGCCAAGCTGGAGGCCACCGTAGCGGGCTACGTGCAGACGCAGGGCTTTGCCGAACTGGCACACCGCTACGCCTGCAACCTTGCCAACGGACGCTTCCTGTGGCGCAACCGCATCGGCGCAGAACAGGTGGAAGTGCAGGTCGCCGCGCTACGCGAAGGCAAGCCCGGCGACGCCTGGACATTCAACGCGCTGGCACATTCGCTCCGCGACAACAACGTGCCCGCCGAAGCCAGCCAAGCCGTCAGCGAGCTCGCCGAACTCATCGCCCAGGGACTGCGCGGCACCACCCATGTCCTGCTGCAGATCACCGCCTTCGTGCGCGTTGGCCCCGGGCAGGAAGTGTTCCCCTCGCAAGAGCTGATCCTCGAACCTGGTCGCGGCAAGAAGAGCAAAACCCTGTACGAGGTGAACGATGTGGCCGCCATTCACTCGCAGAAAATCGGCAACGCGCTGCGCACCATCGACACCTGGTACAGCGGTGCCCGCGAAAACGGCCCGATTGCCGTCGAGCCCTATGGCTCGGTGACCACCCAAGGCAAAGCCTGGCGCCAGCCCAAGGAAAAGCTCGACTTCTACACCTTGCTGGACAACTGGATCATCAAGGACAACGTGCCCGAACCCGCGCAGCAGCACTACGTCATCGCCACCCTGATCCGCGGCGGCGTGTTCGGCGAGGCAGGTTGAGACCATGACCACGCATTACCTTGACCTCACCGTCCTGCCCGATGCAGAAACCGGCGTGGCGGCCCTGCTGGGCGCGCTGTACGACCGCCTGCATCGCGCCCTCGCCCAGCAACAACGCAGCGACATCGGCATCAGCTTTCCGCAGTACAGCGTGATCCCGCGCAACCTCGGCGACACCCTGCGACTGCACGGCAGCGAAACCGCCCTGCACAGCCTGATGAGCACCGACTGGCAAGGCGGCGTGCGCGACCACCTGCGTCACACGGGCATTGCCCGCGTACCCGACCACGCAAGCCATCGCGTGGTCGGACGCAGGCAGTTCCAGAGCAATGTCGAACGCCTGCGTCGACGACGCATGAAACGCAAAGGCGAAAGCGCCGAACAAGCCGCCCGCGCCATTCCCGACAGTGCCGCCGACAAACCTCATTTGCCCTACATCCACCTGCGCAGCCAAAGCACCGGGCAAACCTACTGCCTGTTCATCGAACTCGGCCCCCTGCAGTCGGCCCCCACCCAAGGCGCATTCAACACCTACGGCCTGAGCCGCCAAGCCAGCATTCCCTGGTTCTGACCCTTTTTTCGAAAACCCAACACGCTCATTGAAAATCAAACACTTGCGCTGCCACCCGGAAAAAAGGGTGGCAGCACCTCTTTCCGTCACAGCCCGTGCTGTGCAAGGCTTTGAGGGCAACACCGCTCTAGTTCGCTGCCGCACAGGCAGCTCAGAAACACCGATGCCGACTGCATGCGCTTTGCCGCCGGTTCGCTGCCGCACAGGCAGCTCAGAAAAGAGAGCAGATAGCGGCGAAGCTCTCGGATGGGTTCGCTGCCGCACAGGCAGCTCAGAAAATTC
>DEHW01000037.1:0-8824 GCA_002352135.1 Lysobacterales bacterium UBA2790
TGCTGGCATTGATGAAAAGTACCGGCAGCAGCTCGAGCGCTCTGGTTGCACACAGGTGTCTGAGTTGCAGGGTTGCGACATTCATTGGACCAAAGCACAGAACGCTCAAGCCGGATTCGGGAACGATTACACGCAGGATGATGGGGATGCCGGCTATGACGATCTGGTCGGAACGCAAGCCATCAAAGCGTTCGACCAGATGAGTTCGCGCGGCTTCGTCAACGTGGACTACATCGAGTCTGGTGACACGGGCTACACGATCTATTTCCGGCGTTCGAAGCGCGAGTGTGTCCAACTGACGTCGGCGGACAACCGTGTTCTCTCCATCGACGACATCGGTTCGCACCCGAAATGCCATTGAGGCGTGCCTTCCACGAGGTCGCGCGCTTTCCGCTCCACCGTGAGTGAGAAATCCTGTCTTGGACAAAACTCGTGAGACCGTGAGGAAGTGCAGGAATGTGCATTCTGAACGGCGTGTTGAATCGATTTCCCCCTTTGCTCGATAGCTACAAGGAAGCCTCATGGATATCAAGACCTCGCCACTGGTGCAGATGGCCGGAGAGGCCGAGCGACCGACGCGCTGATGGTTGTCGTGGATCGTGGCGGTCGCGCTGGCATTTCTGGGCCTCATCGCGGGTGAGCTGGCTGCGCAGGCCCTGCTCGGGCATCCGTCATAAACCTCTCCAATGCATCAGGTCGATGAGATTTTCCAGTTCGGCATGGTCGCGCTCCTGCTTTTCCTGTGGCTGCATTACAAGGAGCGACGTGGTTTCAGCTCTATCGGCTTGCGAGGTCCGAAGCCACTCCGAAGAGTCTTGCAGGGGTTCGTGCTTGGTGCGCTGATGATGTCCCTTGGCGTGTTGATTCCGTTGGCCTTCGGGCAGTACGCGCTTGGCGCCTCGGAGCATGCGAAATTGGGCATGGACGCGGCGGTCTTTCTATTGCCGCTGTTGCTGATCTTCATTTTGCAGGGGTCGACGGAGGAATTGGTTCTGCGTGGCTATATGCTGCAGATGGCGGGTCGGCAAGTGCCAGCCTCGGTGGCCATTCTCGGTACGTCGATGGTCTTCAGCGCCATGCATCGGGATGCCGAGATCATTCCCTTGCTGAACATCGCTCTGTACGCCTTGTTTGCCTGCTTCATGGCCATTCGCGACGGCTCGCTGTGGCAGATTTGCGGATTTCACGCGGGCTGGAACTTCTTCCAGGGCAATATTTTCGGCTTGCCCGTCAGTGGTCACCCTGAGGGTACTTCGCTGTGGAATTTTGGCTCGGCGACCGGCTCCAACGACCTTTGGACGGGTGGCGCATTTGGAGTCGAGGCCAGTCTGGTGGGCACCATGCTGATCAGTATTCTGGTTCTGGTCTCGTTCGTGCAGCTTCGCAAGACGCAAGCCGAGCGGGCAAGTGCTGGAGAATGATCAGCATGCCGTGGCTTGTTGACTCAGATGCCTTGCTCGCAACCTTCAGGAAGTGCAGACGAGCTATTTCTGGACAGTCTGCCGAGCATTATTCGAACTCGGCTCAGCGCTTGAAGCGTGGCCGCATCTCATGTTCGAGGTAGCCAATGGTGTCGTAGGCATTGACCACATCGATCACTTCGTTCATGCCTGCATTGGCCAATTTGGCAATCTCATGCAGAGGCATCAAGCCACGCATCATGACTGAGGAGATCCGGAAGGCGACGGGGTAGTCTTTCGCCAGCTCAAGATATCGGGTCAAGCGGAAGCTGCCGCCGGGATCCAGTTGGGTGCTCAGTTGGCCGCCGGACCCCAGGTAGCGAATCAGCCAACGCAGACGCGCCAGCGGTTTGGCCGGATACATTTCACGATAGCGTCCCAGATCCATGCGGGTCAGTGACTTGAACTGATTGCGCGGCAGGCGCTGAAGTGCGTAGAGCTCCAGCCCGGCGAGATCTGCCGGTGAGTGGAAGACCTTCTCAACAGGGTCGATCACCAATAAGGCCAGTCCACTCCATTCGATCATTTCGGCGGCGCCAAGCAGTGAGCCATCGAGGTATTCCGACAGCGGATAGCTGCGGTCGTCGGCGTGCACCTGACGTCGCAGGGTCGGGTCGATATTGGGATCACCCAGCTGCGTCTTGCGCAGCACAACCCGGTCTTCTGTCAGATCGATTTTCGCGTGGGTGCGGGCGGTCGGACTGTCGGTGTATTCGATACTGGTGTCGGTGTGCAGCGAGTGCGGGACGATGGCCTCTACCGTGTTGGCCATCGGATCGCGCTTGAACAAGGCGTCGTAGTCTTCTTGCACCTGTCGCGGTGTTGATGCGATGCCGTCGGCGGCAAACGCGCTGGCCGCTGAGGGAATGTGTGCGTCATTGAGGTCCAGATCGAAGAAGCTTTCCCCTTGCGAGACGATGACGGGGGCAGGTTTGCGGGGCTGATCCGCCACACGGGTCGGCATCAGGGCATTCAACATGCGGACCAGGGCATCCAGCTTGATCGGTCGCCGCAGGGCCCAGTCCGCACCATCCTCAACGCCAAGGTCAACCACGCTGATGAATGTCTGGTGGGCTTCAATGGCGGCCTCGCGGGCCGTTCGACCGAGGCTGGTCTCCGGGTCGAGCAGCAGCAGGTCAGGCGTCTCGGAGTCGCTGAATCGCCAGCGCGCCTTCAGCTTGCCGCCCGCCATGCGCAGCAGCAAGCGCAACCTCGCGGTTTCATCTTCACTGCCGCCGATGTAGTCGATAATCCGTTCGCTCATGCGCGCATGCCCGTCCAGGGTGGGCGAAAACTGTGATGCAGTTCTGCTATCTATCACAGTCCGTTCAAGATTCGGACCAAGCCCAACGTAATCCTGCGTTGGGAAACCATTGTTTACCACATGACCAGAACCACAGCATCCCATTCCGACTTGATTGCCGAGGCCAGAATGGCGTTGGTCAAGTCGCCCCAAATCGCTATTGAGATCGCCAAAGAACTTCTGCGGCGACGCGCCGACGATCTTGAAGCATGGCTGCTCTTGGGCAACGCCGGACTGCAATCGGGTGATTTCAATCTGGCAGTACGTGCATTTCAGAAGCTGGTTGCGCGGCAGCCGAGCGAGGTGGCCTTGCAGCGTGGATTGGCCATGGCGCTGAATGCACGCGGTGCGCGCTGGCGAAAGGCGGGTGATGAAACCTCCGCGTTGCAGGATTTCGCGCAAGCGGTCGAGGCGTTTCCTGCCCATCCGCAGGCGGCTTTCAACGCGGCCCTGTGCGCGGCAGCCACGGGCAATCACCACGAATCACGTCACTGGTTGGATCACCATCTGGCGCATCATGCGAGTGATCTGGAAGCCCAATGGCTGTGGTTTGACAGTATCGAGGCGCCCCTGCTTGATGCCGTGCAATGGCAGCGTTGGCAGCAACTTCTGCAGCAGCCAGTTGATGGCGTGGACGTCAGCTTGCGTGCTCGCGTGCTGGCGCGCTTTGGTGAGCCTGATCGCGTGCTTGCGGCGTGGGAAATGTGCGATGCGCCGCAACAGTTGCGCATCGGTTACGTCGTGGCGGATCGCCTTCGGCAGCGCAATGAAAGCGCGGCCGCGCGCACCATTTTTTCCGCGGCAGCCGAGGGCGCGGGACAGCAGCACATCCGGGCCAGCCTCGCTGCGGCGATGACGATGCCCTTGCTGCCGGATTCAGTCGCGCACATCGCAGAGTGCAGGGCGCAGTCGCGTGAGGCGCTGCGCGACTTGCGGAACCGAATCGATGACTGGGAAATGTCGGACTTGCGCCTGCAGGATCTCGCGTGGAGCAATTTCTACCTCGCTTATCACGGTGAGGACGATCTGCCCTTGCAACGCGCGTATGCGCAACTGCTGCAGGACCTGGCGGCCCGCGTTTGGCCAGCGTGGCAGCAGGCACCGCAATGCGGCCATCCGCGAAGGGTCGTGTTGCTGTCCTCGTTCTGGCGCAACTGCACGGTGGGTGTCTATTTCGCGGGATGGATCGATTGGCTGCGCGAGGCGGGATTCGAGGTGGTGATTTACCAACTGGGACCGCAGCGCGACGCGATGACCGACGCGCTGTTCTCGCGGGCCAGTCGCGGGGTTTTCTGGGAAGAGTCGCGTGGCATGGAGGCGTTGGTCGACGCCATTCGCGATGAGCAGGCGGCCTTGTTGATCTATCCCGAGTTGGGCATGGACACGCGGATTTTTCCGCTGGCGGCGCTACGTCTCGCGCGGCGACAGGTGGTCGCCTGGGGGCATCCGGTGACGACGGGCTTTCAAACTCTGGATGGCTACTTCACCTGCGCCGAGATGGAGCCGGAACACGCGTCGATGCACTACAGCGAACGCCTGCTGCCATTGCCGGGTTTGGGCGTCGCGTATTCGTGTCCTTCCATCCCGCCGGTGGTAGGGCGTTCCGCACTGGGATTGCCGGAGCAGGGAACCTTGATGCTGATGCCTCAATCGCTGTTCAAAGTGCATCCGCAGATGGATGCGCTGATGGCCGAGGTGCTCGCGGCCTGTCCACATGCGCGTCTGGTTCTGTTTGATCTGTTGCCACAGTTCCGTCAGCCCTTCGAGCGTCGACTGCGTCGGTCATTGTCGCAACACGAGGTGGATCCTGCGCGGCTCATCTGGTTGACCGGCTGTGATCGCGAACGTTACCTGCAGATCAACATGGCCTGTGATGTCATGCTCGACAGCCTGCATTTCTCCGGCGGCAACACCAGCCTGGATGCCTTTCAAGCGGGCTTGCCGGTGCTGAGCAGCGAAGGAAAGTTCATGCGTGGTCGGCAGACGGCGGCGATGTTGCGACGGCTTGGATTGCACACCCAGGGCTGGCTGTCCGAGCCTGACGAATGGACGGTGCGTTTGCCCGAACTGGTACAACCCGCGACGCTGCACGCGACGCGAAGGCAGGTTCAGACGCGCTTGGATGAGCTGTTTGACGCCGAGCCAGCGCGGCGTGCCTGGTTGAATTGGATCGAAATGCTTTGCGAGAACCGAACATGATCAACTTGTCTGATTGGACCATTCGACCGATTCACAGTGATGACGACATCGCCATGGCCAGCATCATTCGGCGCGTGATGCCGGAGTTTGGTGCCGATGGCCCTGGCTTCGCGATACACGATCCCGAGGTCGATCACATGAGCAACGCCTACGCGGGCGCTGGCTGCGCCTATTTTGTGGTGGAGACGGCCGGACAGATCATCGGCGGTGCAGGTGTCGCGCCGTTGCAGGGCAGCAGTGAGGCGATCTGCGAGCTGCGCAAGATGTACTTCCTGCCGGAAGCGCGCGGACGTGGCATCGGCGCCGCGATGATGCACGTCTGTCTGCAGGCGGCGCGTGACATGGGCTACCAGCGTTGCTACCTGGAGACGCTGACCGGCATGGATGCCGCGCAGAGACTCTACGAGCGCAGTGGCTTCCAGCGTCTGTGCGCCGCCTTGGGTGACACCGGTCACTTCGGCTGCAACCGTTTCTATATTCGCGACCTGCAGTCATGAGCAGGCCGACCCGGCGGTTACTGGATCACGCGCGCGTGGTCACGATGACGCCCGCGACAGGCTATGGTCTGATCGACGAGGGCGCCCTGTTGATCGGTGGTGACAACATCGAGTGGGTCGGTCACCGCGCCGAGCTGCCGATGGACATCATTGGCGAGGCGGAGCGTATCGACTGCGGCGGACGGTTGCTGACACCAGCGCTGATCGATTGCCACACGCATCTGATCTATGGCGGTGATCGTGCCAACGAGTTTGAATGGCGTCTGCAGGGCCGCAGCTATGCCGAGATCGCGCAATCGGGTGGTGGCATCCTTTCCAGTGTGCGGGCCACGCGTACGGCCAGCGACGAGGTGCTATTGGCTTCAGCGCAGCGGCGTTTGCAACAGTGGTTGACCGATGGTGTTGGTACGCTGGAGATCAAATCCGGCTATGGCTTGAGCCTTGAGCACGAATTGCGCATGTTGCGCATCGCGCGACGACTGGCAGCGTCGAGCGGTCTACAAGTGCGTACAACGCTACTCGCCGCGCACGCGTTGCCGCCGGAATACGCGGGTCGCGCGGACGAGTACATCGAACTGGTCTGCCGCGAGATTCTGCCCGCTGCGGTCGCCGAAGGTCTGGCCGATGCCGTGGATGTCTTCTGCGAAGGAATCGGCTTCAGTCTGGCGCAGACGCGACGGGTGTTCGAGGCCGCGAACGTGCTTGGTTTGCCAGTCAAGTTGCACGCCGAGCAATTGTCGGATCTGCGCGGTACTCGTCTGGTGGCGGAGTTCGGTGGTCTGTCTGCCGATCACATCGAATACAGTCGTGCCGAGGATCTCGCGGCGCTGGCAGAGGCAGCGGGTGTCGGCGTCCTGCTCCCTGCGGCATTTCTTTGTCTGCGCGAAACCCACATGCCCGACATCGCTGCGATGCGCGCCTGTGGTCTGCCCATGGCGGTCGCCACTGACCACAATCCAGGCACTTCGCCCTGTCTTTCGTTGCGTTACGCGATGAATCTGGCCTGCACCCTGTTTCGTCTGACGCCCGAGGAGGCATTGCGTGGCGTCACCGTGCATGCGGCGAAGGCATTGGGTCTGGCTGATCGCGGTCAATTGCGTCCTGGGTTGCGTGCCGATCTGGCGCTGTGGGACGCGCAGCATCCGGCGGAACTGAGCTACTGGATGGGCGCTACGCCCGTGCATGCGCTGTGGGTTGGCGGCGAGGCGTTGCGGTGAACTGGCCTCGGGCTTACCACGCGTCGAAATCGCCCAAAGCCTGAATCAGCCGTCGCGCGCGTTTGTCCGGTTTGCCTGCTGGCGGTTGATAGCCTGCCCGCGCGGCGGCGCGTTCGGCAGCCGCCTGCATACGACGCTCACGGGCTTCCGGCGGTTCGACATACAGTGTTTGAGCGACCGCGGCAGGACCACGTTGGTCGCTCAATCCAAGCACCTCAATGTCGAAAATCTCTTCTCCACGCTGGATTCGCAGTTGATCACCCACACGCACGCCGCGTGACGCTTTGCAGCTCTGTCCGCCCACGCTGATGCGATGTGCTTCGATCTGCGCCTTGGCCAGCGCGCGCGTCTTGAAGAAGCGTGCTGCCCACAGCCAGACATCCAGGCGGATGCTGGCGGTGGGCAGGCTGTCCTTGCTGGAACTCACGCGGCCTTGAGCAGCAGCGCATTAACGCGTTTGATGAAGCCTGCTGGATCATCGAGTGGCGCACCTTCGGCGAGTTGCGCCTGCTCAAACAGCACCAGCGCCAGCGATTCGCGCTCCGAGCCATCGCTCAGTGCGTCGAAGCGTTTCAGCAGCGGATGGGCGGGATTGATTTCCAGGCTCGGCTTGGCGGTCGGAACCTCGTGACCCGCTGCACGCATCAAGCGTTGCATGTGCAAGGCCATGTCGTACTCCTCCAACACCAGACACGACGGCGAGTCGGTCAGTCGGCTGGAAACGCGTACCTCGTTGACCTTGTCGCCCAATGCGGACTTGAGTGCCTCGACGGTGCCCACCGCGGACTTCACGGCTTCTTCGTGCTTGGCCTTCACTTCGGCGGCGTCCGGCAAATCACCGAGATCCAGGTCGCCCTTGGCGATGTTCTTCCATGACTTGCCCTCGAACTCGCGCAGGTAGCCTGCCATCCACTCGTCGATGCGCTCATGCAGAAGAATGACCTCGATGTCGCGGGCCTTGAGCGCTTCCAGTTGCGGACTGTTTGCCGCCGCGTTCCAGCCGTCGGCACTGAGGTAGTAGATAGACTTCTGGCCGGTCTTCATGCGTGCCACGTAGTCTTCCAGCGAGAACAGCTCTTTGGCATTGGCGCTGCGGGTGGTGGCAAAGCGCAGCAACTTGGCAATGCGTTCCTGATTGCTGAAATCTTCCGCCGCACCTTCCTTCAGGACGTTGCCGAAAGCCGACCAGAACTGCGTGTACTTGTCCTTGTCTTCCCGTGCCAGTTTGTCGAGCAGATCCAGCACGCGGCGGGTGAGGGCGGACTTCAGTTTTTCGACCTGACGGTTGTTCTGCAGCAGTTCACGGCTGACGTTGAGCGGCAAGTCATCGGAATCCACCACGCCGCGCACGAAACGCAGGTAGGCGGGCAACATCTGTTCAGCCGCATCCATGATGAAGACGCGCTTCACGTAGAGCTTCAGGCCCTTGCGCTGATCGCGATCAAAGGCGAAATCCATCGGCGCCTTGGCAGGCAGGAACAACAGGCTGGTGAAGTTCTGGTTGCCCTCGACCCGGTTGTGTGTCCAGCTCAGCGCGTCGCCGAAGTCGTGGCTGATGTGCTTGTAGAAGGCCTGGTATTCCTCTTCCTTGATGTCGTTCTTGGGCAAGGTCCAAAGTGCTGCAGCCTGGTTGACGGTTTCCATCTCGGCGCTGATTTCAGCGCTTTCGGTGTCTTCATCTTTTGCGGGCTTGGGCAGGCGAATCGGAAAACCGATGTGATCCGAGTAGCGACGGATCAAGCTGCGCAGGGTCCAGTCGTTGAGGAATTCGGACTCGTCTTCCTTCAGGTGCAGGATGATGCTGGTACCGCGCTCCACGCGCTCACTTGGCTCCAATGTGTAGGCATCGCTGCCGGTGGAAGCCCAGCACCAGGCTTCGTTGCTGCCAGCGCGACGACTGATGACCTCGATGCGATCAGCCACGATGAAGCCCGAGTAGAAGCCGACGCCAAACTGGCCGATCAACTGGGCGTCGCCCTTCTGCGCTTCGCTGAGCGCCGCCATGAACTGCTTGGTGCCAGAGCGTGCAATCGTGCCGAGGTTGTCGATCAGCTCCTGGCGGCTCATGCCGATGCCGAGGTCGCGAATCTCCAGCGTGCGCGCTTCCTTGTTGGGGATCACATCAATGCGTGGGTCACCATCGCGGCC
>DEHW01000037.1:8977-10756 GCA_002352135.1 Lysobacterales bacterium UBA2790
GCTTGCCAATCCAAGAAATCAAGAGACGACGGCCAGTGAACAATGCCTTGATGGATCGACAGCACCTTTCCTTCTTGCTGGACGAGGTGCTGCAGGTTGGGCGGCTCCGTGACTGGGAGGTTTTCGCCAGCCAGGATCGCGACGACTGGCTGGCCGTCATGGATTCCGCGCACCACATCGCACTGCAATGGTTCGCGCCGCACCATCGTCTGGGTGATGTCGAAGAGCCTCATGTTCGCGATGGCAAAGTGGCCTTGCCTGCGCAGGTCGAAGTCGCATTGGCTGCGTACGCCAGCGCAGGATTCAACGCCGCGTCGGCACCCGTCGAGCACGGCGGAATGGGACTGCCATACGTCATCGCCTTGGCATGCGACGGTCTGTTCATGACCGCCAATATCGCGACTTCCGGCTATGCACTATTGACGCGTGGTGCGGCACATCTGCTGCTTGCACATGGGTCGTCTTCGCAGATTCGCCGCTTTGCCGAGCCGCTGCTGGAGGGGCGCTATTTCGGCACGATGTGCCTGAGTGAACCACAAGCGGGATCCTCACTTGGCGATATCACCACGCGTGCCACGCCACAGCCGGACGGCAGCTATCGCGTCGAAGGCTGCAAGATGTGGATATCCGGTGGCGAGCACGAGATGGGCGAGAACATCATCCATCTGGTGCTGGCTCGTGTGGTAGGCGACGCGCCGGGTGTGCGTGGACTCAGCCTGTTCGTGGTGCCGCGCTATCACGTGCTCGACGATGGCAGTATCGGTGGGCGCAACGATGTCCGGCTCGCCGGGTTGAACCATAAGCTGGGCCAGCGAGGCATCGTCAACACCTTCCTGAAGTTCGGTGAGCAGGGCGATTGCGTTGCCGAGCTGGTCGGTCAGCGCGGTGCCGGTTTGACCGCGATGTTCCATATGATGAACGAAGCGCGTATTGGCGTTGGCATGGGCGCGGCCATGTCCGGCATGGCGGGCTATCGATATGCCTTGCGCTATGCGCGAGAGCGTCGTCAGGGCAGGCCACTGGATCAGCGGGATCCCACACTGCCGCAAGTGCCGATCATCGAACATCCCGACATCAGACGCTTACTGTTGCGTCAGCGTGCCTTGGTGGAGGGTGCACATGCGCTGTGCCTGTTTGCGGGCCTGCAGGTGGACATCAAGGCGCATTCACCCAACGATGAGGCACGACGACAAGCGGCAGCATTACTCGACATCCTGACGCCCATTGTGAAGGCATGGTCATCCGAGTTCTGTGTGCAAGCCAACGATCACGCGATTCAGGTTCTTGGCGGCTACGGTTACACGCGCGAATACCCGGTCGAGCTGTACTGGCGTGACAACCGACTAAACCCCATTCATGAGGGCACCAATGGCATCCAGTCAATCGACCTGTTGGGCAGGAAAGTCATGCAAGACCAAGGTGCCGGACTGAAGCGGCTGGTGTCGTTCATCGAGGAAACCTGCGCCCAAGTCGGTTCCGAGTGGTTGCCATTTTCCGACGCGCTGAGGGCATTGACGGTCTCCGTGCAGCAGGCGGTAGAACTCACCGCAGAACGTTTGACGCGCCATGGCCCCACTCGTGCTTTGGCGAACGCGCACGACTTTCTCGTCGCCTGCGGACATTGCGTGGTCGCTGCCCTATGGCTGCGACAAGCCCTTGCAGCGGAGCGACTGGCTGACACCGCTGACAGCCCGTTTCTGAGTGGCAAGCGTAAGACCGCCATCTACTTCTGGCGGTATGAACTGCCTGTCGCCGAGGTGGCGATTCAGCGTGTGCTGG
>DEHW01000204.1:0-4687 GCA_002352135.1 Lysobacterales bacterium UBA2790
GCGGCATCGGTGAAGGCGCCATTGCCGACCGGCGTCTGGCAATCCTTCGGAGATGCTGCGCTGGACGCTCTATTGGCGCAGGCCTTGCGTGGCAATACGCAGATCGCCCAAGCGCTGGCGCGGCTGGAGGAATCGCGCGCGATCAGCGGCTTGTCGATCTACAGTCTGTTTCCCACTGTCACCGCCGCGGGTGAGGGCACGCGCACGGCCTTCAGTAGTCAGGACCCGATGTCCTTTCCTGGTCTGACCAAGGTGGACACCTACGAGGTGGGCTTCGATGCCAGTTGGGAGATCGATCTGTTCGGTAGCTTGCGCAATCCCAAGCGGGCGGTCGTGCGTCGCACCGAGGCGGCTGCGGCGCAATGGCAGTACACCCAGTTGAGCGTGATTGCCGAAACCGCCCAAGCCTATTTTTCATTGCGTGGTGCGCAACAGCGCTTGCAACTGGATCAACGCAATCTGTCCATGTTGGACGAGGCGGTGAATCTGGTCGTGGCATTGGAGAAAGCCGGGCGCCGCAGCGGCATGGACGTGACCCGTCTGCAAGCTGAACGTGCCGCACTGTCCGCGGGCGTGGCGAATAGCGAAACCGCCGTCGTGCGTCAGGAGCAGCGGCTGGCCGTGCTGACCGCCCTGCCTTTGGCGGATTTGCGGGTGGCATTGGCGAAGAGTCAGGGCATGCCAAATCTGCCGGTTCTGCAAACCGTCGGAACGCCGGAGGACTGGCTGCGGCGACGTCCTGATGTGCAAGCGGCCGAACGCGAGCTGATGGCGGCGACGCATGATGTCGGCACCGAAATGGCCGAGTACTTCCCCAAGCTCAATCTGCTGGGCGCATTTGGCTGGACGGCACAGTCGTTCGGCGATCTCGGCAGCGGCAACAGCGAGCGCTGGCGTTGGGGGCCGAGCCTGAGCTGGCAGTTCCTCAATCTGGGTCGCGTGCGGCAGAACGTCAAGGCCGCCGAAGCCCGCGCAGACGGTGCGGCGGCGGCGTATCAGCAGACGGTCCAGCTGGCGCTGGAGGAAACCGAGAATGCGCTGGCCGGTTATCGTGCGGCCAATCGTGCGGCCTACGAATTGAGCGAAGCCGCCAGTCGCGCGGGCGAGGCGGCCGAGATGGCGCGGGTGCGTTTTGAACGCGGTGCGGACGACGCCCTGGTGGTGATCGATGCCGAGCGAACCCGCATCGGCTTCGAGCAGCAGGCGGTTGACGCGCAGACTCAACGTGCCACCGCACTGGTCGCCGTATACAAGGCATTGGCCGGTGACTTCGCAGCTGCTGCGGTTGTCGAGTAAGCGGAGATCCGTGGCCGGGCTTGCCCCGGCCACGGCGGCGGATCAACCCATGCAGAACACGTTGAGCTTGTTGCCGTCGAGGTCGCGGAAATAGCCGGCGTAGAAGCCTGGGAAACGTTCACCGACATCGCCTTCGTTCTGGCCTCCGAGCGCCAGCGCCTTGGCATGCAGCGCGTCGACTTTGGCGCGCGAGTCCGCCGCAATGGCGACCATCACACCATTGCCAACCGTGGCCGATTTGCCGTCGAAGGGCAGTGCGACGGCGATGGCCGGTGCTTTTGCACTGGTCGACCAGGCCACAAAGCGTGGGCTTTGCATGGTGCGCTTGGCACCGAGTTCCGCGAACAGCGCATCGTAGAACTCGCAAGCGCGAGTCAGATCATTGGTACCAAGGGTGACGTAGCCGATCATGGGCGTTCTCCGGGTTGATGGGTCGCGGCAGCATAGACCTTGCACAGCGACATGGGCTTGGCCCGGAAGTCATCGCGTTCGAGGGTGTCGTGTGTGGCGATGCAGCAGATCGCACGTGATGGTTTCACTGGCAACATTCACCTGTCGACCGGTATCCTTTTGGTCTCTTTCCACCCACGCCGTGAAGCCCCCACATGAGCGATCTTTCCCACGCCGCACCGACGGTGCGTGCTGCCGTCGAGTCCATCCAGAACGCCCTGTTTGAAGGCATGTCCGCCTCGGCCCAAGCCGACGCGAGTGCCTTCTGCCGCACTTTCTTCGCGCGAATGCCGGAAGAGGAGTTGACCGCCCGGGAGCCACATCGCTGGGCCGCCATGTTGGCGGCCTTCATCGGNNTGGACATCCAGATTCACACCTTGATTCATCCGGTCATGCGTCTGCAGCGCGATCCCAGCGGCCATCTGCTGGGTGTGGGAGAGCGCGGCAAGGACGAGTCACTGATGCACATCGAGCTGGATCGCCAGGCCGAGGTCAGCGATCTGCGCCGCATCGAGGATGCCATCCAGCATGCGCTGAATGATGTGCGTGCCTGCGTCAACGACTGGCCGAAGATGCGCGATCGCATGGTGCAACTGGTGGGCGAGGTGGAAACCCGGCCAATGCCGATCAGTGACGCGGCGCGCAAGGAAGCCTGTGACTTCCTGCGTTGGGTGGCCGACGATCACTTCATCTTCCTCGGCTATCGCGAGTACCGCCGCGAAGTGCGGGACGGCGTCGATCTGCTGCACGCGGTCAAAGGGACCGGCGTGGGCATTCTGGCGGGCAAGGACGAGACCGCCAAGCCGCGCCCGTTGCAGAATCTGGCCGCGACCGACATGCCGCAATCCGGTTCGGCCTGCGCCCTGATCCTGACCAAGACCAATGCGCGCTCCTCGGTGCATCGTCCCGGTTACATGGACTACATCGGCGTGCTGAGTTTCGACGAGAACGGCGTGCCGGTGGCCGAACAGCGATTCCTCGGTCTGTACACATCGAATGCCTACACCGCGCGTCCTTGGAACGTTCCGCTGGTGCGGCAGCGCTACGACTACGTTCTGCAGAAATCCGGTTTGTCGGCCAATAGCCACAGTGGCAAATCACTGCGCCACCTGCTGGAGAGTCTGCCGCGCGATGAGCTGTTCCAGGCCGATGAGGCCGAGCTGTTCGATACCGCGATGGGCATCCTGTCGCTGCAGGAACGGCCGCGCACCCGTGTATTCCTGCGTCGTGATCGCTACGGACGCTTCTACTCGGCGCTGATCTACATCCCGCGCGACCGCTACAACACCGAGGTTCGTCTGCGCGCGGAGGCGCTGCTGCGTGACGCGCTGCATGGTGAGCGTCTGGACACCAATGTGCAGATGGGTGAGTCGCCGCTGGCGCAGTTGCACATGATCATCCGCCCGCGCAGTGGTGAGGCGGTCGCGGTGGATGTCGATGCCATCGAAGCGCGCCTCGCCCAGATCGTGCGCAACTGGCACGACGAGTTGCGAGATCGTCTGGTGTCCAGCTTTGGCGAGGAGCGCGGTTTGAAGTGGGCCGCGCGCTACGGTAAGGCTCTGCCGGTGGGTTACATCGAACAGGCCACGCCTGAAGTGGCGGCACTCGATGTCGGACAACTGGCTGCGCTGCGTGGTCCAGATGATCTGCGCCTCAATCTGTACCGCACCTCCAGCGCCGAGCACAGCCGACTGCGCTTCAAGACCTTCCGCTATGCCGCGCCCTTCGTGTTGTCCGATGCCTTGCCGATGATGGAAAACATGGGCATGCGGGTGGTCACCGAGCATCCGTACGAACTTGATATCGGCGATGAATCGATCTTCATCCAGGACTTTGAAGTCATCACCGCGCAGGATCAGGGCAGCTTCGAGGCACTGGATGTTGAAGCCCTGCGTGGGAGTTTCGAGCAGGCCTTCGAGCAGGTCTGGCGCGGTCACGCCGAAAACGATGGTTTCAATCGACTGATTCTGCTGGCCGGGCTCGATTGGCGTGAGGTCGCGGTACTCCGCGGTTACTGCAAGTACCTGATGCAGGCTGGTGTGCCGTTCTCGCAGACCTACGTCGAGCAGACGCTGGCGCGCTATCCCTTGCTGGCGCGGATGTTGGTCGAGCTGTTCAAGTCGCTGTTCGAGCCAGTGCGTGATTGCGAGGACGAGGCGTGCCACGTTCAGGCACGCCAGCAGCTCATGTTGGCGTTGAGCGCCACGGTGGATCCGGCGACCGCCAAACGTCTGGAGACGGTCATCGAGCAGGTTGCCTACGCACGTGGATTGGATCGCGGTGCGCAGATCGATGCCTGTGACGATGCCATTGCGATCCTGTTGGAGGATGTCGCCAGCATCGATGAGGATCGCATCCTGCGCAGTGTGAAGGGCGTCATCGAGGCAACCCTGCGCACCAGTTTCTTCCAAGCCGACAACGGTCGCCCGCGCGACTACATCAGCTTCAAGTTCGATCCGGCGAAGATCGCCGATCTGCCCAAGCCGCGCCCGTACCGCGAGATTTTCGTCTACAGCCCACGCGTCGAAGGCGTGCACTTGCGTTTCGGACCTGTCGCGCGCGGCGGTCTGCGCTGGTCGGATCGCCGTGAAGACTTCCGCACCGAGGTGCTGGGTCTGGTCAAGGCGCAGATGGTCAAGAACACGGTCATCGTGCCGGTCGGCGCAAAGGGTGGTTTTTTCGTCAAGCGCCCGCCATTGAATGGCGACCGTGATGCGATTCTGGCCGAAGGCATCGCTTGCTACCGAATCTTCATCAATGCGCTGCTGGAAATTACCGACAACCTGGGTCCGCAGGGTGTGATTCACCCGCGCGACGTGGTGCGTCGTGATGGTGACGATCCCTATCTGGTGGTGGCGGCCGACAAGGGCACGGCCACGTTCTCGGACATCGCAAACTCGATTTCGCTGGCCCATGGATTCTGGCTGGGCGATGCGTTTGC
>DEHW01000204.1:4784-5908 GCA_002352135.1 Lysobacterales bacterium UBA2790
TGCCGCGCTCCAGTTGGGATGACTATGACAAGTCGCTCATCTCGCAGGGCGGTGGCGTGTTTGCGCGCAGCCTGAAGTCGATTCCGCTCAGTCCTGAGATCAAGGTGGTGCTGGGTATCGACGACAGTGTGACGGCGCTCAGTCCCAATGAACTGCTTTCGGCGATCCTGGCGGCGCCCGTGGATCTGCTGTGGAACGGCGGCATCGGTACCTACATCAAAGCCGAACGCGAATCCCATGCGGATGTCGGTGATCGCGCCAACAACGCTCTGCGAATCAATGGGCGCGACTTGCGTTGCAAAATCGTTGGCGAAGGCGGCAATCTCGGCATGACCCAGCGTGGTCGTATCGAAGCGGCGTTGAACGGCGTGTTGCTCAACACCGATTTCATCGACAACTCGGCAGGTGTGGATACCTCGGATCACGAGGTCAACATCAAGATTCTGCTTGATGACGCGGTGACGCGTGGTGAGCTGGATACCGCAGCGCGAAATTCCTTGCTGGCGCAGATGACCGACGAAGTGGGCACGCTGGTGCTGACCGACAATTACCGGCAGAACCAGGCCATCAGTGTGATGGAGCGCATGAGCGTGGCACGCCTGGGTTCCAAGCAGCATTTCATTCAGGTGCTGGAGCGCAAGGGTCGCCTGGATCGTGCCTTGGAGTACCTGCCGACTGATACCGAGTTCACCGAGCGCAAAGCAGCGGGCCTGGGCCTGACGCGCCCCGAGCTTTCGGTGTTGCTGTCCTACTCGAAGATTGTCGCCTTCGAGGAGTTGCTGAACTCGGATGTACCGGAAGACCCGTATTTGTCCAAGGAACTCATGCGCTACTTCCCGAGCGCACTGCAGGAGCGCTATGGCGAACACATGCAGCGCCATCGTCTGCGTCGCGAGATCATCGCCACGGCGGTGACCAACTCGATGGTCAACCGAATGGGCGCGACGTTCCTTCTGCGCATGCAGGAAGACACCGGGCGCAATTCGGCGCAGATTGCCAAGGCGTACAGCATTGCTCGCGAGGTGTTCGACGCCCGCGCATTGTGGGCGGGCATTGATGCGCTGGATAGCAAGGTCGATGAAGCCGTGCAAGTGGATGCGTTGCTGGCCATCTGGAGCCTGCTG
>DEHW01000086.1 GCA_002352135.1 Lysobacterales bacterium UBA2790
ATGCGGCCGTCCTGGGGGTCGATCTCGACGCTCGCGACGCCTTCCACGCGCGCCAGACCCTCTTTGACCGCGACCGCATTCGGCGCACTCATCGACACCGCACCGTGATAGCGCGAACGCGCCTCCAGTTCGGCAGGCGTCGCATCGGCGAGCACCTGACCACGCGCGATGATCACGTCGCGCTGACACACGGCGTGGACCTCCTCAAGGATGTGGGTGGAGATCAGGATGATCTTGTCGCGCGCCATCGACTGGATCAGCGAGCGCACCTCATGCTTTTGGTTGGGATCGAGCCCATCGGTGGGCTCGTCAAGAATCAGCACGGGCGGATCATGCAGTATGGCCTGCGCCAGACCAACGCGTCTCTTGAAACCTTTCGACAGGGTTTCGATCGGCTGCTCCAGCACACGTTGCAAACCAAGGCGTCCGATCACTTCATCCTTGCGCACACGGGTCTGCGCTTCACCCATGCCGCGCACATCGGCGACAAAGCGCAGAAATCCGCGCACTGTCATTTCGCCATAACTCGGTGCGCCCTCAGGCAGATAGCCGAGGACACGCTTGGCTTCAATGGCCTGTTCCTGCACATCAAACCCGCAGACCTTGGCGGTTCCTGCGCTGGGGCTCAGAAAGCCCGCAATCATCTTCATGGTGGTGGATTTGCCCGCGCCGTTGGGCCCCAGGAAGCCGAGCACCTCGCCCGGCTTGACACTGAAACTAACGCCGTCGACGGCGGTGAAATCACCGTAGCGTTTGACTAACTGTTGCGCTTCAATCATGGAATTGACCTGAAATCTCTGGTTGATCGGAAGCATCCATCCGCCCCATCGCCATCGCTGACGCACCGACGGAACCCTGGCGTCACCAGGACCACCCGCTGGCGCTCACGGCCGCAAATCGAGCGACCAGCGAATACCGTGTTGCGCGTAAAAAGTTCCCTTGACGAAGGGCAGAAAAAAAGCGCGACGGTCACCCGTCGCGCCTCGTTCGTCCGTTGGCACAGATCACTTGATCGGCCAGTACACCTCGAACTCGGTCTGGTCGACAGACACGTTCAGCTCGTTAAGGTATTCCTCGAAAGCGCGGTCATGTACTGGCTTGCCATGCGTCGCTGCATAGGCTCGCACCATATCCCGGATCAAGGGCAACGATGCCGGATGTCCCGCATAGTGGGCTTTCAATGCCTTGCCTGTGTAGGCCACGCCCTGCAGCACCTTCTCCGGCAACCGCAGGCCTTCAAGCGGTGCCAACGTTTGCGCCAAGGACTCAGTCACTGGGGCTTGGGTCGCCCCTTCCGATGCAGGCTGTTCATCGGTGGTAGCCGCCTCGGCACTCGGGCGCCGCACGGGGATTGCCACGTCAAATTCATACTTCTTGTCGGCGAAGTTGGTGGTGATCAGACGAACCGGACCTGCTGGTTCCAGACCGTTGGCGGCAATCGCCGCTCTCACCTGTTTGATGCCGGCATCCAATCCTTCTTCGACGGCGGTGATGTTGCGATCAGCGGTCGTCGTCACATAAAGCATGTGCTGCGCCGGAAGATTGACCTCCTCAATGACCAAACTGCTGTAGTCATGATTCGGGATAGTCGAGAGCAGGCCGGTCAGGTTCGCCAAGCCGAGCTTCAGGTCGTCGCCAACGGTGCGACTGACATACAGACCCGCGTAACGCCCAAAGAGGTTCCACCCGTAGTCGACGTCATATTCCCAGTTGATGTCGACCGTCTTGCCACGCTCATCCAGCGTGAAAATGCTGGTCTTGTTGGTGCCGTACGCCGCGTTCTCGATCGCGAATTCGATGCTCGAATCCTCGATGGAATCCGTGATCGTCAGCGTCCCGTTGCCAATTTTCTTGTTGGCGCTTTCAAATCGCAGAATGGCACCAACACCACGATCTGCGCCTTCCAATGTGTACTTGATCGCGGGATCGTGCATGCGCAGCGGATGCCACTCGGCAAAACGCTGGAAGCCGTTGAGCAAGTCATACACGAGGCGCACCGGGCGATTTGTCTCGACGCTATGGCGGACGTTGCGATGGTCCGGCAACGCCACACCCACGATCACAAACAGAACGGCCACCAGCAGCAGCGCGATGACAAATTCAATAAAACGGGTCATTCGAAGTCTCCGAAATTGGCACCGCGCCCGAGCTCCACAGATTGTGGGCACCCCTCTAAGGACACGGGGCGGCAAGGATAGCCTGAACCGCGCCTTGCAGCCAGCGCCCAATCGACCAGCTGGATTCGGAACGGCCGACCTGGGTCAACAGGCTGCGGCAGACCGTTCTTGCTCTAGTTCGCGTCTCGCATCCAAACCTCGACACGGCGATTGCGCACTTGCCCAAGCGCACTGGATCGAGGGGCGACCGGGGCGGTGTCGCCGACTCCCCGCACTCTCTCAACCGGTATCTGATAGGCCAGCAGAGCCGCTGCCACTTGATCTGCACGCTCGCTACTCAGCTGTTCCGCCTGGACGGGCATCACCTCAGCGCCATCGGCAAAGCCGATCAGAATCAAACGTTTGCCGCGCTGCTCAGGCTGCCGCATGAACGCCTGCAGACGCTCGATATCCTGCTGCGACTTGTTATCCAACGCCGCACTGGCCGGATTGAAGCGAAAGTTGACGGACAACCTCACCGCACCGTCGACCAGATTTCTGTAGACGTCAGAGGATCCAGCACGCATCGCCGGTTGATAAGCCCGAATCCGCTGCGACACAAATCCGACGCGTTCAATGATTACCTGCGCCTCGTCCGATCTCACGAAATCGAGCAGGCTTGAAGCCAGAGGCGTCATTTTCTCCGGGGCATAGAGATAGAGTCGGCGCGACAAGGGGTAGTCCTCTACAGCGACCTCTTGAGCCGATGGTGGCAAGGCATCGCCACCGTGTGATACCGCCAAGGCGCGCACACCGTTGATGCCCGTCAAGCCGACAAACCCGATGCCACCTCGATCCGCAGCCACGGCTGCGGCCAACTCCGCCGTGCTCTCGAATCGCTCGGCTCCAGAATCCAGAGCCAGATCGACCAGAACCACCTGCCTGAAGGAGTCCCACGTGCCGGAACGTTCATCGCGTGCGAACAGACGGACAACCTGCTGGCCCTGACCCAACTGGCCCCAGTTGATGATTTGACCAGAGAACAGGCGTTGCACATCAGCCAGGCTGATCGTTCGTAACGAATTGCTCTCAGGAACGATGATCGCCAAGCCGTCCAGCGCCAGCACGATTTACTGCCGCGCTGAGTCCAATTGGCCCAGGTGATTAGCATTGGCGACCTCGGCAGGGCTGACGCGTCGGGATGCCATACCGAGATCCGCCGTACCGACCATCAGGTCCTTGAAGGCCGTACTCGAACCATGCGCGTGCAGTTCGACGTCGACCGCACCGAGCCGACCGGCGGAGCGCAGGACGATCTCCTCAAATGCGAGTTGCTGACGAGCAACCTGATTCTGCCCCTGGCTACGCAACCAGGCCTCCACCAGTTCCGGCATCAGCCTTTCGCCGATGGTGTTCGAACCATGAATTCGCAGCGTTTGCTCATTGCCATAGGCTGCGGGCGCCAAAAACACACTGGCAACAACAAGCCAGAACGACCACTTCCGCATGACTTCTCCAAGCGCGCCAGAACGAGCGCGTCAGAGTGCCAGCATGAGGTTACAGGCAGATATCACGAGGGTCGGATTGCCACTCAGGTCACCACATCGAGCACACCGCTTTTCAACCTCGATGAAATCCGTCAAGTGGCATCGCCGCGTTCAACGGGGCGCGAGCGATCACTGCACCATTCACTCCATGAGCCCGCATAGACACGCGCACCGGGCAGACCCGCGTGGGTCATCGCCAGCAGGTTATGGCAGGCAGTAACACCCGACCCGCACATCAGGATCGTATCCGCGGGGGATTTACCGCCCAGCAATCGCTCAAACTCCAAGCGCAACTGCAACGCGGTCTTGAATCCCACACCCGCATTCAGATTGTCCGCAAATGGACGATTCTTTGCGCCCGGAATGTGCCCGGCGACGGGATCCAGGGGCTCCACATCACCCCGGAATCGCTCTCTGCTGCGCGCATCGATCAACAAAGCGTCGCCGCTAGCCATTCGTGCAGCAAGCACCGCAGTGGTGATCACCTGACCAGACTGATAACGCGCCTTGTACTCGCGCTGGCGAACACGTGGCGAGCCGGTGGTCATCGCTCCACCGAGGCGAATCCACGCTTCCAGTCCACCGTCCAACACGGCGACGCGTTTGTGTCCGAGTAGATTCAACATCCACCAGAAGCGCGCGGCAATCGAACCATCCAGTCCGTCGTAGGCCACCACCTGATGTTGTGGCGTGATGCCCATGCGACCCAAAGCAAGGCAAAAGCGCTCCACGTCAGGCAGAGGGTGCCTGCCCCGCCCTGTCTTCGACAGATCCGACAGGTCAGCATCCAGACTGGCATAGCTCGCGCCCGCAATATGCCCCAAAGGAAACAAGCGGCCACCGGCACTCGGATCTCGAAGGTCAAAACGACAATCGACGATAGCCAGTTGTGCCCCGCCCAACTCCGCCTGCAGTTCCGCCGCAGAAATGAGCGTGTTCCACTCCGTCATGACCGATCTCCCCATAGCAGTGGCGTAGCTGACCCCAAACGCAAGACGATGCACTGACGACCGTCTGCGACGGGGGGCAAAGAGTAGCCGATGGCGACGAACTCAACGAGCAGAGATTCCCACAAACTCTGCCTGTATGCCGCGATCCCGGTCACCCTCGTTCCGAAGTCTGTCAACCCCGAAGTGCAGCAATACGATCCCGCAGATTGACGAGCATGCTTGCCGTGGCTCCCCATATGCGCTGACCAGCAAAATCGTACTGCCAGTAGTGACGAACACGGCCCTGAAAATCCGCTTCAACCTTCCGCACACTGCGAGGATCAAGGACATAGGAAAGCGGCACTTCGAACACTTCTGCCACTTCGTCTGCACAAGGCCGCGATTCATGCGCGGCGTCGATCAGGGCGACCACTGGCACCACGCGAAATCCGGTGAAGGTCCGGATCGGATCAATGAATCCAAGGGGCCTGACGTGCGATGGATGCAAGCCAATCTCCTCCTGCGCCTCGCGAAGTGCTGCGGCGACTTCATCGACATCACTGACATCCACCCTTCCACCAGGCAGCGCGACCTGACCCGGATGCTTGCTCAATAGATCAGTTCGCCGAGTCAAGACAATCACAGGATTGCCGGGCTCGCGCTCCACAATGCCAATCAGCACCGCTGCGGGTGCAAAATCGCGGCCATCATCCAGCAGATCAACGTAGTCCTCGGGCGTCGGCAATGTGAACCGCGGTGCCGTGGGCAATGGATACAGGGCACGCTGAATGAGCCCAAGCATCAACTCGCCTCCGCCAACAACGCGCGTTCCGTCAGCAGCACTTCCATGCAATGGCGACGCTGCCCCTCGGTCATGCTGGACCAGTCTGCAATTTCCGAGACCGTGCGCAGGCACCCGACACATTGCCCACGTGCATCCAAACTGCAGACGCCCACACAAGGACTGAGGATGGCGGTGGCACTGGACATGACTTGGCGTAGCTTCCTACGTTGATGAAAGAACCCGAGGCAACATAAACGACAAGGGGCGCAATGCGCCCCTTGTCGTTACCCTGCACTGTGGCGATTACTTCACGCTCACCAGTTTGACGTCAAAAATCACTGCCTGGCTCGGGCCAATCGGCGAACGCGGGCTATCCCCGTAGGCCATGTCCGGCGGCAAGAAGATTTCCCAACGCGAGCCCGACTTCATCAGTGGCAGCACTTCCTGCAGACCTTTGATCGGCGCCGCTGAAACCTGCATGGTCACTGCCTGATTGCCGGTATAGGTGCTGGCAAACTCCTGACCCGTCGACAGCGAACCGCGGAAATGGATTTCAACCGTGCTGTTGGCTGTTGGCTGCGGACCCGCACCCTGATCAATCACGCGATACTGGATACCACTTGGCAAGGTCTGAATTCCCTGCTTACTACGGTTGGCAGCCAAGAACTGGTCACTCTTGGCCTTGTTTTCCGCAGCCACTCGCTCGAACTCAGCCTTCGCCTGCTCCATCAAGCGTTGCTGCATCGCTTCCAGCGCGGCGCGCATATCCGCTTCCGGCACCGCAGGATTCTTCTTGGCGTAACCATCCTGGATGGCACGAATCACCGTGTTCAGGTCGACATCCAGCTTGCGCTGGGTGATGTCCTGACCAATCTCGTAGCCCATGGCATAGCTGAGCTTGCCTTTGTCCGAGGTGGTGTCCTGCGCCATCACGGCGCCAAAACTCAAAGCTGCCAGCATGGCAACCGACAAGCGCAACTTCATGCAACCTCCTGGTGAGAAAACGGGACTGTCGACTGCCCCGCCAAGTCTTGAATCATACCGGTACCGCTGAACCTAGTCACTCGCAGGCATGGGTCACTCATCATCGGGCCAACTCGGACGAGCCGAGGCGGCCCGCGCGCCACCGCCATCGACACGCGGCAAGGCGCGCAACACGGACAGCCCATCACGCGTTTCCGCCACATCATGAACCCGCACGATGCGCGCACCACGGCTGGCTGCGAGCACGGCTGCGACCACGGACGCGGGCATCCGTTCCTCGACATTCCGTCCCGTCACAGCACCCAACATGGATTTTCGGGACAGTCCCACCAGGATCGGGCAAGCAAGCGAATCAAACTCGGCCAATCGTGCCAGCAAGGTGAAATTGTGTTCGACCGACTTACCAAAGCCAAAACCCGGATCAATCAGCAGGCGCTTCCGATTGATCCCGGCGAACTCACAGGCGAGTAAACGATCAGCCAGGAAACGGCGAACCTCGCCGACCACGTCGTCATAGTGCGGTGCCATCTGCATCGAGCCGGGTTCACCTTGCATGTGCATCAGACAGACAGGCACATCCAGGGCCGCCGCAGCTTCCATCGCCCCCGGCAGTCGCAATGCGCGCACGTCGTTGATCATGCCAGCTCCTGCCACGACGGCGGCACGCATGACCTCAGGTCGTGAGGTATCCACGGAAATCGGCACATCGATCAGAGGAGCCAATGCCTCGATCAACGGCACAACACGCTGACATTCTTCGTCAGCAGATACTGCCGTCGCGCCGGGCCGTGTGGATTCCCCGCCAATGTCGATGATGTCCGCGCCAGCAGACACCATCGCCATCGCACGGGCGATCCCCTCTTTCAGGGACAAGCACTGACCAGCATCGGAGAACGAATCGGGGGTGACATTCAGCACCCCCATGATGTTCACCCGGTCGAGTCGCAGCATTCGACCACGACAGTCAAGCTGCGGTATCAGGTCCGCCTCGAACACAAGCGAGCCTTAAATTTGTGCCGCCGGACCACCGACTGCACCCGGTGCGGACCCCGCGTCATCGCTACGCGGCGGATTGACGTCACTGCGCCCCCAATCGGTTGGCGGTGGCGGCGTGCGGCCTTCCATGATGGCGTCGATCTGCTTGGCGTCGATGGTTTCGTACGTCAACAGCGCGTCGGCCATGGCGTGCAGTTTGTCCAGATGCTCAGTGAGGATGGCCTTGGTTCGCGCATAGGCACGATCCAGAATCCCGCGCACCACGTCGTCAATCTTGCGCGCTGTTTCGTCCGACACATTCTTGTGCTGAGTGACCGAGCGGCCGAGGAAAACCTCGTCTTCCTGCTCGCCATAGGCCACCGGACCCATTTCGTCCGACAGCCCCCACTTGGTGACCATGTTGCGAGCCATCTTGGTCGCCCGTTCAATGTCGTTCGAAGCACCCGTAGTGACCTTGTCGGCGCCGAAAATCAACTCTTCAGCCACACGTCCACCATACAACGAACACAACTGCGACTCGATGGCCACCCGGTTGTAACTGTAGCGATCCTGCTCCGGCAGATACATCGTCACGCCCAGCGCGCGACCACGCGGAATGATGGTCACCTTGTAGACGGGGTCGTGCTCAGGAACCATGCGACCGACGATGGCGTGTCCTGCTTCGTGATAGGCAGTGAGCTTCTTTTCGGATTCGCTCATCGCCATCGAGCGTCGCTCGGCACCCATCATGATCTTGTCGCGCGCCTTGTCGAAGTGCGTCATGCGCACTTCCTTGGCATTTTCCCGCGCCGCAAACAGGGCCGCCTCGTTGACGAGATTGGCGAGATCGGCACCCGAGAAGCCCGGCGTACCCCGCGCGACAACGGAGGGCTCGACATCGCCCGCCATCGGCACCTTGCGCATGTGAACCTTGAGAATCTGCTCGCGCCCGCGCAGGTCCGGCAGCGGAACAACCACCTGGCGATCAAATCGACCGGGGCGCAACAGCGCGGGATCAAGGACATCGGGGCGGTTGGTCGCGGCGATGACAATGATGCCTTCGCTACCTTCAAAACCATCCATCTCAACCAGCAACTGATTCAAGGTCTGCTCGCGCTCGTCGTGCCCACCGCCCAGCCCGGCACCACGATGACGACCCACCGCATCGATTTCGTCAATAAAAATGATGCAGGGTGCCGCTTTCTTGGCCTGCTCGAACATGTCGCGAACACGCGACGCACCCACGCCAACAAACATTTCGACGAAATCAGAGCCCGAGATCGCGAAGAACGGCACCTTGGCCTCACCGGCAATGGCCTTGGCCAACAGGGTCTTGCCCGTACCTGGCGAGCCCACCATCAACACACCACGCGGAATCCTGCCGCCCAGTTTCTGGAACTTGCCCGGATCACGCAGGAACTCGACGAGTTCGGAAACCTCTTCCTTCGCTTCGTCGCAGCCCGCCACATCCGCGAAGGTGATCTTGACCTGATCTTCGCCCTGCAGTTTGGCACGCGAACGGCCAAAGCTCATCGCACCGCGCCCACCGGAACCGGCCTGCAATTGGCGCATGAAGAAGATGAAGATGCCGATGAAAATCACGTAGGGCAGAATCGTCAGCAGAACGTCCATCAGCCCCGGACCCGGAGGCAGTTCCTGCTTGATCTGAACCTGATTTTCCAGCAACTCGTTCACGAGGTACTGGTCACGCGGGGCCTGCGTTGAAAAGCGCGAACCATCTTTTCGCTCGCCCGAGATGCCGATGCCATTGGCTTCAATGTCAACTTTCGCGATTCCGCCATCACGAACTTGGGTAAGAAACTGGTCGTAGGACATGGACTGTCCACCGGCGACTCGAGGCGAAAAGCCTTGAAACACCGCCATCAATACAACGGCGATCACCACCCACAGCAGGAGATTCTTGGCAAGGTCATTCATGATTTGGCCTCGATGCCACCAGCGCGCTTGCCAGTAGCCAATGCGTACACTTCCGGAGAACGATTGCGCGACGCTTTCGGTTTGCGAATCTGCACCTTCGCATAGCGAACGCGCAGATCCTGGATGAAGGCGTCAAACCCCTGCCCGTGAAACATCTTCAGCAACAGGTTGCCACCGGTCTTCAAATGCTGGTCGGCGAACTCCCGCGTCAGCTCGCACAGATACATCGCTCGCGGTTGGTCGACGGCCGTCATGCCGCTCATATTGGGGGCCATATCGGAAAGCACAAGGTCCACCTTGTCGCCGCCCAACACCGCCTCCAGACGTGACAGTGCTTCGGGCTCTCTGAAATCGCCGTGAATAAAATCGACACCCGCCAACGGCGGCATCTCCAGGATATCCAAGGCCACCACCCGACCGCGTTCACCGAGTTCGCGGCGGACCAACTGTGACCAGCCGCCTGGCGCCGCACCCAGATCCACCACGACCATGCCGGGCTTCAACAGTTGATCGCGCTCAATCAGCTCTTCAAGCTTGTAGACCGCCCGGGAGCGCATGCCCTCGGCCTGCGCCCGTTTGACGAAGGGATCAGAGAAATGCTCCCGCAACCAACGCTGGCTGCTCTTGCTACGCGACATTCAAGGCTCACAAAGCGTGCTTCAGTGCCGCATGATACCCTGCCCAACCCTGATTTTTATGCGTTTTATGTTCCAACAACTGAGCAATACCCAACAGCGCTATCTGCGCGGACTTTCACATTCCCTGCGCCCGATCATCCTCGTTGGTGGCAAGGGTCTGACTGACAACCTGATTGCCGAACTCGACGGCGCCCTCGAACACCATGAACTGATCAAGGTGAAAATCAGCGCCGAGGACCGTGAGTCGCGAGACGAAATGGTGGCCGAACTCGTGCTGCGCAGTCGTGCGCAACTGGTTCAGCGGGTCGGTCATGTGGCCACGCTGTATCGGCGCAGCCAAACCCATTCGCAGCTCACGCTGCCTCGCTGACGACCCTGTCCGATGTCATTGGTCGAAGAGCGCGCGGAGGGCATCCACGTCATCAGATCGGTAGCGACCGACGGTATCCGCGTGGATGATCGGGAGTTCGGCGAGAGCTTCGTCCTGCTGCCGGACCGCGTTGAGGAGAGCAACTGGCCCGCCAACGCGGACGCACTGGCAACCGCCGATCTGGATCGCCTGCTGGCACTGCAACCGGAGCTGATTCTGCTGGGCACAGGCCAGAAACAGACATTTCCCAGACCCGAATTGCTGGCGCATGTACTGATGCGCGGGGTCGGAATGGAAGTCATGGACAATGCCGCGGCGGCGAGAACCTTCAATCTGTTGGCGGGCGAAGGCCGCTACGTGGCGGCGCTGTTTCTGCTCTGAGCGACTCAGACGGCGCAGCCGGCAAGACCCGCTACCTGCGGGGCAGATGCGCCAACGGATCAACCGGCTTGCCCTTGCGACGAATCTCGAAATGCAACATGTCGCGCGCCGCGCCGGAGCGCCCCATTTCGGCAATGGGTTGTCCGGCCCGGACCTGCTCACCTTCGGCGACCAGACGTTTGCGATTGTGCCCGTAGGCGGACAGAAACTCATCGTTGTGCTTGACGATGACCAACTCGCCGTAGCCAATCAATCCGGCACCGGAATACACCACGACGCCGCTGGCTGCGGCATGCACGACCTGACCTGCCGACCCGGCGATATTGATGCCCTGACGCGTGGGATCGCCCGCCACGAAACCGCTGACGACATCACCCGAAGTAGGCCAGCGCCAGATCGGTGCACCGCTGCCCACCGAGGCGGCGGGTGTAGTCGACACCGCAGGCGCGGCAGTATCGACCGGAGGAGTGCTCGTTTGTGGAACGGGCGGCTCACGCGCCGGCACCGGCGGCTTGCCAGCCGGGGCAGTGGCAATGCGCTCGACGGTGCCTGACCCTGTCACAGGCCGACGATCAATGACTGGCGTCGAAGGACGCGGCACGGACGCCGTGACCGTCGACCGATCCGGCGCTCCCGCAGCGCGCAGACGCAGAACCTGCCCCGGATAGATGAGATAGGGCGGACGAATGCCGTTCCACTCCGCCACGTCCTTGAAATCAAGCCGATGCCGGAACGCGATGCCATACAGCGTGTCACCGCGCTGCACGGTGTAGCTCGGTACCGAGGGGGTGCCTGATTGCGGTCGCGCCACCGGTCGCTCAACGGGTTTGCGCGTCACCACTGTCGACTGCCCACAGCCCGCCAACAGCGCCAGCAGGCCAGAAAGCAGCAGCCATCGCATCGACGTCATGTCGAACCCCCACGCCACCAGAGGACCCCAACCAACAGCAGGAGCGCCAGCAGTGCCAACCAGCCAATCCGTTCCGCATAGCGGTGCAGCAGCGCTTCGGCGCGAGCGCCGCCCCATCGAATCGCTGCCGCCACCAAATAGACCCGCTTACCGCGTCCGATCAGGGCACCTGCCACGAAGGGCAGCATCGGCATACCCACAGCGCCAGACGCCAACGTGAAAATCTTGAACGGCACGGGGGTAAATCCCGCGATCAGGAGCAACCAGAAACCGTTCGCCGCCGCTTGATGCTTGATGTCCTCGAACTGTGCGGCATAGCCAAGACGTTCCAGCCAGGGCATCACCATCTCGATCGCGTAATACCCGATCGCATACGCGACGAACATGCCCAGCATGGAGCCCAGCAAACTCAGGGTCGCAAAGAACCAGCCTCGCTTCGGTTGCGCCAAGCACATCGGCGCCAGCATGACCTCCGGCGGAATCGGAAACACAATGGCCTCAAGGAAGCTCAACGCCGTCAGCAAGGAAGGCGCGTGCCGATGTCGCGCCCATTGCATGGCGCGCAGGTACAACGGTTCAAACAACTTCATCCCAAGGTGCCTCCCAACAACGGCACGAACATCGCTGCCCCCAGATCGTCCTGTTGCCAATGATCTTCCACCCAGCGCAGGCGAATCAGACGCTGCCCTTCCGAGCCGCCTACTGGCGCAACGAACACGCCACCTGGGCGCAACTGCGCGATCAGCTTGGGGTCCACATGCTCGGTGGCCGCCGTGACAAGAATGGCGTCGAAGGGAGCATGCTCCGCCCACCCCATGCGGCCATCGTCAAAGCGCGCACGAATGTTCGATAGGCCCAGCTTGCGGAACCGCTTGCGCGCCATACGCGAGAGCTCTTCGATGCGCTCGACGGAACTGACCTGTTTGACCAGCATGGCCAGCACGGCGGCTTGATAGCCCGAGCCCGTGCCCAACTCCAGTACGTTGTCCGGCGCGCCAAACTCAAGCAAGGCCTCGGTCATGCGTGCCACGACATAGGGCTGCGAAATCGTCTGCGCCCGTCCAATCGGCAGTGCCGTGTCCTCGTAGGCACGCGATGCCAGAGCCTCATCAATGAATAAATGCCGCGGCAAGGTGCGCATGACATCGAGCACGCGCACATCCCGAATGCCTTGCTCGCGCAGCCGCTCGACCATGCGATCCCGGGCGCGCTGCGAAGTCATGCCCAGACCCGCAGCTTCCTGGGGAAGGCGCAAACCCGAACTCATGCCTGATGCGCCCTCAAGTCCAGCGAGCCCACCCATCCGGCGACCTTTTCCAGTGCCTGATAGCGAGTCAGATCGACATGAATCGGCGTGATCGACACATAGCCCAAGCGCACCGCATGGAAGTCCGTCCCCGGTCCGGCATCCTGCTCCGGTCCTGCCGGACCGATCCACCACATCGGTCGCCCACGTGGGTCAATCTGCGGTATGCATGGCTCTGCGCGATGCCGATGTCCAAGTCGCGTCACTTCGAACCCGCGAATTTCTTCCCACGGCAGATCGGGCACGTTGACGTTGAGAATCGTGTCGGCGGGCAACGGGTCGGCGATCAGACGCTCAACCAAGGCACACGCGGCACGCGCTGCCGAAGCAAAGTGGCGTCCACTTCCCTCCTTGGTAACCAAGGACATCGCGATCGCCGGCAAGCCCAGAAAACGACCTTCCATGGCCGCCGCCACGGTACCGGAGTAAATGACGTCATCGCCCAGATTGGCGGCATTGTTGATGCCGGAAACCACGATGTCCGGCTCATGATCGAGCATGCCAGCGAGCGCCAGGTGCACGCAGTCGGTCGGCGTTCCAGCAACACGCCAGACGCCGTCGCGCAGCGGCTGTGCGCGGATGGGCTGATCGAGAGTCAAGGAATTGCTTGCGCCGCTGCGATCACGATCCGGTGCAACCACCGTCACCTGGCCCAAGCCTGCCAGCGCATCGGCAAGGATCTTGATCCCCGGTGCTTCCACTCCATCATCGTTGCTGACCAGAATTCGCATCACACTTCCAAACGCGCGCCGTTACAAGCGCGCCATGATACCGGCAAGCGCAGTGACTTCCGCTTCACGATCACAGGCGATAGCCTGAGTGCATGAGCAAACGCCGCCCGACAACACCCAGCGAAGAAGACCTCGCCCTGTTTCGCGAGGCCATTGGACACGTGCGGCGTCTGCAGGAAGTGGCTCCACCACCGGCGACACCCGCACCCGCGCCGCTACCACGCCAACGCATCGCCGACGAATTTCAGGCGGTAGTAGATTTCAAGACGCGACCCTTCGAGTTCGGCGATATGGAGGGCAGCGATACGCTCGCCTTCCTGCGCGACGGCTACCCGCCGCGCACCCTGCGTCGTCTCAAGCGCGGGCTATACGCCGTGCAGGACGAGATCGACCTGCACGGGATGAGTGTCAGTGTCGCCGAAACCGTGCTTCGGCAGTTTCTTGCCCTGGCTCGTCAGCGCGGACACAGCTGCGTGCGCATCGTGCATGGCAAGGGATTGCGTTCCAAGGACAGCGCTGCGGTCCTGAAACAGATGACCGACCACCTGCTGCGCCACCACGGTGAAGTGCTTGCCTTCGCCTCGGCACCCTTGGCTCAGGGCGGCACTGGCGCGGCACTGGTTCTGTTGAAGCCGCAGCGCGTCGGCGAGTCGCGCCTCGTCAACGAGCAAGACACCGGTTTGCCTTGGCGCTAAGCTGAGCCACCCGCCAGCGTGTCCCGAGACCATGAGCTGTTTCCCACTGCTTCGCGCGCCAGCGCTCGCCGCGACCGCTTTGCTGGGCGTTCTGCTCAGCGCCTGCAACAGCCAGCCCGATAGCGCAGCCACACCGGCAGCCACGCCCTCATCGCAACCCGCACCACCCGCCATGAACCTTCGCGTCGCCACCTACAACACCTCGTTGAACGATGACGCGGCGGAAGGCCTGATCGAACGCCTGCAGGGCGATGATCTGCACGCTCGCAAGATTGCCGCCGTCCTGCAGCACATCCGACCGGATATCGTCCTGCTAAACGAGTTCGACTTTGACGATCAAGGGCGTGCCGCCGACCTCTTCCAGCAGCGCTATCTGCAACAGGGACAGTTCGGACAAGCGGCCATCGACTACCCGCATCGTTATCTCGCACCGGTCAACACCGGGGTGGCGAGTGGACTCGATCTCGACGGCGATGGCCGAACGGAAGGCCCCGGCGATGCCTGGGGATTCGGCAAGCATCCCGGCCAGTACGGCATGCTGCTGTTGTCGCGCTATCCGCTGGATGCCGCCAGTGCGCGTACCTTCCAGCATCTGCGCTGGTCAAGTCTGCCGGATGCGCGCCGGCCCCGTTTACCAGATGCCGACAGCGACTGGCACAGCGATGCGATATGGGCACTAATGCGCCTGTCGTCCAAATCGCATTGGGACGTTCCCGTCGACACACCACTGGGCCGTTTGCATGTGCTGGCCTCGCACCCAACGCCGCCGGTGTTCGACGGCCCGGAAAAGCGCAATGCGGCGCGCAACCATGACGAGATCCGCTTTTGGGCGGAGTACCTCAACGGTGGCCAGCAATCCTGGCTGATCGATGATCAGGGCCGCGCCGGCGGTTTGGCCGGCGAGGCGGCCTTCGTCCTGCTGGGCGACCAGAACGCCGACCCAATCGATGGAGGAAGCGTTGAACACGCCATCCAACAACTGTTGCAGCATCCACGCGTGCTGCCCTACCCAGCGCCACGCAGCACTCAGGGTCGAATTGCTGCGCAACAGGCGGGCGGCGCCAACCTGAGCCATCAGGGTGACGCCGACGAGGATACCGGCAACTTCGGACCGCGCTCAGGCAACCTGCGTGTCGACTACGTTCTACCATCCCGTCAGTTCGAGGTCGTCAACAGCGGCATCTTCTGGCCCGCGCCGGGCGAGACTGGCGCGGACTGGATCGAAGTCAGCGACCACCGCCTGGTGTGGCTGGATCTGCAACCTGCCGCAACGGCGCATTGAGAGCGGAGTCACCGCGCGGCGCGTAGCGGCGATCCAGCCAGATCGCCGCAGCCGTGCTCACCAGCACCGGAACAAACCAGGGCAGGATGCCCAAGGTCGGCGTTGTTTCGAGGCCCAGCCACTGCAATACCCGCCCAAGTCCGATCGAAAGAAACGCCACATGCGTTGCGGCGCCCGCGCCGAGCATGGCGCCAAGATGTTCGCGAATCCACCAACGTGGCGTTGGCAAGGGCTGCGCACGCCGTCGCCACATGCTCACCGCCAAGCCGATTCCGATCAGACTGAAGCCCATCATCAGCACTTGGCCCTGCCAGACGCCATAGCCCGCCACCAAGAGTCCGCCCAGACCGTTGCAAGCGGCCAGCACGAGATAGCGCGAATCGCGAAATCCGGCTTGCGTGGCCTTGCGTTGAATCGCGCGCCAGCCCAGCCAGCATGAGCTCAGCGTGATCAACACCAGATAGAGCAGGAAGATCGCGGTACCCGGACGACTCCGTGCGAAGAAGTAACCCGCCATCGGCACCGCTGTCAGCATGATCGCGATCATCGCCAGCAGATAGATTTGCCCGCTACGCCGATGCAAGGGCGAGCCCTTGCGGGCCAGGGCGGCCAGCCAGAAGGTTGGCAAAGCGATGGCACCGGCCAGACCATGCAGACTGACCAACATCGAATACAGCTCCATACAGACATCTCCCATGCGATCGGTTGCCAGCGCAGAGCGCGCGGTCGACAGGTCGACACGCTTGCACTGGTGCTGCACAGCGTGGGCGTTCGCATCGCTGCGTGGCAGGTGAGCAAGGTCACCCGCGAAGGGTGAGAAAAGTCACCTTCGGCCTGCGCGACCTTGTGGCGTGCGCCTCAGGCGGCATACTCGCGACATGACCGTCGACGTCCTCCCCATCCATTCACGCCGCTTTGCCTCCCAGTGCGTCGAGGTTTGCCGATCCCCATTGAACTGGGTCGCTGCCGCGACCTGGCTGGCGGTCACCCTGATCGTGCTGGAGCCCGCCCGCCTGCGCGCGGGAGACTTCACCGAATGGGCGGGACTGACCGCCTTGGCGACCATGTGGCTGGCCTATCTGTCGCTGGTCTGGAACGCCCGCCGCGAAGGTGCTGAGAACTTGCGTGCGGAAATGTTGATGGTGCTGCAGGGTTTTGCTGTCCTGCTGGCCGACTACTGGCTGGCGGAAGGACAGACTTCGATCCTGCTGATCGTGGTGGCCGGTCAACTCATGCATCTGCCGCAGCGTCGTCGTGCGGTCGCCTGGCTGCTGCTGTTCAACCTGCTGATGCTGGTCAGTTGGACGGCACGCCTTGGTCATCCTGCGCAGGTGCTGTTGTGGATGATGCCGATGCTGGCCTTCCAGGCCTTTTCCGCACTCACCAGTCACTACCATCTGCGCGCCGAGCAGACCCGCGACGCCCTCGCTGCAGCCAATGCCGAGCTGTTGGCCACCCAATGCCTACTGGAACAAAGCGCACGCGCGGGCGAGCGTCTGGCGCTGTCGCGCGAACTGCACGATGTCGCCGGTCACAAACTTACCGCGCTGAAACTGCACCTGCGCCGCCTGGCGCGCGACTCGCAACTGGCGGATCGCGAAGAAGTGCGCATCAGCAGCGAACTGGCGGACGAATTGCTGGCCGACATCCGTGGCGTGGTCAGCGAATTGCGCCGTCACGACGGGCTGGATCTGCGCGAATCCCTGCAAGCACTGGCGCGCCCGATTCCTGGTGTGAGCTTCGCCCTGCAACTTGACCCCGACCTGCGGGTGGCGGATGTCNNCGCAGATCGAACTCTGCGTGGAAAGTGATGGCCCGGTCGCAATGCCGATTCAATTCGGCAACGGCCTGACGGGCATCCAGGAACGCCTGCAGGCGTTGGATGGCAAACTGCAACTGCAAGCGCTGACACCTTCCGGGCTGCGACTCTGTGCCCGGCTGCCGGACGCTCCCGCGTGAGCACACGAATTCGCATCGCCCTGTGTGACGATCAGGCCCTCGTATTGCGCGGCCTGTCCGCCTTGCTGCGCGACACCGGTGAGATCGACATCGCGCTCGAATGCAGTGATGCGGAGTCGCTGCTGGCGGTGCTGCCACAGCATCCGGTGCAGGTCATCGTCAGTGATGTCCGTATGCCCGGACTGGGTGGTCTCGGCCTGATCGCTGCCCTCCGCGAACGCGGTGATGGCACACCTGTCCTGCTGCTCACCACCTTCGACGACAGCGAACTGATGCTGTCCGCGGTGCGTGCGGGTGCTCAGGGCTTTCTGCTGAAGGATGCGCAGCCCGAAGAACTCTGCGCGGCCATCCGGCGTCTGGCCGACGGCGACACCCTGCTGCAACCGATCAGTCTGGGCGCCCTGCGCGCGCAATTGCCCGCACAGCCCGCAGGCGGTCACCTGACCGAGCGCGAGGCGAGCATCCTGCGTCTGGTGGCCGGTGGCTGCTCAAACAAGGAAATCGCCCGTGCGCTGCATCTTTCCGAGGGCACGGTGAAAAACTACATCACCGACATCCTGCTCAAACTCGACTGTCGCGACCGCACGCATGCGGTACTGAAAGCGATCACCCAGCGCCTGCTGTGATGTCGTGCCTCAGGCGAACTCGTCCAGTCGTCCGGCAGACACCCGTCGCACTGGCACGGGCTGCGGCTCGGAAGTGGGCGCGTCTGACACCGACATGTCGACGGATGCCGTCGTCGAGGCGAATGTCGAACGCGACTCACGTTGCTGACTTCCCACCTGCGCATCACCAAGCTGGAAACCCTGCGCGGCGAGCAAGTCGCGTAGGCGCGGCAGTTGCGACTCGATGGCGGCACGCACCTCCGCATGGCTGCTGCCGAATTCGGCGCGCAGCGACTGCCCTTCCAGCTCCAAGGTGATATCCAGTCGACCCAGTTCCGCTGGATGCAATTCGAGCTCGGCGCGTTGAATCTTCTGCTGGCCCATCCACTGCATCTGCGTGGCGAGTTTGTCGACGAAATCGGTCTGCTGCGGCGTCAGCCCGTCCAGTTGGATAGACGAGATCGGAGCCATCACGGGCGCGGCGGCCGAATTGCCAATGGCCGGCGTCTGCCATGCACTGATCTCGTTGCGTAACGCGCCGACCGCGGTCGTCGGGGAGTCGTTCATGCCCGCTTTGGTTCGCTCGGGCAAAGGCAAGGTCACTGCCGTCGCAACGTCATCCGTTGACAGCGGCAAGTCCGAAGAGCGTGCCGCGTTGGCGGGCGAAGGGGCATCGGGCAAGCCTTGCGCGACCTTTGCGATGACGACAGGGGTGCTGGCAGCGGCGAGGTTCGAACGGTCGACTTCGCTGTCTGTCGAGAGCNNGGTGGCGACTTGTTGGAGGCCGCCGCGACCACCGCCGTGGAAGACAGTGGGTTCGGTGCAACCACCGCTGCCGCGCTCGCGTCAGCTGCGCCCGATTCCGCCAACACCGGGGCCTGACCCGCCGTTGGCGACAAGGTCTGCTTCATGGCCAGTGAGTCGGCAGTCGAAAGCGCGCCAAACGCCATCGGCATGGCCGCAGCGCGCTGAGCGCGCAGTGACAGCGGCATCGCGCGGTCAAAACGGGCCTCGTCCAGCGCATTGGCTTGCCCATCCGGCGTCGCCGAATCGCGCCATTGCATGGCGCTGTCCAACCATGGCAACAGCATGGGGCGACCGTCCTCCGGCAGGCCGGGCAACGCCACCAGCGGAACCGTTGCTGCCGGGAGCGCATCGACGTTTTGCGTGTCTGCAATGACGGCCGAATCAACAACGGCGTCCGATTTCTCCGCTGCCAGAGCGTCTTCGGAGGTCTCCTTCGCCGCCTCTTCGGCGCTCAGCAGACTCGCGAAATCGCTGGCTGGTGACTCAAGATCCGCAGCGGTCGCCTTGCCCGCCTGCGCCACCGAGGCCGACTTTGACGCCAGCGCGCCAAACAGTCCGGGCATCGCGTTCAAGAACCTTCTCCGTTGCGGTGGTGACCGCGAAGGGCGTGATCATCCAGTTCCTTCTGCAGGCGCTGTGCTTCCGCATGGCGTTCGCGCGCCGCATAGCTGTCAGCCAGTTTGTCGAGCATGGCGACCTCGCGACTGGCCAGCAGCAAGCGGGCACGTTCGAGTTCGACATTTTCCTTGGCCTTGTCGACCGCCTTGGTCTGTGTCTTCACCGCATCGTCCAGTCGATCAAGAAATGCGCTGCGGTTCTGCAACATGGATGCGGT
>DEHW01000109.1:0-10177 GCA_002352135.1 Lysobacterales bacterium UBA2790
GGCGCTGATCATGATCATCTTTGCCAACATCCTGCTCGACAAGCAGATCATCAGCGCGGAGACATTTACTGCGCTGCTGCTGATGGCGGTCGTCAGCACCATGCTGACGATTCCACGTGCGACGTCCCTGTTGCTCGCAAAAAGCTAAGTCCGCCGCGCCGAGGCCGGACGGAAGGCTTGGATCACAGCGTCGTGGGTTTCAAGGTACGGGCCGCCCACCAGATCAATGCAGTACGGCACTGCGGCAAATACGCCATCCAGCGTTTCCTTGATGGCCTTGGGTTGGCCGGGCAGATTGAGAATCAGGCACTTGCCGCGCACCACGCCAAGCTGCCGCGACAGGATCGCGGTGGGCACGTACTTCAGACTGACAGCGCGCATCTGTTCGCCGAATCCAGGCAAGACCTTGTCAGCGACCGCCAGTGTGGCCTCGGGCGTGACATCACGCGGCGCAGGGCCGGTGCCACCCGTGGTCAGCACCAGACAACAGGTTTCTGCCAGCTCGATCAAGGTGCGTTCAACCAATGCCTGCTCATCGGCGATCAGGCGCGCGTCGAAGCTTAGCGGGTTGCGCAAGGCCTGCGTCAACCACGCCTGCAGCGCAGGCAGGCCTTTGTCCTCGTACACACCTGTGCTGGCACGATCGCTGATCGAAACGATGCCGATGCGCGCGTGTTCAAAAGCTTGGGCTTGATCCTGCATTGCCGTTGTCCCGATGATAGCCAGACGACATGCTAATGCGAGGCGAAGTCCATGCGGGAACTCAGCAGACTCACTGGCTTGGGAGTCGCCATCCTGCTGCTGTTGTGCACTGGATGCACTCGGCAAGCCTGGTATGCGGGGATGCAACAAACTGCGCAGGACGATTGCCTGCGTCAGCCGCCGGGTGAAATCGAACGCTGCGAGGCGCACATCAACCGGATGCGCTTCGAGGACTACGAACGTGATCGCGAACGCCGCCAGCAGCCTTGATCAACGCGGTGGCGGACCACCTTCGCCGCCATCGGCAAACACATCGACTTCGGTTTCGATGTGGTCGCAGTGCTGACCCGCCACCTCGTCGCGGATCGACTGCAACATCCCGAGATACACATCGAAGCCGCGTGTATTGATGCCGGGCAAACCACGGATCATAAACACGCCGTATAGGCCATGCTTGAAGTCGACCCACGGGAAGAATCCGAATGCTCCGAGGCTGTGAATCAGAGGACGGTCGGTCTGTGGCCGGGTATTGTCATGCCAGCTTCCCAGTCCATACAGCACCGGGGCGCTCGCAGTGGGTGGCGGGTCGATTACCGGCAGCTCACCGACGTTGTTCTGCCAAAAGCGGAATACCGCATCGCGCGATAGTACGCGCTGACCATTGGCCCAGCCTTCATTGAGCAGCAGATGCAGCAGGCGTCCGTAGTCGCGGAGATTGCTCCTTGCGCTTCCTGCGATCTGATAGTTCTGCGTCGGGCCGAGGCCCTGCCAATCGATGCTGCTGATCCCGAGCAGAGTCCCCAATTCGTTGCGCCAACCATCCTGCCAGTCTTGTCCAGTAACCACCTCCGCAACACGCCCACCAATGTGCATAGAAATGCCACCGTAGGCGAACTGCCCACCGACGCTGAAACCCGCGGGGAAGTCGTAACAACACGCAATCTGATCAACCGCCTGCGCCAAGGTGATGCTGTCGTCAGTGATGATCGGGTCGCCCGAGTCGTTGCCGAAGCCCGATGTATGCGAAAACAACTGTCGCATGGTCATGCCCGCCTTGTCGCCGGTGAACTGCGGCAAATAGCTGGCAACCGGCGCTTCGAGGTCGATCAATCCACGATCCATCAACTGGACGATCCGGATGGCGCTGGCCAGCTTGCTGGCCGAGGCGATGGGAACGCGCGTTTTGGCGCTGTAGCTGCCGAGATAGGTCTCGTACAGCAGCCCCTGACGATCACCGATCAGGATGCCGCCGCCCGGTAGCGACTCGTCGTTGATGAAGGACTGGTAGGCGGCAGTCACCTCAGCAAACTGGCAGATAGCTGCGTGCGACAAGCCTGCCGACAAGCCGGCAAAGATCGCGACGACGCAGGCGGAAACGAGACGCATCAGAATATTCCCCAGCACGGACGCAATGCTCAACGCAGCCGGCGCTGGTGCGTTGACGTCGATCGACAGGCGAAATCAGCCTGAGCCGAGCCAGCTCATCGACCGGGAATGAGGGTAGCCATGACATGCGCGAGGTAGTCGTCGAACTCCTCATGACTCATGCGCGGCTGGCGCAACTGCAGCGACATCTGCAAGAAGCCGACGTAGGCCGCGTGCGTCAGACGCGCGCGCTGCTGAGCCTCATTTCGGGGCAGGCCCACCTGGCGATAGGCAAGGCTCAGCCAATCGGTGCGTCGCTGGGTCACCCGTTGCATGACTGGCTGCACGACGGGATGGTCCAACGCTTTCAGCAGCTCCGAATAGATCGCGTGGGTGGGCGCTTCGGAACCAACCCGACGGAACAGCTCTTCCAGGCGCTCACGCGGGTCGGTTATGCCCTCCAGACGCGCGAAGACGTCTTCCAATTCATTCTGTTCCCAGAACTCCAATGACGCACGCAACAATGCTTCGCGAGACGGGAAATGCCAGTAAAAGCTGCCCTTGGTCACCCCAAGACGACGGGCCAATGGCTCCACGGCCACCGCACTCACACCCTGCTCGGCGATCATGGCCAAGGCTCCCTGAGCCCAATCCGTGGCACTGAGCCGGGAGGGTTTTTCGATTTTGCTGGCCGCTTCGTTCATCAACGCAGTGTAGCCGTGCGCTGGCGTATTGCAACCCGACAGCCGATCCAACATGAGCGAATACTCTTTTGCAATCAGCACATTGCAGTGCAACACCAGCACTTCAAGCGGACCCAGGCAGTTGGATTGACTGCACTGGTGAGCGTCTCCCATACTCCGTCGTATGGTTACAGGTTGTGCACGTTTCCAGTGCGTTCCTGTTTGCCATCACCTACGCCTACGGAGTCAAGCCATGAGCATCGCCCTACCCTTCCTAGCCCTGCTGGCCGCCGGAATGCTCGCCGCCTACCTGCGCACTTCGTTGCGCGTCTGGGCAATCCTGTCAGTCGTCGGCTTGTTCGGCGCCGTGATCCTGCACGCCAGTTTGATCGCCACAGTGATCGCGGGCCTTCTGTTTGCCGTCGTAGCTGCCCCATTGCTGCATGCGCCGACCCGCCGGCTATATCTGTCCGCACCGCTACTGAAGATCTACACGCGGATGCTGCCGCAACTGTCCGACACCGAAAAAACCGCACTGGAGGCGGGCACCGTCGGTTGGGAAGGCGAGTTGTTTTCCGGCATGCCGCATTGGAAAGCGCTGCTGAGTCAACCCAAGCCGGTTCTGTCGGCGGAAGAAATCGCCTTCATCAATGGGCCGGTCGAACAGGTTTGCCAGATGAACAACGACTGGGAGGTCTGCCACGAACGCGCGGACCTGGCACCGGAAGTCTGGGATTTCCTGAAAAAGCACAAATTTTTCGGCATGATCATTCCGCGCGAATACGGCGGCCTGGGCTTTTCCGCGCTGGCGCATTCGCGCGTGCTGCAGAAGCTCAACTCGGCCTCTCCCACGCTGGGCTCAACGGTTGCTGTGCCGAACTCGCTGGGACCGGCCGAACTGATCTTGCACTACGGTACGGACGAACAGAAGCAGCACTATTTGCCACGCCTCGCTGATGGACGCGAAATCCCGTGCTTCGCATTGACTGGCCCGAACGCGGGTTCGGATGCCACTTCGCTGCCCGACTACGGCATCGTCTGTGAAGGCGATTGGGAAGGCGCCAAGGTTGTCGGCGTGCGTCTGAGCTTCGACAAACGCTACATCACGCTGGCGCCCGTCGCCACGGTAATTGGCCTCGCCTTCCGTATGCACGACCCAGACGGCTTGCTGAGCGATGTCAAGGATCGCGGCATCACGCTCGCCCTGCTGCCGCGTTCAACGCCCGGACTGGACGTTGGACGACGTCATTTCCCGCTCAATATCCCGTTCCAGAACGGTCCGGTGCGGGGCAAGGATGTCTTTGTTCCGCTTCATTACCTGATTGGCGGCGAAGCCATGATCGGCCAAGGCTGGCGCATGCTGGTGGAGTGCCTTTCGGTGGGACGCGCGATTTCGCTGCCATCCGGCGGCACAGCAGGCGTCAAGCTGGCTGCTCTGACCACCGGCGCTTACGCCCGCATTCGCAAACAGTTCGGCTTGCCTATCGGTCGCTTCGAAGGCGTCGAAGAAGCGCTGGCGCGCATCGCCGGACGCGCCTATGCGATCAGTGCTCTGAGCGAAGCCACAGCGGCAGCGGTGGACCGGGGCGAAAAGCCCTCGGTCCCCTCCGCCATCGCCAAGTACCACGCCACCGACACCATGCGCGAAGTCATCAAGGACGCGATGGATGTGCACGGCGGCAAGGGCATCGTACTGGGGCCGCGCAACTATCTTGGTCGCGCCTGGCAGGGCGCGCCGATTTCGATCACCGTGGAAGGTGCCAACATCCTGACCCGCAGCATGATGATCTTCGGTCAGGGTGCCATCCGCTGCCACCCATGGGTATTGAAGGAAATGCAGGCAGCCCAGCACCCCGACGCCGATACCCGACTCAAGGCGTTCGACCACAGCCTNNGGCGATGCCTATACCCGGCGCTTCTATCGTCGGCTGAATCGCTACTCGGCCAATCTCGCCTTGGTTGCCGACACCTCGATGTTGACCTTGGGCGGCAAGCTCAAGTTCAAGGAAAGCCTGTCGGCGCGATTGGGTGATGTCCTCAGCCTGCTTTACATCGCCTCCTCAGTGTTGAAGCGTTACGAGGATCGCGAGCGCCCAGCAGGCGAACAACCATTGCTGGCCTGGGCCTTGTTCGACATCAACCATCGCATCGAACTCGCGCTCTCAGCCGCGTTGCGTAATTTTCCCATTCGACCGGTGGGCTGGCTGCTTTGGCTGTTGGTGTTTCCGTGGGGACGCCGTGCCCAGGCACCGTCGGATCGGCTGGGCCATCGTGCCGCCAGCCTGCTGCTGACACCCAGCGATACGCGTGATCGTCTGAGCGAGGGTGTGTTCACCACGCCTTGCGCCAACAACCCGGCAGGACGAGTGAACGCCGCACTACCCAAGGTGATCGCCGCCGAACCTGTCGAGCGCAAGTTGCTCAAGGCGATCAAATCCGGCGAGATCGCCGCACTCGATGCCGAGGCGCAACTTCAGGAAGCACGCCTGAAGGGCATTCTGAGCGCGGAAGAAGCCTCAATGCTGCACGAGGTCCGTCTGCTGGTGGATGACATTATCGCGGTCGACGATTTCGACCCCGCAGAGCTTGAATCGGCCACAATGCTGCGTCGCCACAACGCACGCGTCGACCACGCTGCCTGACAATTCCAGCGTTGCGCTTGAGGCACGCGTTGCTTCAAGCGCTTCGATCCTTGCGCCGCAGCAGACCGGGCCTCACACAACTTCACGATCTGCCTTCAAACTGCCATCGGAATTTATCCGAGCCTTAACGTCCACCATGGTCTTATTGCGACCTGTGCAGGGAAGGAGGTCGACATGGCACGCAAGCCTCGTTTGATTCCGCTGATTCGCAGTGTGGTGGAAGACGGTATCCGCAGCACCCAACCGGATCTTGGATTTCTGGCACGCGAACTGGGCGCGCTGGTGCATCTGGGCTCAGACGGTCGCTATCAGGAGCAGCTCAACAGTCTGCGCAGCCGAGCCAAGGGGTTTTCCCGCTGGCTGATCACCGACAGCAAACGCCCGCCCTATTCGGTGTTTTTCCTGGTCTGGCCGCCTGGGCACATCACTCCGCTCAACGAGTTACGCGGCCGTTGGGGCATGGAACTCGTCATCCAGGGCTCCTTGGAAGTGCAGGAGTACCAACTCAGTGACGAGGGCGTCGCCCCCACGCGCAAACGGATGACCTGGCTGGGAGAAAGTGATGCAATCTGGTTTGATCGCGATCAGCACTGCGCGCATCGCGGTCGCAACTTGTCCAGCCAGCACGCCGCGATCACCTTGCATCTGGCCGGGGCACGACAGGCACGTTACCGTCTGTTTGAACGTCTCGGCGACAGCAGCTGGAACGTCCGCTCGCGAATCGCTGCCGTGGACGGCCGCTTGACGGTCTGAACGCCCCTGGGCGGTTGGTTTCCCCGAACAAAAGAAAACGCCCCGTTTCCGGGGCGTTCTTGTGTCACGGCAGGGCGCTTGATTCACGCCGCAAACAAGGCCTTCATCTTCTTCATCGCGACCGATTCGATCTGCCGGATGCGCTCGGCTGAAACACCGTATTCGTCTGCCAATTCCTGCAAGGTCAATTTGCTGTCCGCCAGCCAGCGGCGGGTGATGATGTCGCGGGAGCGTGCATCCAGTCCCGCCAACCCTTCACGCAACACATCCAGTCGATTTTCCTCTTCGTCGTCTTCCGCATAGCGCAAGGACGGGTCGGCACCGTGCTGTTCGAGAAAGGCCACGGGGGCGGGACGAGCATCGTCTTCATCTTGATCAGCCGGCGCATCGAAACCGATGTCCTTGCCGTTCAAGCGCGCTTCCATTTCCAGCACTTCCGCCACCGGCACGTTCAAATCACGCGCGATGGTCTGGACTTCCTCATGATTCATCCAGCCCAGACGCTTCTTGCTCTTGCGCAGATTGAAGAACAGCTTGCGCTGCGCTTTCGTGGTCGCGACCTTGACGATGCGCCAGTTACGCAGGATGAACTCGTGCATTTCGGCACGAATCCAATGCACCGCAAACGACACCAGACGCACACCCTGATCCGGATCGAAGCGTTTGACGGCCTTCATCAACCCGATGTTGCCTTCCTGGATCAGATCGGCCATCTGCAGCCCATAGCCGTTGTAGCCACGGGCGACATGCACGACAAAACGCAAATGTGCCAACACCAGTCGACGCGCAGCGGACAGGTCATCTTCATCCAGGTACTGCCGCGCCAGCGCCTGCTCATCCTCAGGGCTCAAAACCGGAATGCGGTTGACCGAGGCGATGTAGGCGTCCAGCGAGCCCAGCGCACTGGGAATCGGCAGATTATGGGTCACCAAAGCTTGGTTCATGGACGTCTCCTTGGAGGCGAATTTTAGCACTCTACCCAAGAGAGTGCTAAACACACTGAAAAGTTCCCGATGCAAGTCACTTGCCTGAGGGCTCATCTGCCACCAAGCCCTTGCCACGGCGTTGGTCACCTGGCGGCCAGAGCAGGCTGATCACGATACTGGTCACCAGAATGGACAGAACCACCCCCAAGGAGACCAGCGAGTTCACCTTGATCACATCGACCAGCAGCATCTTGGTGCCGACAAAGACCAATACAAGAGCCAGCCCATAGGTCAACAGATGGAAGCGTTCCTTCATGTCGGCCAACAGGAAGTAGAGCGCCCGCAAGCCAAGAATCGCGAAGATATTCGCCGTCATGACGATGAAGGGATCTTCCGTCACTGCATAGATCGCCGGGATCGAGTCCACCGCAAAGATGATGTCGGTGACTGCGACCAGGATCACCACCACGAACAAAGGCGTGAACCAGCGTTTCCCGGCTTCGATGAAGCTGAACTGCTCGCCGCGAAAATCACGCGAAATCGCCAGGTGCTTGCGCATCCAACGCAGCACCGGGTTTTTCTCCAGGTCCGGAGTTTCGTCGGCGAACCACAGCATTTTCACGCCGGTGATCAGCAGGAACAGTCCGAAGAAATAAAGAATCCAGTGGAACTTCGCGATCAACAAGCCGCCGAGCAGAATCATGATCGCGCGCAGCACGATGGCGCCGACGATGCCCAGGATGATCACCCGCTTCTGGAATTCCACCGGCACCGCGAAGTAGGTGAACAGCATCAGGAAGACAAAGATATTGTCGACCGACAGCGACTTTTCGATCAGATACCCGGTCAGGAACTCCGAGACGCGCGTGTTCGCGGCCTCCAATCCGGCTGCCTCCTTCAAATACCACCAAAGCAATCCAGCAAAAACCAAAGCCAGAGCGACCCATATCAAGGTCCAGACGCTGGCTTCCTTGACACTGACTTTGTGCGGCCCCTGTTGCCGCATCATCAACAAATCCACCAGAACGGCCAGCACGACAAACACGCCGAAGCCCGCCCACATCCACCATTCACCGATCGTATGCATGCCTGATTCCTTCGAACACCCTGAGGATCCAGGCCCAGGGAAACAGACCTGCCGCGCAACCCAACACACCGTCTTGAACGATGATTGGTGGCGACAAGGTCTTGCTCGTGACGAATCACCGATGGGACCGGAGGCTGCTGCCCCGTACTGACGACCCCACCGCGAAGAGCTACTCCCCTTGGAGTGACCAAGCCTTACCGACTGGTCTGGGCCGAAAGTCTACCTGACGAAAGTCATGATCGTGTGAACCTCACGCAGGCAGCCGCCAGTCCACGGCGGTCTGTCCTCTGCCCTGCAGATAGCGATTGGCGGCAGAAAAATGGCCGCAGCCGATGAATCCGCGATAGGCCGACAGCGGCGAAGGATGCGGAGCGCGCAGCACGCAATGACGCGTGCGATCAATCATCCGCCCCTTGGCCTGCGCATAACTGCCCCACAGCATGAAAACGACGCCCTCGCGCTGCTCGGCCAAGACGCGAATGACGGCATCCGTGAACGGCTCCCAACCTTTGCCCTGATGCGAGCCCGCTCGCCCTGCCTCGACAGTCAGCACCGCATTCAATAACAGCACGCCCTGTTCTGCCCAAGCCTGCAGATGGCCATGGCGCGGTTTGGGAAAACCGAGATCGCGCTCGATTTCGGCGAAGATGTTCTGCAACGACGGCGGCACCGCCACGCCAGGCGGCACCGAAAAACTCAACCCATGCGCTTGTCCGGGGCCGTGATACGGATCCTGCCCCAGAATCACCACCTTCACCTGCTCAAACGGTGTGGCGTCCAGCGCGGCAAACATCTGCCCAGCCGGTGGGAACACGCGTACACCCATCTCCCGTTGCTGCAGCAGATATGCACGCAATGCCTGCATGTGCGGCGAAGTCAATGCGTCACTCAAGCGCGACTTCCAGCTTTCGTGCAGACGCACGCGCGCCAGTTCGGGCGGCTCGGCAGGTACCACGATCAGCTCGCTTTGGCAGCGACTTTCGCGCGCATGATTCGACCCACCCGCAACTGGAACAGCAACTTGGTGACCAACAAGCGCTCCTCGATCGGCTTCTGCACCAGATCATTCGCCCCAAGGCGAAGCAATGCAGATTGATTGGCCGGGTTGTCATCGCCGGTCATCACCAGCACCGGAAGTTGCGCACGCGCATAGCCGAAGCGCCCGCGAACCTGCTCAAGCAGATCGTGCCCGGTCAATCCGCCCTTCAGATAGACATCGGTCAGCACGATGTCGGGGCCAGGTGCTCGTCCCTCGGCGACGTATCCGTCAAGCAGGGCGAGTGCATCTTCCACGCTGACCACATGATTGACCTTGAGACCATGTTTTTCGAGCATGCGTCGTGTCGCGACTGCCACCACCTTGCTGTCTTCAACGTACAGCACCTCGCCACCCACCACATCCTGCGGATGAACATAGCCGCGAATGAACTCGGCCAGACTGGCGAAACCCAGCGACTTGTCGAAGTAGTCCGTCACGTCGTCCGTGAAACTGCGCTCCAGCAGCCTTTCATTGACATCGCCCGAAACCACGATGATCGGAATGAAGGCCTGCGGCGCGTGTTCGCGAACGAAACGCGCCAGCTCCATGCCATCCATGTCTGGCAAACGCAGTGCCATGGTGATCAAGTCGACAACACCGCTCTGCAATGCCTCCTTGGCCGCTGCGCCCGACTCGCAGGACACCACGGTCAACTGCGGCAACTCCTGCTTGAGCACCTGTTCGATCATGCGGCGGACCAGCTTGGAGCCATCCACCACCATGACGCGTGGATTATCCGAGGTGATGTGCCGCGTGATGCTGTGATGCACGCTCATGCGCGGCAAACCCGAGGACTGATGCCGCGCATAGCGCCGTTCACGACTTGATACCCATTCATGCCTTCAGCTTCCTGCTCGATGCCGTCGCAACCAATGCCCGGCAGCCAACCATGCGCCCAACCATCCCAAGCCAGCAGCCAGTGACCAGACGGCGATAGCGTGCAGGATACCCAATCCCTGCAACTGGAACCCACCACCATA
>DEHW01000109.1:10388-10575 GCA_002352135.1 Lysobacterales bacterium UBA2790
ACCCGCAGCACGGCAGGAATCGGATTGCTGTCCAGCAGATCCAGCGCCTCGTCAAAACCAGCGAGGGCGCGAAAATCGACCAGGCCCTGTTCTGGGGTCTGAACCTGCAGCGCGCGCACCTCGGGCAATTTTTCAACGAGTCCAGCCGTTGTCGCAACGGCAGCGGCATCCGCGTCAATGCGCATGA
>DEHW01000027.1:0-815 GCA_002352135.1 Lysobacterales bacterium UBA2790
GAGCGCCTCGGCGGTCGTCGAATCGCTGACTGCAGCCGGTGCCAGGCTGAGTGACAACACGCCCTCGTGATGCCAGTTGCGCGTCAAGGGCCAGTGGCGGAACTCGCCGCTGCGCGAGCGCACCGCGATTACCGACAATTCGCGCTGAAAGCGCACAAAACCCTCCAGAATCAGGCTCGCTGAATCGCGTCCGCCCGACAGCGCCGCCCAGGCGGCGTCCACGTCCTCCACGTTACGCAGACGGTACTGACCTTTGCCGTCGTAACCGAGGCGTCGGGTCTTGAGGATGCTGGGTACGCCGATCTCGCTGACTGCAGCGCGCAGCGCTGCCAGCGTATCTACCGCGCGGAAGGCGGGCGTGCCAATCCCCAAGGATTGGAACAGGGTTTTTTCGGCCAAACGATCCTGCGCAACGGCCAAGGCGCGGGGATTGGGGTAGACCGGGATGCGTTCAGCCAGCCAATGCGCGCTGTCGGCAGGCACGTTCTCGAAATCGAAGGTCGCAAAATCGACCTGGCTGGCGAAGCGGGCGAGGGCGTCGTGGTCGCGATAATCGGCATGCATCAGGGCGGCGACTTGCCCGCCACACGCGTTCGCGTCGGTATCCAGCATCAAGAACTTGGCACCCAGCGGGGCACCCGCCAACGCCAGCATGCGTGCCAGTTGGCCGCCACCAAGAATGCCAACACGCACCAGTTCGCGAGAACTCATGCGCCACCCAAGGGCAAGCGTGGATCGGGTTGCGCCAACACGTCCTCGGTCTGCTTGGCGCGGAACGCCGCCAACGCAGCGGCGATCTGCGCATCATCGGCGGC
>DEHW01000027.1:854-7263 GCA_002352135.1 Lysobacterales bacterium UBA2790
GATGATGGCGCGCAGTCCGCGTGTCTGCGCGGACTCGGCGTAGGCGAACAGCAGATCTGGCGTGCGATGGGCAGAGACGACCTGAACTTCGTGCGCTACACCAAGCGCTTCGAGACGCTGTACGGCGTGCTGCATCGTGTCCCAGTCGGATCGCGAACCCATCACCACGCCTACGCGCGGTGTGACAGTGGATGTGGCCACGCTGATGCCCTTGCGGCGGAGTCGGGGCGCATAGTCTAGTCGCGTCCCGCGCCGCCGTCCTCGCCACAGCGTGCTTTGCATTGCGTCCGGACGATTGCGACAATCCGGCGATTGCAGAGAAGGACGCACCCATGCCTATCGATAAACGTCTGCTCGACATCCTGTGCTGTCCGCTCAGCCGCCAAGCCTTGCAGATGCTGCCGCGTGAACGGCTCGACACGCTCAATTCGGCGATTGCCGCTGGCGGCGTCAAGCAGCATGACGGTGCGCCACTCAGCCAGTCGGTCGGCGAGGCGCTGGTTACCGCCGATGGAAAACGTGCCTATCGGATTGACGATGGCATTCCTGTTCTGCTGATCGAGGAAGCCATCGAGCTCGATCTGCTCGGCGTCTAAGCGCGTGTTGAGCAATCCTGTCTTGAGCACGGCGGAAGCGGCGCAGGTTGCAGTCGATGTGCAGCGTGCGCTGGCGGAAGACCTGGGTTCTGGTGACGTGACGGCTGACCTTCTTCCCGATCTTTCGGCCTGCGCCGAGCTGCGCTGCAAGTCGGAGGCGGTGATTGCTGGTCGGCCTTGGTTCGACGCCTGCTTTCTCGCCCTGGACCCGTCGATGCAGATCGACTGGCAGGTTGCCGAAGGTGAGCACATCGATGCCGGGACCGTGATCTGCCGATTGAACGGGCGTCGCCGTGCCCTGGTGTCGGCAGAGCGCTGCGCGTTGAATTTCCTGCAGACGCTGTCGGCAACAGCGACCGCCACGGCCCGCCATGTCGCCGTATTGCGAGGCAGCCGCACGCGCATACTCGATACCCGCAAGACCTTGCCGGGACTGCGTCTGGCGCAAAAGTATGCGGTGCGTGCGGGCGGTGGCGTCAATCATCGACTGGGTTTGTACGACGCCGTCATGGTGAAGGAAAACCACATCGCCGCCGCAGGTTCCATTGCCGCTGTCGTCGCACGCGCTCGCGCCTTGCATCCGGGTGTTCCAGTTATCGTCGAAGTTGAAACGCTGGACGAGCTTGGGCAAGCCATGGACGCCCAAGCAGATCGCGTGCTGCTGGACGAGTTTGACGACGCGGGTCTGCATGCCGCCGTGGCGATGGCTGCGGGTCGCGTACCGCTTGAAGTGTCAGGTGGCGTGCGTCTTGACGACCTGCCGCGCATTGCCGCAATCGGCGTGGACTATGTTTCCATCGGCAGTCTCACCAAGCATGTCGAAGCGGTCGATCTGTCCTTGCGAATCCTGCCACCCCCCTGATCAGGGGATGGTGGCGAGTCACGGCTGGCAGCAAGGTATGCCCTGAATTGTGTTCAGGGGGTACGTCCATGCTTCGCTTAGCTCCGCTTTCCCAGTTTTGTGTTCGTGCAGCCTTCGGTGCTGCCTTGCTGATGCCCATGGCTGCGATGGCAGTCGACGATTACACCGGCGCGTGGTGGCGATCCGACGAGAGCGGCTGGGGCGTGTTTCTGGTCGATCAGGGCAACATGCTCGCGCCGTCCTGGTTCACCTACGGCGATGACGGAAAGGCGACCTGGTTCATCGTTTCCGGCGCGTTCAAGCAGGCGGATGGCAGCTACGTCGGTGATGTCTACAGCTTCACGGGTGTTCCCTATTCGCAGATCAATGGGCAGGCATCCGATCCGGGCAATCGCGTCGGGACCTCGACATTCCGCTTCACCGATGCCAACACCTTGAAGCTTGACTACAACGTCGGCGGGCACCAGCAGACCAAGACCTTGAGTCGCTTCGATTGGGGTGATCAGGACCTGGTGTGCTCGCCCAGCACCGCCCCGGTCAGCAGCTTCACCAACTACACCGCGATGTGGTGGGATCCGTCACAGAGTGGTTGGGGTCTGCACGTCAATCACGTGGGCGACCTGATGGTCGCCACCTGGTACACCTATGGTGCGGATCGTAAGGCGATCTGGTTGCAGGCCAGCACGACCAAGGGCGCAGATGGTGTGTATCGTGGCAAGCTCTATCAAGGCACCACGGGGACGCCCTATCACCAGATCAATGGGCAGCCGGCGACCGCGGGTGTGAACGAAGTCGGTACCGCGAGTTTCAGCTTCTCCAATGGCGGCGCGGGTCAATTCAGCTACACCATCGGCTCGGTCACGCAAACCAAGAGTATCGTTCGTGCCGACTACGGCAATGCGGTATCCCAATGCCGGACCGTGACAGCAAGCAATCCCCCGCCTGCAGGTGGTAGCGATGAATGCTTCCCGCCGCTGGCTGTCGGCAACCGCATTGTCATTCGCGATGTGGGTTCGACCTCCGGAACGGATCAGCGTGTCACCGGCACCACCACCTACAAGGGTCACCCCGTGTTTGTCCTGGAAGACCGACCGACTGATGGCAGCTCGCAAGGCGTCACCAAGGAATACGTCGAACAGACCGCGACGCACCGGATCTATCACGGTGGTGAGGGCTACATCCCGGAAGTACAGGCCAATGGCACCTTCGAGTACATCCCGCCCGTGCGTGTCCCTCGCGTGACACCTGTTGGCTACACCGAAACCATGGATTACGTGATCCGCGCCAGCTACACGGCGCAAGGTGTAAACGTGACGGCGGATATAAATGTCCACGAGGTCCCGCTTCGCGTTGGCAGCGAGAACGCGAGTGCGCCCGCTGGCAGCTTCAGCAATGCGTGCAAGTTCGACACGACGATCCGGCTGAAGAGCAGCGTGTCGGCGGCCGGCTTCACGGTATCCACCATCACCGATGGGCGTGCGATCCAATGGTCGCACCCTGCCGTCGGGCCGGTTCGCAGTGAAGCCGATACAACCACGACGGTGAACACCACTGGTGGTTTTGCCGTCCCGCCGCAGGTGACGCAAAGCCATGTCGAGTCAGAACTGATCGAGGCGCTCATCAACGGCCAGCACTATCCCTGAGATCAGGCGTCGCCACTGACTACGCGCTGCCCTGCGCAGGCCCGCTTCGCCGGATTGGTAAGCGGGCCACTTTTTTCGGCAGTGGAAGGCGGACTCATCGATAATTCTCCTCATGACTGAGGATCGAATCGGATGAGCAAGCAAGAGCGACTGAGCGTAGTGAACTGTGCGGCCTACGACGCCAAGGCCGGTCGCCGTGATATTTCCGTTGACGACATCAGCGAAGTGTTGGCAAAGCCCGAGGGCTTTGTCTGGCTGGGGCTGCACGAGCCGGACGAGACCTTGCTGACGGCCCTGCGCGAAGAGTTCGGTTTGCACGAACTGGCCATTGAAGATGCGCATCACGCCCATCAGCGGCCGAAGATCGAACAATACGGCGATTCGCTGTTTCTCGCGGTGCATACCGTGCAACGCGTCAATGCGCGTGTCGTATTCGGGGAAACCCACGTCTTTCTCGGAAAACGATTTCTTGTGACGGTCCGCCACGGTGCATCGCTCAGTTATGCCGCGCCACGCGCACGCTGTGAGCGCGAGCCTGAGCGCCTGATGATGGGGCCGAGCTACGCGCTTTACGCGGTACTCGACTTCATCGTCGACAACTATCTTCCTATCGTTGGCGAGTTCCAGCAGGCGCTGGATGATCTGGAACGCGACATTTTTGACGAGTCTTTCAAGCGCGAGACGATCCGCCGTCTTTACGACCTGAAGGGTGATTTGGCCCGGCTCAGGTTGGCGGTCGCGCCGATGCAGGACATCCTCAGTCAATTGGTGCGTTTGCATCCCGAATTGATCCATGATCAATCGCGCCTCTATTTTCGCGATGTGTTCGATCATGCTGTACGGGTCAATGAAGCCACCGACACGCTGCGGGAAATGGTCGGTGCGGCCTTGTCGGTTAATCTGTCACTGGTTACGGTTGCTCAAGGCGAGGTGGTGAAGCGCTTGGCAGGGTGGGCGGCTTTGCTTGCAGCACCGACCCTGCTGACCAGTTGGTATGGGATGAATTTCCGTGGAATGCCGGAGCTATCGGCAGACTTCGGCTACCCGATCCTCGTGGGTGTCACGGGTCTGGTCTGTTTCAGTCTGTTCATTGTGCTGAAGCGGGCGAAGTGGTTGTAACAAAGAACGGCGATCAATCGTCCCAAGATCAGGCTAACGTGAAGGCGTGAGCTAGTTCACGAATTGACAACGGCCCGTATATGAACGATAGCTAAAGTTTGATCATGTCATTAACATCATCGTGTAGCCACGGCATCGAGATCCATGCAAGACCTCACTCCCAGCGATCCGAATGAAATCCAACAAACCGGTGAAGACGTGAATCCAGGCCTGGTCAGGCGCATTCGGCATGGCGATCGCGCCGCCGAGGCTGAGTTGGTGCGTCGCTATGGGCGCGGGCTGAAGCTCGTGTTGGAGCGTCGCATCAAGGATCCCGAGCTGGTTCAGGATGTTTTTCAAGAGACATTTCAAACGGTGCTCTTGCGTTTGCGTCAGGAGTCGATCGAGCAGCCAGATCGCTTGTCTGCCTTCATTCATCGCACCGCTTTGTACCTTGCCGTATCCCATTTCCGTAAGGAAAGCCGTCGCCTACCCACCGCCGATGTCGTCCAACTCGACCAGATTCTTGATGACAGTGCCAATCCTTACCTCCAATTGGCGCGTGAACAATTGCGCTGTGCAGTGATGCAGTTGCTCGACGAGTTGGATGTGCCGCGGGATCGGGAGTTGCTGATGCGGCACTACCTGCAGGATCAGGACAAAGCCACCCTCTGTGCGGATTTTCTGTTGAGCAGCGACCAGTTTGACAAGGTCTTGTCGCGTGCACGCCACCGATTGAAGCAGTTGCTTCTGCAGTACTTGCCGATGCACCAACGGCATGACGATGGTGAGTCATGAGGGGCTCGCGAACCGAGCACGAGTGGATTCATGACTATCTGAATGATCGCTTGGAGCAGGGCGATCTGGACGCTTTCGAAAGGCGATTGATGGAAGATCCACGACTACTGGATTCCACCCAGATGGTCATGGCGCTACGAATCGGACTTCGCGAATTGCAGCGACCTGTTCGTTCGGCGTCGAAGGAACTTGTGGCCGGNNCAGGCAAAAAAAGAGCCGGGCTTGGGGGATCCCGGCTCAGCGAGCGAGTTCTCACCACGGTAAGACGACGTCCTGCCTTCCGCGTTGGAGTCGCGAGCCGCCAGGGGGGACGACTCACTCCTATATAGGTCGCTTGAGAGCGGAAGTCCTCGCACCTGACCGCGACTTTTTGCATGCTTTGCCGACGAACGGTTGATTTGCCGTTCGTCGGTCGGTGCGTCGCTCAGTTTGCGTTGACTTGGACACAAGACTCACCTGGGCGCGTACATGCAAATGCCATCCCGCACATGTATGATGCCCGCCCCATTTATCCCTCCATCCGAATCAAAGGATAGAAAGCGATGAGTAGCACCCTGTTCACCTCCGAATCGGTGTCCGAAGGTCATCCGGACAAGGTTGCCGATCAGATTTCCGATGCTGTGCTGGACGCCATTCTGGCGCAGGACAAGCGCGCTCGCGTGGCCTGCGAAACCATGGTCAAGACGGGTGTCGCCATCGTCGCTGGCGAGATCACCACCGAAGCCTGGATTGATCTGGAAGCGTTGACCCGCAAAGTGATTCTGGACATCGGCTACAACTCGTCCGATGTAGGCTTTGACGGCGCGACGTGCGGAGTTGTGAACCTGATCGGCAAGCAGTCGCCCGACATCAATCAAGGCGTTGATCGCAAGAAGCCGGAAGAGCAGGGCGCGGGTGACCAAGGCCTGATGTTCGGCTATGCAACCAATGAGACCAAAGACTTCATGCCGGCGGCCATCCACCTGTCGCATCGACTCGTCGAGCAGCAGGCCAAGGTGCGCAAGAAGGGCAAGTTGCCTTGGCTGCGCCCAGATGCCAAATCGCAGGTCACCCTGCGTTACGAAAATGGCAAGGCGGTCGCAATTGATGCGGTCGTGCTGTCCACCCAGCATGATCCGAGCATCAAGCAGAAGGATTTGATCGAAGCCGTGCGCGCGGAGATCATCAAGCCGGTGCTGCCTGAAAAATGGTTGCACAAAGGCACCAAGTTCCACATCAATCCCACCGGCAAGTTCGTGATTGGTGGTCCAGTCGGTGACTGCGGCCTGACCGGTCGCAAGATCATTGTCGATACCTACGGTGGCTGGGCACGCCACGGCGGTGGTGCGTTCTCGGGCAAGGACCCGTCGAAGGTCGATCGCTCGGCGGCGTATGCGGCGCGTTATGTGGCGAAGAATGTCGTCGCGGCAGGC
>DEHW01000184.1 GCA_002352135.1 Lysobacterales bacterium UBA2790
GACTACGATCTCTTCGGGCAGCCCGTGTACACCGATGGCGACGTACTGCTCGAATCGGTCTACCGCTTCAAGGGCCAGTCGGCGCCCGCGGTGATCCTCGCCGAGGTCGACTTCGAGGCGCTTGATGACCGGGCGGTGCGGAAGCTCTTCGTCGGCGCGACGCGCAGCTCGATGAAGCTGATCGTCGTCGTGCACGAGAGGTCCGCGGCCCGGTTGCTCGAGCGCATGGGCTGAGCGATCGTCTGCCGGGAGGCGGATCGTTCGAAGGCGATGACGCAGCCAGGGCCACACGGCTCGCTTCCGACGAACTGGCCAGCCGGATTCCCGGCCACATCACCACACGGTGCGAGGCAACCGCGAGGTCTCGCCACAACGCTTCAACCATTGTCTCGGCAATGCTCAGGCCCATCGTATCGCTGCCGCGCCAGCTGCGACCAGAGTGGCGCCGGCAATGCGCCAGCGCCCCATGCGTTCCTTGAGCAGCCAAGCACCCAGGATGGCTGCGAAGATCACCGAGGTTTCGCGCAGCGCTGCCACGGCCGGAATGGGTGCGACCGACATCGCCCACAGCACGATTCCGTAAGAGAGCATACTCATCAGGGAACCCGCGAGCGTCGTGCGCCAGCGGGATCTGATGCCATGCAGGAAGCAGGTCCCACGCCGCCAGCGTGCGATCAGCAGGATGGGAAACGCGTTGAGGAAGAACAGCCACAGGGTATAGGAAACGCTGTTGCCGGAGACGCGCACGCCAGCGCCGTCGCTGAGCGTATAGGCCGCGATGAACACGGCGTTGGCCAGTGCATAGCCAGCGCCTCGCCCCGTCACTGCGCCATTGGCGATTCCCATCCAGGCTGGCAACCCGATCCCCGCGCCGATCAGCAGCACGCCGGCCAGCATGCCCGGACTCATCGCATCGCCGACAAAAGGCGCAACGAGCGCGACCAGGAGCGGCGCGGTCCCCCGCATCAGCGGATAGGCAACCGAAAGGTCGGCATGTCGATAGCTCTGGATCAGCGCCATGAAATAGCCGACGTGGATCAGGACGGTAAGCCCGAGCCATGGCCAGGAGGCCAAGGCCGGCAGCGGCACGACAGGCAGCATCATGACCGACAGCAGGCTGGCGCCCAGCGTGATCGCCAGCGTGTCGAGGAGACGATCGCCGCTGGCCTTGACCAGATAGTTCCAGCCGGCATGCATCAGCGCCGACAGGAGAACCAGCAGCGCGACCGGCGTGGAGATCACGCTGCTGGCCAGGGCAGCGAATAGGTCTTGACGTTGGTGAAGCTCTTCATTGCTTCCAGAACGCCCTCCTTGTAGCCAAGGCCGGAGTCCTTGATGCCGCCGAAGGGTGTCAACTCGAGGCGATAGCCGGGTACTTCGCGGATGTTCACGCTGCCGACGTTGAGCTCGCTGACGAAACGTGTGATGACGTCGAAGCGGTTGGTGAAGACGCCGGAAGACAGACCGAAGGCCGTGCCATTGACGATGGCGATGGCCTCGTCGACTGATCCGAAGCGGATGATTGGCGAAACCGGGCCGAAGGTTTCCTCGCGCACGACGCTCATTTCCGGACGCACGTGGTCGAGCAGCGTCGGCGAGTACAGCGCCCCCCGACGCTCGTTGCCGTGCAGCAATTGGGCGCCCTGGGCGACCGCTTCGCGCACACGCGCCTCGAACAGCCTGGCGGCCGTCTCGTCGATCACCGTACCCATTTCCATGTCGGCGTCGTCCGGGTTGCCGTAGCGCCAGCGCCGAGTGTGGTCGAGCAGCAGCGCGACGAACTCGTCCGCGACGGCGTCGTGGACCAGAATGCGCTTGACAGCGGTACAGCGCTGGCCCGAGTTCCTGTAGGAACCGGCGGCAGCCAGGCTCGCCGCCTGATCCAGATCGGCGTCGTCCATGACGATCAGCGGATCATTGCCGCCGAGTTCCAGGACCATGCGCCGGTAGCCGACCCTCTGCGCAATGTACTTGCCAATCGGTACGCCGCCGGTAAAGGTCACCATGTCGATGGACGAGTTGGTGAGCAGCTCATCGCCGATCTCGGCGGGATCGCCGGTGACGATCTGGAACATCTCCGGCGGCAGGCCTGCTTCGTAGAGGATGTCCGCCAGCAACAGGGCGGAGAGCGGCACCCTTTCAGACGGCTTGAGCACCATGCGGTTGTTGGTGGCGATCGAGGGCACGATCTTGTGAGCCACCTGGTTCATTGGATGGTTGAACGGCGTGATGGCCGAAATCACGCCCAAGAGGGGATCGCGCTGGGTATACACGCGGCGCTCGCGGCCATGGGGTGTAATGTCGCAGGAGAATACCTGGCCGTCGTCGTCGAGCACGGCGTTGGCGCCGAACACCAGCACATCGCGCACGCGGCCGGCCTCGTAGAGACTGTCCCTGCGACACAGGCCGGACTCTGCGGTGATCAGCTGGCTGATTTCCCCGGCGCGGGCGACCACCATGTCCGCGGCGCGGCGCAGGACCTCATGCCGCTGGTAGCGCGAGAGGCTGGACCGATAGGCGCGGGCGATTTCGCAGGCACGTCGCACGTCTTCCACGGTCGCCTTGGGTACGGTGCCGATACAGTCGCCGGTGTACGGGTTGACGATTTCGATGACGCGCTCCCGGGCAATGGATTCGCCACCGATGCGCAGGCCTTCCTTGCGAAAGTTCATGATTGTCTCCTGTGGTGATCGATGAGTAGCTGTTACAGGCGGGCCCGACTGGACGCGACATGGTCGCGAATCAGGCTCGCGACGTGTCTGGGACCACCGCTGTGCCAGTGGCCAGAAGGGCTTGGTGGTCCACATCAGAGGCGCTGAAGCGCGAAACATGGCCGCTCTTCGAGTGTGCCTGACGGCCGAACAGCGAAATGGCTTCCACCAGGCAACGGCGGTGTTGCAGTAGCGTGGAGTTGCCCACCGGGTTTGCCGCACCACGGTCGTGGGCGTCGATATCGAGGGCATGGCACGCGGCGGCGTCTTTCTTCATCCTCTGTTCATCTCTTGGTCATCCGCATGAAACATTCCGGGCGAAAAATGATCCCGTTGGCCACTTGCAAATTGTCAATGACCTGCAATGGGCAAATTATGAAATGGGCACTGTTGCAGGCATATGAAGATCCAAACATCTCGGACTCAGCAGGGTGACTCGATCATGAACGCCGCCATTCAAATCGCGGGGCTCAACAAGACCTTTCCATGCTGCAAGGCATTGGACGATGTCAGCCTCACTATCGGTCATGGTGAAATGGTCGCTTTGATCGGCGCGTCGGGGTCCGGCAAGTCCACCTTGTTGCGACATGTCTCGGGCTTCGTGGCTGCCGACAGCGGCGAAGTGGCCGTCCTGAATCGGGTGGTTCAGGTGAATGGCCGAATCAGCCGCAATATCCGGAGCCTGCGCGCCGACGTTGGATTCGTCTTCCAGCAGTTCAATCTCGTCAATCGTCTCTCGGTCATGACCAACGTGTTGATCGGGTTGCTCTACCGCACCAGTCGGTTTCGTGCGCTATTGATGCGCTTCTCGATGGCCGAGAGGCAACAGGCGCTCCAAGCGCTGGCCTCCGTTGGGATCGAACAGTTTGCCTGGCAGCGCGCTGCCACCCTTTCGGGCGGGCAACAACAACGGGCGGCTCTGGCCCGCTGCATCGTGCAAGAGGCCAAGCTCGTGCTGGCCGACGAACCCATTGCGTCACTCGATCCCGAATCGGCGCGCAAGGTGATGGAGCTGCTGGCCCAGATGAACCGCGAGCGCAGCTGCACCGTGGTGGTGTCGCTGCACCAGGTCGAGTTCGCGATCAAGTACTGCCCGCGTACGGTCGCCATGCACCGCGGCAAGGTGGTCTATGACGGTCCGTCGTCGGCCCTGACGCCGCAATTGCTTGGCGAGTTGTACGGTACGGACATCGACGAACTGTTCGACATGCTGCTCGAAAGCCCGGCAGTGAAACTGCCCCCCAGCCGCAAGCCCAGCCCATCCCTGGCCACACAGGCAGTCTGATGGGCTCGTCCATTCAACGATAGGAGACATCCCCCATGATTCGTACCATGCATGCCTTGCTGGCCGCTGCAGTCATCACCGTGGGCGCTGGCGCCCATGCCCAGGAAGTCAAGGAGCTCAATTTTGGCATCATCGCCACCGAGAAGGCCGGTGCCCTGAAACAGATGTGGGAGCCCTTCCTCGACGACATGTCGAAAGCCACGGGGGTCAAGGTCAACGGTTTCTACGCCACTGACTACGCTGGCATCATCGAGGCGCAGCGTTTCAACAAGGTGCAAATCGCCTGGTACGGGAACAAGTCGGCCATTGATGCGGTGGACCGGGCAAGCGGCGAAGTGTTCGCCCAGTTCATCGACCTCGACGGGACGCCGGGTTACTACTCCTAC
>DEHW01000035.1 GCA_002352135.1 Lysobacterales bacterium UBA2790
CGGCTGAATACCGATGGCACCCCACTCGACGGAGATCCGGGTACGCCAGGTGTTCAGACGGTGCCGACCTACACGCAGGACACGATTCGTGGCTTCGCACACGTGTTCACCGGCTGGAACTACAGCACCTGTACGCCACCGAGTGCGCCGGAGGGCGACAATCTGAACTGGTGGGATTGGGAGTACTGCCCGCCCAGCACGATTCCCAACCAGGATTGGCGGGCGGCCGCTGGCTATCGGACGCCGCTCAAGCCCTGGGGCGAGGGGACCGCATTCGGTGACATCTACCACGCGACCACGGCGAGCAAGCAATTGCTCAACTACCCCGGTGTGGCTCTGTCGGGCGGTGTGTTGCCAGCGGGTGGGTCGGCGCGTGCCGACATGGAAGCGGCGCTGGACAATGTCTTCAATCATCCGAACGTCGGCCCCTTCGTCGGGCGTTTGTTGATTCAGCGACTGACCACCAGCAATCCCTCGCCGGACTACATTGAGCGCGTGGCCACGGTGTTCAACAACAACGGCCAGGGCGTGCGTGGCGATCTGGGCGCCGTGGTGCGGGCGATCCTGATGGACCCGGAAGCACGTAGCCCGGCCCAGGCCCCGGCGCACTTCGGCAAGTTGCGTGAGCCCTTGCTGCGCGTTACTCAGCTCTGGCGAGCAATGCAGGCCACCTCGATTGACGGACGGGTGCGAGAGTGGACCAACTGGTACGCCGCGCAGGGCATCCAGAGTTCGCCCACGGTGTTCAACTTCTTCCTGCCGAACTACCAGTTGCCAGGGGAAATCGCCACGTCGGGTCTGTATTCACCCGAGTTCCAGATCACCACCGATACTTTCCTGACCCGACTCAGCAACGAGATTGCCGGGAAGATCTACTACGCCTACGTCGGCAATCCTTGGCTAGGCGAATGGCAGCCGGTGCTGATCCGGTTGGAGCGTGACATGGGCATTGCGCACGATGCCGCTGCCTTGATCGATCGCTTCAACCTGCTGTTCATGGCCGGACAGATGAGCAGCGGCATGCGGACCATACTGATCGACCACGTCAATGGGATCGACTTCAACCAGTGGACAGCCGAGGAAGACACGCGTCGTCAGCGTGTTCAGGATGCCTTGTGGCTGATCCTGACCTCCCCCGAATACGTCGTGGAGAAATGAAATGAGCCTGAAATCACGACGCGAGTTTCTGATCAAATCCTTGCAGGCCACGGCCGGAAGCGCCGCCTTCCTGTCGATGATGGGCAAGCTCGAATTGGCCCAGGCTGCCGCACCACGTCGATTGGACGGCGCCGGACTGGACTACCGTGCCCTGGTTTGCATCTACCTCTACGGTGGCAATGACTGCTTCAACATGGTCATTCCGCGTGATGCCACCAACTATGCGACCTACAGTGCCACGCGCAGTTCATTGGCCGTGCCGCAGGCGCAGTTGCTGGCGATCAACCCGACCGTTGCACCTTTGGGTGGTGGTCAGTTTGGCCTTCATCCGCAGATGACCGGCGTGCAGTCGATGTTTGAAGCGGGTCGTGCGGCGATCGTTGCCAATGTTGGACCACTGGTTCGACCGATCAACAAGGCGATGTACGAACAGCCCGGGACGCTTCTGCCGCCGCAGCTGTTCTCGCATTCGGATCAGTCGGTGTTCTGGCAGTCGCCGCACTCGCAGGCGACCGACCGTATCGGTTGGGGTGGACGTTTGGCTGATATTTTTTCCGCCAGTAACACCAATCAGGTGCTGTCGATGAACGTGTCGCTGGACGGGGACAACGTGTTCCAGGCTGGTGAGACGGTGTCGCCGTACTTCATGTCTTCCTACGGCGTCGAACACATCGACGTGATCAACGTGAACGGTTCGGGCTGTGGCGATGGCGAGTGGAATACAGCGCGCTGCACCAGTTTCAACGCGCTGTTGAATCGCAGCTACGCGCATCCGTTTGAGAGTGCCTACGTCGGCAAGATGCAGAGCACCTTGCAGACTACGGAACAGGTGGAAGCGGCGCTCGCTGCGGTGCCGGAGAACGATCCGGTTTTCCGTCCGTTCTGGGATGTGTTCGGCTTGGCGTGGGACCCGGACAACCTGCCGGAACTTCCGCGTTTGGCGGCGCAGCTTCTGATGATCGCCCGTGTCATGCGTGCGAGAGATGCGCTGGAAATGAGTCGACAACTGTTCTTCGCCGGTATCGGCGGGTTTGACACGCACGACAACCAGAACGCTGATCATCCTGTCCTGCTGGGCGAGCTGTCACAGTCGATCAAGGCCTTCTACGATGTGCTGGGAAATCCGGCCTTGAACCTGGTCAATCAGGTCACGACCTTCACCGCCTCCGAGTTTGGTCGCACGTTGACCAATAACGGTGATGGCACCGACCACGGTTGGGGTGGTCACCATCTGGTGTTTGGTGGAGGCGTCAACGGGCGTCAAATTTACGGTCGTATGCCGAATCTTTCGGCGGGTGAGACGAATCCCGACAATGCCGGCTGGGGTCAGATCATCCCGACGCTGTCGGTCGACCAGTACGCGGCGACCTTGGCGAAGTGGTACGGCCTCAGCGACCTCGACCGTGAAACGATCTTCCCGAATTTGCAGTACATGACGGGCAGTCTGCTGTCCATTCAGGGGCCGAATCTCGGTTTCATGCAGGCGATCTGATCGTGCAGCTTTTTCCGACCCGGCATAGTGCCCTGACGGCGTATGCTGGGTCGTTTCTTTTGGGGGCAATGTGATGTTGAAGCAGAGATTGTTGGGGCTTATGGCAGCGGCTCTCGTGGCGCTGTCCTGCAGTGCCACAGCCTTGGCGCAGACCGCGCAGTTCGAGACGTGGATCAACAGTGGCCTTAACTCGCCGATCGGTCTGACCCACGCGGGTGACGGAAGTGGCCGCCAGTTCATCATCCAGCAGGGCGGTGCGGTTCGTGTGGTTCGCAACGACACGCTGCAGACGACGCCGTTGTTGACCGTCGGGACGGGTTTCTCCTGCACCTATCCGGGTGATGCCAGTGCGAGCGTGGTGGGCTTTACGAGTGGCGGTGAGCAGGGCTTGCTCGGGCTTGCCTTTCATCCGCAGTTTGAAAGCAACGGTAGGGTATTTCTGAGCATCAGCGACAGCGCAGGCGACACCATGCTGGTGCGTTTCACGATGTCCGATCCAGCCGGTGACGTGATGTCGGCAGGTGACCTTCAGAGTTGCACCGTTATCCTGCGTGCAGATCAGGATTTCTCTAATCACAACGGTGGCAACATTGTCTTCGGGCCCGATGGGTATCTCTACTTTGGACTGGGAGATGGTGGTAGCGCAGGTGATCCGTGCTCGCGAGCGCAAACGCTGGCTCCGGGAACTTTGGTCAACACCGGATCAGGCTGCCCGGCAGATAGCAGTTTCTCCAGCAATGGTGGTGATCCGCAGTCACGTGCTTTGCTGGGCAAGATGTTGCGCCTGGATGTCAATGGCACGACAGCGGCGGGATCTGGCCTGCTGTGTGGCCGTCCTCGCATCGCACATTCTGCCGAATATGCAATTCCTGCCGGTCAGCCCGGTGGCGACGCGGGCAATATCAGTTCTGCTTGCGATGAGGTGTGGGCCTACGGCTTGCGCAATCCTTGGCGATTCAGCTTTGACGTCGCGGGCAACATGATCATCGGTGATGTGGGGCAGAATTGGATCGAGGAAGTTGATTTTGAGCCCGCGAACACGGGTGGCCGAAACTATGGCTGGCGCTGCCGAGAGGGTTCATCGAGCTTGAATAGCGGGACTCCGTATTGCAACGATCCGGCGGTGACTGAGACCTTCATTGAGCCTGTTCTGACCTACCTGCATAGCGGAGGTGCCTGTTCAGTCACTGGAGGGTTCCGTTATCGCGGCGAGGTGATTCTGACGCGAGGCAAGTATTTGTTTGGCGACTACTGCACTGGCCAAGTCTGGACCAGCACACCCGGCACGACTTGGACAACTGGCGTCAATTTTGGGGCAGCAATGGGATTCGGTCTGACCTCATTCGGCGAAGACGAGGCGGGAGAGCTGTACATGCTCCACGGCAACACGATTTACCGCCTCAATGGTGATCGCGGTCTGTTTTACGACGGCTTCGAGTGAGCTGTTTTCGCGCTGCCCTGCTGGACCGGCAGGGCAGCCGAGAGCAGCAGGATGATCGCCACGGCAATGGTCAGTACGGACCCCAGAAACACGCCGACGAAGTAGAACATCAGACCGGCGTCGATGCTCATCCACAGCGCCAGTGCCGCGCGCAGGCCGCGGCCAAAGCGCGCGGGCCAGATCGCGCTCAGTGCGCACAACAGCGCGGCAATCAGCAGATGTGCCGCGTACAGCACCCACGAGCCACGCAGCACATCCAGCAACTGGCTACGCACCGGTAGCTGGTCCAGTGCGCTGTCAAGATTGGCGAAGGCGAAGAGGTGCAGCACGGTGATCAGCAGCAAGCTGACACACGCCACAGCAAGTAACCAGATATCGAGACGTTGGCGCATGCGCTGAAGGGTCCTTGCTCAGTAAACGGATTCGAAGCGATCACTGAAAAGATAGCCCGCGGTGCAGGCAGGTCGATTCGGAATGACTTCGGAAAATGGCGCGTTAGCGGCATTGATGAGAACAAAATTGTCGATGTCCCAGCCATCAGCGGCCACGGCGGCATCGCTGAGTACGCCAAAGCGCAATCGGATACGTTGCCCTTCAAGCCCCTGTCCAAAATGCAGCAAATGCGAAACGTAGACTTGAGAGTCCTCGCCCGACAGGCCGGTATACGAATTGCGGCCGTTGCCTGGGTTGTCACAACAATCACTGATCACGCCGTTGTACGCGGGGCTCATTGTGGCGACCATGCTGGCGTCCAGCCAGGTCTGAGCGTTGTCCAGGCTGATCTCGATGACACCGCCGTCATAGGCATGTTGTGCATCGGCCTCGAAGTGGTAGCGCGCATCGAACCGGATCGAAAAATCTCCCTGCGTTCCGACGTCGATTAGCGGCGAGATCAGCCAACTGGCACCCGCAGCGTTGCCACTGGGTCCGTGCGCATGGCCGAGCAATGCCGTGTCGGCTTGCTGTCGCCAGCTCGCCTGGAGTGGATCCATTGCGCTGTCGTCAACGGGTTCGACCAGCGTCGTCCACGACAGGGGTGGCAGATCGAATCGTTCGACCACGCTGCCGCGTGCACTGACATCAAGCTGAGCCGCCCAACTGCGATGGCTGACCCGGCCGGTCTCGAATGGCAGGGCTTCATCATCGGGCGTGATGTCGAAACTCAACTCGATAGGATCAGCATTCGAATGCAACTGGAAGCGCCGTTGCACCGTGACGTGTTCGCGTGCCGCCAGCGCAGGGAGTTGGAGGGTGGATGGATCCAGCCAAGCCAGGTCGCCGCTCACGGCTGACACATCGACGCGGCTGTCCTGCAAGGCTTGTGTGCCGGAATTGATCACTCGGAAGCTCAACAATGCCGTTTCGGATTCATCGACGAAGCCGTCTGCGTCGCAGTCGACTTCGGGAGTCAGCGTCACATCGGCAACTTCAAGATCGCCTCCGTCGGCCTCGCTTTCGACCACGCCAATGTTGGAGAGCGTGTCGCGGCGCGCCGATTGCGCGCGTAGTCCTGCGCCTCGCTGCGCAAAGGCGCTGCCGCAGAGCTGCAAGTCGCGCGCGTCG
>DEHW01000198.1 GCA_002352135.1 Lysobacterales bacterium UBA2790
ACTCAAAATCGGGGGGACGTCGAGCATCCGGTGCTTGCGCCCAGGAAGTTGACGTGGACTGCAACAAGAGGATGACGAGAAGAAGAGTGTAGGGTAAACGAGTCATTTCAACTCCAAGCTAACGCCGCGTTAAGCGGCTGCCGGGCCGATAACGCTTGGGTTGAAGATGTAGCGTCCCCGGCAGTCCGCTTGAACGCATAGTTAGGCTTGGCTCTATTTATTGGGCACCCGATGTAGGCAGGCCCCTAACCGACGGGCCAGCGCACCTACAAGTCTCCACCGTAGCACCAGTAATAAATGGCTTGAAATCAGCACTAATCCGAGGCGTGCCATTGCGTACTTCAAACCTTTGAGAATTTCCTATTATCTGTGTCTGACCATTTATGCGCTCATTAGGGGCATGATCATTTACGCGATGAACTCGTTGATGCCTCCCCCCATCATTGTATGTTTCAACCCACTCCAACCGCACCGTAAAATCAACGGAATCCGGACAATTGGAAACTCCAACAAAGCTTAATCCAAGCTCTTTTTCTGCGAGTAGCGGATATAAAGATGCATTGCCAACTTGCAAACTGCACTGGATATCCTGAGTTACTTGAGAATTGTTATGAATTTGCTGTTGCACTCCGCCGCTTGTCATGTTTGGATATACCGGCCATGCGGCTGTTGGGAAAGTCCCATTTGAAGCGTTAGCAGCTGATATTAATGCTGGCGTAGCCGCAAAAATTGCCAATGAAGTCTCTTCCATCTTGCGCGCCCTGTCTTCAAAATCACGCTCTCTAGCGAGGGCATAGTCAGACCAATTATTATCCAGCGCCCATAGCTCACAACCCGGTCCGTTTGTTTTTGTGCAATTATCATACACAATTCTTACTGCATCTTCCGGGGACGGATATCCGCCTTCATTATAACAACGACCTGCTCTCTCGTTCATGTATATTGCCTTATGCTTGGGTAATCCAATATATCGTTCACTTGTGAAAATATTCTCACAAGTGTTCAATGAGACGCAGCCTGATAGAAGGGCGGGCAACAAAACAAAAAGCAGTTTCACGTTCTTCACAGCACAACCTCCTGCGTTAAGGGGGATCGCAAGTGATCCTACCAAGTCTAACGCCTGAATTAAGCCGCGCCGCGAAGCGGCGTCGGCTTGAATGAATTGTTAGATGCCAGCCCGGTCAATGTGCGCTGACCTTGGATAGCAGATTTAGAACGGCGACGCCACTAACGATAAGTCCCATGCCAACGAACGCCCACAAGTCTAGTTTCTGGCCATGGAAGATCCAAGCGATAGCTGCCACAAGTACGATGCCGAGGCCAGCCCAAACAGCATAAGCAATGCCGACCGGGATGGACTTGAGTGCGAGAGAGAGGAAATAGAACGCAAGCCCGTAGCCAGCCACAACTACAACAGAAGGAACTAACTTGGTGAATCCATGGCTGGACTTCAGTGCGGAAGTTGCGACGACCTCACCAAAGATTGCAATAGCCAGAAAGAGCCAGTTCTTCACGTGCAATCTCCTCTACGGCATGAAGGAGAAATAGTAGTGGCTATGAGTTGCCAAAAACAGTCTTGCGGCTATCGATTTTCTGTGAGCATACGCAACGCCAAATCTGGCATCTAACGTCCAATATACACCGCAAGCGGTGTATATTCAGTTATGGGTAGGTGTATATTCAAGGGCTGTGATCCCACTTTGTTGATTTTCAAAGACTTCATGATCGCGAACACACCTGTGCCAACCACAGCAGCACCGCCACCAAAGTTGTTGGATCAGGTCCGCGCTAAGGTGCGCTTGAAGCACTACAGCATCCGCACGGAAACACAGTACGTGCATTGGGTCAAGCGCTTCATCGTGTTCCATGGCAAACGCCATCCGAAAGACATGGGTGTGGCCGAGGTCGAGGCGTTTCTCTCGCATTTGGCGGTGGACGGCAACGTGGCGGCGTCCACCCAGAATCAGGCCCTGTCGGCGTTGTTGTTTCTGTATCGCGATGTATTGGGCGTTGACTTGCCCTGGATGGATGAAGTGATTCGCGCCAAACGTCCCGCTCGGTTGCCAGTGGTACTGACGCAGCGCGAAGTGACGTTGGTGTTGGATCGTATGTCCGGGGTTCATGGATTGATGGCGCGATTGTTGTACGGCACGGGCATGCGTTTGATGGAAGTGGTCCGCATGCGCGTCAAGGACATTGACTTTGAGCGTGCGGAGATTCTGGTGCGCGATGGCAAGGGCGCAAAGGATCGCGTAACGATGTTGCCGACGGCATTGATCGCGCCCTTGCAGACGCAGCTCCGCGCGCGTCGGGCGATGTTTGACGACGACTTGGCGATGGGCCGTGGCGAGGTGTATTTGCCTTACGCGCTGGCGAGCAAGTATCCCAATGCGGCAAAGGAATGGGCGTGGCAGTACGTGTTTAGCGCGGGCAGCTATTCAACCGACCCGCGCAGTGGTGCGCTGCGACGTCACCATATGGACGAAAAGCTGCTGCAACGTGCAATGAAAAAGGCCGTACAGGCAGCCGATCTGACCAAACTCGCCACGCCGCATACCTTGCGCCATTCGTTTGCCACGCATTTGTTGCAGGCCGGATACGACATTCGCACAGTGCAGGAATTGCTGGGGCATGCAGATGTCGCGACCACGATGATCTATACGCATGTGCTCAACAAAGGCGGGCGGGGTGTATTGAGCCCGCTGGATGCCCTGTGATGTCCGCATTGGACTGACTTTGCGCGCAAGCCGTTCCTAGCGCCCCCAAATCCTCCCCGACATCAGGGAGAGGATGGGCTTCGGCCTTCTTGATTCCGGCTGACCGAGCGCGCGAATCAGGTAATTCGCGCTTGGCGAACGCTTACGCCGCCTTCGCGCCGCGAATCACGCCCATTGCCGTGGCAATGGATTTGGCGGCTTCGCGGCCTTCGTAGACGGCGGTGACGACGAGGTCGGCGCCGCGCACCATGTCGCCGCCGGCGAAGATTTTCGGGTTGGCGGTTTGCAGTGGCAGGGCGCCGTTTTCACCGACGCGCACGCGGCCATTGCTGTGCAGGGCCACGCCGTGGGTGGCGAGCCAATCCGCTGGGCTGGGTTGGAAGCCGAAGGCGATCAGCACCAGATCGGCGGCGATTTCGCGTTCGGAGCCGGGGATTTCCTCGAACTGACGACGGCCTTTGGCATCGGGTGCGCCGAGGCGGGTTTCGACCACTTGCACGGCGCGCACATGGCCCTCGCCCAGCAGGGCTTTGGGTTGCAGGCGGAACAGGAAGTTGACGCCTTCGTCCCTGGCCTTGGCGGTTTCGCGTTTGGAGCCGGGCATGTCGTCTTCGTCGCGTCGGTAGATGCAACTGACGCTGGCCGCACCTTGGCGTATGGCGGTGCGATTGCAGTCCATCGCGGTGTCGCCGCCACCCAGCACCAGTACGTGTTTGCCCCACAACTGCGGTGGTTCGGGATCGATGCCGAGTGCATGTCGNNCGTCCATGCCGATGTCGGCGCCGACCTCGCAGTTCAGGCGGAACTGGATGCCCATGCCTTCGAGCACTTCGCGCCGCAGTTTGATCACGTCCTTGTCGAGCTTGAAGGGCGGAATGCCGAAGCTGAGCAGGCCGCCGATTTCGGGATGTCGATCAAACACCACGGCCTGGATGCCTTGCCGGGCCAGCACATCGGCACAGGCCAAGCCCGCCGGACCCGCGCCGACGATGGCGACGCGCTTGCCGCTGGGCTGCACGCGCGACAGATCGGGCCGCCAGCCTTGAGCCAGTGCGGTGTCGGTGATGTAGCGTTCGATGCTGCCGATGGTGACGGCACCGAAATCCTCGTTGAGTGTGCAGGCGCCTTCGCACAGGCGATCCTGCGGGCAGACGCGGCCACACACTTCGGGCAGCGGATTGGTCTGATGTGAGAGTTCGGCGGCCTCGAAGATGCGGCCCTGACGGATCAGATCCAGCCAGTTCGGGATGTAGTTGTGGACCGGGCATTTCCACTCGCAATACGGGTTGCCGCAGTCGAGGCAACGCGCAGCCTGATCGGCGGCTTCGGCCGCGTCGTACTGGCCGTAGATCTCGCGGCCATCCAGGATGCGGACCTTGACCGGCACTTCCGCCGGCATCGCGCGCGGCGCGGACAAAAAATGCATGGGGTTGCGTTTCATGCGGCCCTCCGCAGTGCGTCGACCAGAGAAGAAATACCGGCGGCCTTGGGTTTGACCAGCCAGAAGCGCGGCAGATAGCCACGGAAGTCATCGAGAATCTCGCTGCCCCACGCGCTGCCGGTGAGTTCCACATGACGCAGGATCAGGCCGCGCAGGTGCTGCATGTGCGCTTCGAGACCTTCCAGCGAGATGCGGTTCAAGTCGATCAGCTCGTGGTTGTAGCGATCCACAAAGCCGCGATCCAGATCGAGCACGTAGGCGAAGCCGCCGGTCATGCCCGCGCCGAAGTTCAGCCCGGTGTTGCCGAGCACGCAGACCACACCGCCGGTCATGTATTCGCAGCAGTGATCGCCCACGCCTTCGACGACCGCCGTCGCGCCCGAGTTGCGCACCGCAAAGCGCTGCCCGGCGGTGCCCGCTGCGAACAGTTCGCCACCGGTGGCGCCGTAGAGACAGGTGTTGCCGAGAATGGCGGATTGGCGGGCTTCGTAGCGCGCGTCGGCGGGCGGTGCGACGGTGATCAAGCCACCTGCCATGCCCTTGCCGACGTAGTCGTTGGCTTCGCCGACCAGACGAAGCTCCAGGCCACCGGCATTGAAGGCGCCGAAGCTTTGCCCGACGCTGCCGGTGAGGTTCAGTCGAACTGGCGTGCTGGCCATGCGCGTGTTGCCATGCGTTTCGGCAATCAAGCCGGACAGCGCGGTGCCGACCGCGCGATGCACATTGCTGACCGCGAAGTGGAATTCGCCGCCGCGTGCGTCGCGGATCGCGGGCCCGACCTGATCCAGCAGGGCCTGCTGCAGCACATTGCTCTCGCGCGTCGGTTTGCCGGGACAACAGGCCGCTGCCGGTGGCTCGGGCGCGGGCGACAGCAGGGCGCGCAGATCGATGCGCTGTCGACGCCCACTCAGGCCCTGGGTTTGCTGCAACAGATCGGTGCGGCCCACCAGTTCCTTCAGGGTGCGAATGCCAAGCCGCGCCATGTAGGTGCGCAGCTCTTCCACCACGCCGACGAAGTAGGCCATCACTTGTTCGGGCAGGCCCTTGAAGTGCTTCTGCCGCAGCACGTGGTGTTGGGTCGCGACGCCAGTGGCGCAGTTGTTGAGATGACAGATGCGCAGGTATTTGCAGCCCAGCGCGATCATCGGCGCGGTGCCGAAACCGAAACTGTCCGCGCCCAGCAAGGCGGCCTTCAACACATCGAGGCCGGTCTTCAGGCCGCCATCGGTCTGCAGAATGATGCGGTCGCGCAGGCCGTTGGCCGACAGCGCTTGATGGGCTTCGCTCAGGCCGAGTTCCCACGGTCCGCCCGCGTACTTGATCGAGGTCAGCGGACTGGCACCGGTGCCGCCGTCGTAGCCGGAGATGGTGATCAGGTCCGCACCGGCCTTCGCCACACCGGCTGCAATCGTGCCGACACCGGCATGACTGACCAGTTTCACCGATATCAATGCACGCGGATTGACCTGCTTGAGGTCGTAGATGAGCTGGGCCAGATCTTCGATGGAATAGATGTCGTGATGCGGCGGCGGGCTGATCAGGCCGATGCCCGGCTTGGCATAACGCAGGCGGGCAATCAGCTCGTTGACCTTGTGGCCGGGCAACTGACCACCTTCGCCGGGCTTGGCACCTTGCGCCACCTTGATCTGCAGCACATCGGCATTGACCAGGTATTCCGGCGTCACGCCGAAGCGACCCGAGGCCACCTGCTTGATGCGCGACATCTTCTCGGTGCCGTAACGCGCCGGGTCTTCGCCGCCCTCACCGGAATTGCTGCGCCCGCCCAGACGGTTCATCGCAATCGCCAGCGCTTCATGCGCTTCGGGCGACAGCGCGCCCATGCTCATGCCTGCCGAGTCGAAGGCCTTGACCATGCTGCTGGCGGATTCGACTTCGTCCAGTGGGATCGGCGTGCAGGTGTCCCAGCGCGGATCCAGCAGATCGCGCAGCATGGCCGGCTCGCGCTCGTTGACCAGCTTGGCGAAGGCCATCCAATCCTCGTGCGATTCGGTCAGCACGGCGGTCTGCAGCGCGCTGACCACGTCGGGGTTGTAGCTGTGGTACTCGCCACCGTGGATGTACTTGAACAGGCCACCGGCTTCGAGATCGAGCGCCGGATTGAAGGCACGCGCCGCGAGTTGCTTCTGATCGGCTTCCAGCGCGGCGTAGCACGGACCACCGACCCGACTGGGCGTGCCCGAGAAACAACGCTTCACGATGGCTTCGTCCAGCCCGACGATCTCGAACAGGGCCGCGCCGCGATAGCTGGCGATGGTGCTGATACCCATCTTGGAGAGAATCTTCAGCAGGCCAACGCGAATACCGCGCCGGTACGCGCGTCCGAGTTCGCGATGCTCGGCACTGCGTGCTTCGGGGTCCATGCCACGGGCCAGATCGAAGATGGTCTGGTAGGCCAGGTAGGGATAGATCGCGGTCGCGCCATAACCGATCAGGCAGGCGAAATGGTGCGGATCGCGCGCCGTCGCGGTCTCCACCAGCATGTTGCAGTCGGTGCGCAGGCCCTTGGCGACCAGATGCTGATGCACCGCGCCGACCGCCATCAGGGCGTGGATCGGCAAATGACCGGGTCGCACGTGGCGATCACTCAACACCACCAGCAGGCGGCCATCCAGCACGCCTTCTTCGGCTTCGCGGCAGACGCGTTCCAGCGCGGCTTCCAGACCTTCGGATTCGGGGTAATTGAGATCGATGATGACCGAGTCGACGCCCTCTTCGCGCATGCCCAGAATCTGCAGGAACTTGCGTTGCGACAGCACCGGCGAGTTGACCATGACCTGTCGGGCATAGGCCGGATTGAGCTCGAACAGATTGCTCTCGCGGGCGATCTGGGTGTGCAGGCTCATCACCAGACGTTCGCGATAGGAATCGATTGGCGGATTGGTGACCTGCGCAAACGCCTGGCGGAAGGCGTCGTACAGCGAACGCACGCGGCTGGACAGCAGCGGCAAGGGCGTGTCGTCGCCCATCGAGCCAATCGCTTCGGCTTCGGTTTCGGCCAGCACCTTGAGCACGGTGTCGCGCTCTTCGGCGGTGAGGTTGAACATCTTCTGATGGGTCAGCAATTCCTCGTGCGGCATCGGCTCGGCGGCGAGGCGCGGATCAATCAGGTCGGTCTGCAGGTATTTCACGCCCTGCTTCAGCCAGCGCTTGAAGGGCGCACGTGAGGCATTGATCTGGTCGATCCGATGGGTGTCCAGCAACTCGCCGCGATGCAGATCGACCGCCAGCATTTCGCCCGGTCCCAAGCGCCCCTTGGCGACGATGTCCTTGGCAGGCCAATCGACCACNNATGCCCGCCGGACCATCCCACGGGTCCATGTGCAGGGCGAAGTATTCGTAGAAGGCGCGCAGATCGGGATCGAGACCGTCGACGTTTTCCCAAGCCGGTGGCACCAGAATGCGCATCGACTGCAGCGGATCAAGGCCACCGACCAGCAGCACTTCGAGCATGTTGTCGAGGCTCGCCGAGTCGGAACTGTCAATGGACACCAGCGGATCGAGTTCGCGGAAATCGATCAGTGGCGAGCGCATGCGCTTGCCGCGTGCGCGCGCCCAGAATCGATTGCCGCGAATGGTGTTGATCTCGCCGTTGTGAGCGAGATAGCGGAACGGCTGGGCCAGTGCCCAGCGCGGCATGGTGTTGGTGGAAAAGCGCTGATGGAAGACCACCACCGAGCTGGCCAACTTGGGATGCAGCAAGTCCGGGTAGAACTCGCGCAGGCGTTCCGGCATGACCATGCCCTTGTAGCCGATGCTGTGCTCGGCCAAGGTCACCACATGGAAATCGCGCAGCTCGGCCAGCGCCATTTCGGCGCGGCGTCGGGCCATGAACAGGCCGCGATGGAAGCTCGACGAATCCTCACCGCGTTCGGCATTNNACGCGCGCATGGCATCGTTCCAGTTGCTGGGCCAGCTCCTGCCGACAGCGCGCTGCATCGGCTTCGTCATGCGGCAAAAAGACGAGACCTGCTGTGCACAGCGGCGCCAGATGAAAGCCACACTCTTCGGCCAGTGCGCGCAGGAAGGCATCCGGGCGGCGAATCAACACGCCGCAGCCATCGCCCGACTCACCGTCCGCCGCCACGGCACCGCGATGGGTCATGCGTGCGAGGGCATCCAGTCCGGCCTGCACGATCTCGGCATGCGGCTGATCGTCGAGCTGGGCAATCAAGCCGAAGCCACAGCCGTCGTGTTCGAGTTTGGGGTCGAACAGCAAGGGGGCGCTGACAGGGCTCATCGTTGGGGCAGTCGTTTGTTCGCTCATACGCTTGCGGGCCTTTCGCGGGGTGTGGCTGGCGCGTTCAATCGTCCTTGCAAGGACGAAGCCGTACCACATCACGCCTGCTGCGACGCGTCAAACCACTTTGTCGGGATGGGCGAAGGCGTCACAAGCGACGCGCGGACTTCACGTTGGCAGTGTCAGTTCGCACAGGTGTGCGGGATGGCCATGCGGCAAGCGGCCCAGGCACGGCAAGTCCAGCCGTTGCTGCAGGTTGTCGAAGTAGGCCTCGGCATGCGCCAGATCGGGATCGATGTCATTGGCGATCCAGCCCAGCAATGGCAAGCCATCGGCACGAATGGCCCGTGCCGTCAGCAGCCCATGATTGATGCAGCCAAGGCGCATGCCCACCACCAGCACCACCGGCAACTCGAGCGCGCGGGCGACATCGGCCTGCATCAGCTCGGCAGTCAGCGGAGCCATCCAGCCACCCACGCCTTCAACCACGCCATGCGGCGACAGGGTCGACAAATGCGAATAAGCGGAAACGATCCCGCGCAGTTCAATCTGCACTTGTTCGAAACGCGCGGCAATTTCCGGAGCGGTGGGTTCGCGCAGGCAATACGGATTGACCCAGTCGTATTCCGGTCGCGGCAGGCTGGCCGACTGCAGATCCATCGCATCTGCATTGCGCAGCCCCTGCTTGCGCTGGTCGGCACCACTTGCGACGGGCTTCATGCCAAAGGCCGAGCCATGGGCGCGACGCAGGCAATGCAACAGCGCCAGCGCTGCATGCGTCTTGCCGACACCGGTATCGGTCCCGGTGACAAAACAACGCCAAGCAGTCACAGCTTCCCCTTCATTTTGCGAAACCGATGCCGCGCAAGCCTACCCCGAGTGAGTTCGGCTGCGAAGCAGGGCGCTGCTAAACTCCCGCTTCGAGTCCCACGCAGGATGTCATTGCATGTTTATCGCGACTGCCTTGCATGGCAGCCCGGAAGAACAATGGGCCAGTCTGGCCGAGCAAGCCCGTGCCCTGTTGCAAGGCGAGCACGACCGCATTGCCAATGCCGCCAACCTGAGTGCCTTGGCCTATCACGCGTTGGCGGAAGTGAACTGGCTGGGCTTCTATTTCTTCGATGGCAACGAGCTGGTCGTCGGGCCATTCCAGGGACATCCGGCCTGCGTGCGCATTGCCCTGGATCGCGGCGTGTGTGGCGCGGCAGCGCGCACGCGAGCGACGCAGGTCGTGCCGGATGTGGACGCGTTTCCCGGTCACATTCCCTGCGATTCGGCCTCTCGCTCGGAAGTCGTCGTACCGCTGGTGAAGCACGGCGAACTGATCGGCGTGTTCGACATCGACAGCCCGGTCGTAGACCGCTTCCAGCCCGTCGATGTGGCAGGACTGGAAACCCTCGCAGCCATCTATCTGGAGTCCTTGCGATGAGTCAGGGCAAGTTGTCGAACGTGGGTCCCAAGTCTGCCGCATGGCTCCGTCAGGTGGGTATTCGTACCCAGGACGATCTGGTGGCGGCCGGTGCCGTCGGCGCCTTCATGAAGGTCAAGCGCGCGGGCTTCAAACCCAGCCTGAATCTGCTCTACGCGCTGGAAGGCGCCCTGCTCGGCTGCCATTGGCAACAGGTGCCCGAAGCCCGGCGTGCGCAGATGTGTGCGGAAGTCGAAGAACTGACCGCGCTCCTGCCCAACAAGAAGGGCCGACCGGGTCCGGTGACCTACAGTGAAGGCGCCTCGCGCCCCACCGACAACGATGCTGCTGACAGCAGTGGCATGGAGATGAGTTTCGGCTTTGATGATGCCGGTGGTGGCGACAGTTCGGGTGGCGGCGATAGCAGCGACTGATCGAGGGAAGGAGCGAAGGCCTCGGGCTCGCTCCTTCCCTGTGGTGCTCAATCCTCGAAGCCGTCGACGAACAAGGGGAATTCGCCGCTGCACTGGTCGATCTGTGGCGGCAGCACGAGTACGTTGTAGCTCACGCCGTTCGCCATACCACCGAGATCCGAATAGATGATGTGGCGGCCGACGGTGGCCTCGTAGTCGGTGTCGATCACACGACCTGCCGTACTGATGCCCGCCAAGCGAGTGACCTGGATCTGCGCACAAGGCTGGTTGTTCAGCAGTGGGTGGTCAAGAAAGATTTGGCTTGAGTCGGAATTTGAGACATCGGCGGTTACCGTGAACGCCTGCGCACTGCGCGCCTGCGAGTACAGATTCCAGTAGGTGCCCGACGCACCGAAGACGAACGGAATGCCAGTGCTGGTCACCAGATTCCATCGCGTTCCCTGGTAGGCCAGCGAAACCGGATCGGGCGTCACCGTCAAGCCGAACGGGGTCGACTGCTGAAACAGTACGAACGCATCGGCATCGTTGTTGATGATCGACCAGTCGATTTGCGTGCCTTCGTCCAGCGTGTTGCTGCCGTTGGCGATATGCTGAAAAACCCCTTGCGACGAAGTGGTGGCGTAGGGCGCAAAGACGTTGACCGCCAGGCGACTGGCTCCGCTTGGCAAGTTGCTGCCATTGGCGGTGGACGCAAACCACTGATCGAAATAGTCGATGTTGATGGGAACACTGATTGATGTGCCACCAACCCTGAAGTTCTGCGTCGCAAACAGGCGCTGGGCGGCATTGTCGTTCCAGCGACTGACGCCTAACGCGAAGCTGCTGTGCGTGCCGCTGGTGCTGTCGCGGCTCAACGCGAAATCATGGCCATACTCCGAAGCACCAATGTCCACCGCGCTGCCAGCCAGTCGCCGCAGCCCATCGCCGTCGACAAACGGAAGGCCGCCGCCTTGGAAAAGATGGATGAAGCCATCGCCTGTATCACGTGCTGGCGACGCGGCACTCAGGCGAGGCCGGAACTGACTGTCGAGCTGCGGATTGGCGTTCACATCATGCGCGCCGGGTGTATGCAATCCCGCCGACGTGTTCTGCCACAGCAGGTTGTAATCGTTGCTGGCCGTGCCGCCCGCGTCGACCATGTTCTGCAGTCCAAAGCGGTTGAACGCGATCAGGTTGTTGTAGATCCAACCCGATGTGGTGCCGTCGGCTTCCGGGGTCAGGCCACCCCAATGGGTGATCGTCAGTCCGCGGCCATGGGTGATGGTGTTGTTCACCGCACGTGCCACGATGGAGCCATAGGCCGTGGTAAAGCTGAGTCCACCGAATTCCTCCTCGCCACCTGTCAGCATGTTTCCGAACACCCAGGCATCAACGCTGGAAGGCGTTGACGAGAACATCCCCTCGGTAACCGAAATGCTGTTCCGCGCGAAGTCGCCGTTCACCTTGTTGGCAAAAATGCGGAACTCGGACGTCGAGCCGCCACCCGCCATGCCATGAATGCCCCAGCCGTCACCCGGCTGTGAGGCGCGAATCTCGTTGTAGGAAATCTCCACCGCAGTGGACGTGGAAGCCCCGAATACCTCCACACCGATGGCCGCGTCGACCAGGCTGGGTGCGACCACGTCAAGTTGGTTCTCACTGATGCGCACGGACTGATTGCCAGTGCCGGACAGATTTACATCGATGCCAGCCGCTGTGCTGCCCATGCTGACGAACTGCATGCGTGAGACGTCGAGAAACACATCGGCCGAGCTCGACGCATTGAGCGTGACCTTGGCATTGGTGAGCTTGACGCCAGAGATGTTGATGGTCACCGGCGAGGGAAACGGTCCGGGAAAATTGCCACTGATGCCGAAGCCCGATGCGAACTCGGGAGTTATCCAGGCCCGGTAGGGGCGCAGACTGATCTGGAACGGCAGCGCGATGTTCTCTGCAATCGGCGTTTCGGTGTTGATCTCGACCGCACCACCGGCACCCTGCGCGTTGATGCAGGCCTGCAAGGTCGTGCTGCAACTTCCGCTTCCGGGCCAGACGCCCACGGTGCCCGCCACGACATCCCGGCTGCCCAACGCGGTCAGCAAACACAATGCAGCCAGAGTTCTTGCGCGCATAACCAGCCTCCTCATCAATCCGATACACGCACAAGCGCAAAGCGGCGATGACAGAGGACAAGTCTGAGTGAGAGATCGGTCGAACGCGGATTACGCGGGGCGCACCACCGCCAGTTCGCGCGCGTTCGGACCCCAACTCGGCGCGGATGCGATGGCTGTCATCACCTGTTCCGGCTCGGCGACGAGTTGCCACATCGCGGCGTGTTCGGGGTTCATGAAGCGCTGTTCGATCACTTGCTGCATGAAGGCTTGCAAGGGCGTGTAGAAGTCCCGCGTGTTGAGCAACAGGATCGGGTTGAAATACAGCCCCAGCCGCTTCAAGGTGATCGCCTCGAACAACTCCTCCAGCGTGCCGCAGCCGCCTGGCAAGGCCACCACCGCATCGGAGTCGGTGAGCAAACGATGCTTGCGCTCACGCATGTCTTCCACCAGCTCCAGGCGCGTCAGTCCGGGATGACCCCATTCCAGATCCGCCATGAAACGCGGCAGGATGCCGATCACCTCGCCACCTTCGGACAACGCCCCGTTCGCCACCGCACCCATCGAACCCGCCGAGCCACCGCCATAAACCAGGGTCGCGCCCACCCGCGCGATGTGCTGACCCACCGCGTAGGCGGCGGCGTGATAGGCCGGATCACACTGGCCGCTGGACGCGGCATAGACACAGATACGCATGCGACAAATCCGATGGTGAGCGAATCGGCAAGCCTAGCGCGCACCCGCGCTCGATACACTGTCGGCTTGTCACTACGGAACCATTGCCATGACAACACCCCACTGCGGATTCATCGGACTCGGTGCCATGGGACGCCCGATGGCCGGACATCTGGCCGCGCGCGGCCTGCTCGCTGTGGTGGGCAATCGAAGCATCGACAAGGCGGAGACGCTGGCAAGCGAACTCGGCGTGCGAGCGGCGCAGAGTGCCAAGGATTTCGCCGATTGCGATGTCGTCGCTTTGTGCGTCACTGCCGATGCGGACGTGCTGGCCAATGTCGATGCCTTGGCCGCCGTCATGCAGCCCGGCAGCGTCGTCATCGATCACAGCACTGTTTCCAGCGCCACCGCACAAACCGCTGCGGCGCGCTTGGCCGCCAAGGGCATCGGCTTTCTGGATGCGCCGGTTTCCGGCGGTGTCGAAGGCGCCATCAACGGCAAGCTATCGATCATGGTCGGCGGCAGTGCAGCCGATCTCGCCAAAGCCCAAACAGCGCTCCAGGCTTACGGCCTGCGCATCACCCACATGGGTGAGGTCGGCACTGGTCAAGCCACCAAGGCGGTGAATCAGGTGCTGGTCGCGGGTATCGCCCATGCCGTCAGCGAAGGCTTGGCGTTGGGCGAAAAACTCGGCCTCGATCCCGAGCGTCTGTTGCCTACGCTCGGTGCCGGTGCGGCGGGAAGCTGGTTTCTGGAAAAACGCGGCCCAACGATGCTGCGCGACGAGTTCAAAGTCGGCTTCAAACTCGCCCTGCTGCACAAGGATCTGAAGATTGTCGACGCCATGGCCCAAGCTGCAGGCACCCGCCGCGACATCATCCAGAAGTCCCTCACCGATTACGCCCAACTGATGGCCGAAGGCTACGGCGACGACGACATATCGGCCCTGATCCGCTTGAAGCGGCGCGGGTGAGCACGCAGTTTTTCGCGAACTAGCGACTGAACGACTAAAACTCCGTCACCCGATCCAGCACAAGCTGCCAGCTGGCTTCCCCGGGCTTGAGCTTGTATTGCATCTGCCGGTACTTCCCGGTGGGTTGACCGTTGTCGTGGATGACGAAGCGGCGACCGAGCACCCCTTCCAGCACGCTCATCTCGTCGCCGCCGACATAGCCTTGTGCCAGTGCGGGGTCGTCGCTCAGTTCGGGCAGGTAGATCATGCTCATCGACTTGCGATGGTTGGCTGACCACGCATACAAATGCATGCGCGGTGGCTGGTGGTGATCAAGGACGTAGATGTAGATCTCTGGCGATTGGTCGACATTGAGGTCGGCAATCTCGGCACCGCTGACGTTGCCTTCGATGGTCTGCTCAAGAATCGAGTTGTCGATGCTCAAGCCGGACGGCTGGACCTGCAGCACCGTCTTGCCGTCGCGGCTCACGGTGCGGATATCGAAGGTGATGCCGTCCCACTCCAAGCGTTGTTGAAATGGCGCTTCCGCGCTCCCGTTGGTGTCCGCGTTGGCAGGCAGGAAGACGGCACTCAGAAACGCGGCAAATACCAGACGTAGTGATGCACGTTGCATAGCAGACTCCAAGGCTCGGAGACACCTGCGGCCATCCGGGGATGGCCGCAGGTTTGGCACACTGGGACAGGGCGACACGCCATCGAAGCGTGTCTTCCTTGTATTGATCAGTAGACCGAAAAGACCGCGCGGCAGCCGTCTTCGACCCAAACGCCACCGTTGTCGTAGCCCCAGTTGTCACCATAGCGACATTGGGTGCGCGACAACTGCTGGTCGAGATCGACGCGGGCATGACGCAGATTGGCGCGGCAGTACTCGTGGCGGTCGCCTTGCGATTCGCAGGTGATCCGTTGCGATGGGTTGTAGCCGTAACGATCGCCATGGTCGTAAGGACGGTAGTCGTAACGATCACGGTCATTGTCATGATCGTTGTGTGCGGCAATGGCTGCCGCACCGATCAGCCCGATTGCCAGGGCGGCCGCTGCCTTGGAGTCGCGATCGCTGCCGTGGTTGGACCGATAGGTACCGAGGTCGAATTGGGCACGGCAGCCATTCGACACCCAGATACCGCGATTGTCGTAGCCCCAGGTGCTGCCTTGGCGGCAACTGGCGCGGCTGTATTGCGTGGACAGACTCACGCCACCGCTGGTGTCGGCATAGCAGTGTTGGGTCTGGCCGTTCTCTGACTCACAAACGATGCTGCGCGCAAACGCGCCACTGCTGAACGCGGTCAGGACAAGGGCGGCGCTCAGTGACAAAAACGTGCGGGTGGAAATACGCATGGGTGTTCTCCGTGAGATCAGGATTTCTTGCCGGACCATTCTTCGGCGGACAGTTCGCCGTCGCCGTCCTTGTCGGCCGCTTTGAAGGCATCAGCGACCGCGCTGGTGAAGGACTCCACTGTGACATTGCCCGGTTGCACCGTATTGCCCTTGGCATCCACTGCAGCCGGGTGCTCTTGACCCGCGATGCGGCCATCGGCGTTGGTGTCGATATGCCCGAACACGTTAACCACGCGATTGCGGAACTCTTCCCAGCTGACTTTGCCATTGGCATCAAAATCAGCTGCTTTGAAGGCGGCATCAGCCGCATCGGCAAGCGCCTGATCAGCGGCCAGACTGCTCGTGCTGACAGCAGTCAATGGCAGTGCACAGCAAAGAGCGAAGCGAGAGAGCCAGTGAAGCGACACGGACTTGGACATGGATGCACCTCGATTGGGGTTTGGCATGGACATCGTTCAACCAGCAGCGCTATCGAGTCTGTCCGTTGCTCACTCAAGCCCCTGTCAGCAATTTACTGACGCGGCAATGCGTGCATCACGGACAGATGCACGCCTCAGCGAAGCAGACCCTGTGAGTGCGCTGAGGCGCCCCTTTCCATCTGTATTCCGAGGCCAACCCATGAAGAACGTGAGCGCAATTCTCCTGTCCATCGCATTGCCCATGACCGTGGCCGCCGCACCAACGGTCGTCACCTGCGAGTCGCACGACAACAAGATGAACGAGTGCGAGATGGACACGTCGGGTGTCGTGGTGGTGGATCGCCAGCTAAGTCATACACGCTGTGTGCAGGATCAGAACTGGGGATTGAATCGCCATTCGGTATGGGTGAAGGACGGTTGTCGTGCGGTGTTCGCCTTGCAAGGTGCCAATCAGGATCGCTACGAAGAACCAGCGCCATCCGATGAAGACAGCGGCTATCAGAGCTCCGGCCATGCCCCCTCGGCGGCAGTTCGTGCCTGCAACGAGTTTGCGGATCAGGGCTATGACGGCACCATCGTTTCGCAGAATCCGATGAAGCCGGGATGGTGGGAAATCGTCCTGCGCTATGAGGAATACCGTTACGTTTGCAATGTCAGCAGCAACGGCAAAGTGGACTCCTTCGACAAGCTCGATTGAGCCCGCCATTCCAGTCTGTTCCCAACCCACAGCTTTTGCCGCCGTGTCGTGGTGTCGGCGCGGCGGCAGTATTTTGACGAGGTGAATCATGGCGAGTCGTTTGGTTCGAAGCGTGTTTGCGCTGCTGTTGGGTTGTGGGATCAATGGCTACGGCCACGCCGCGGAAGCGCGCGATCCAGCGACACCCGCGGCGTTTGACAAGCTGATTGGCGAGGCACAGGCCACCGGAAACGGTCCCTTGCGCGCCTATGTCGGCAAGCAGCAAACCCTGCTTTCACTGCCGACCGCCCTCGAAGGGCGACTGATGTTCTGGTACGTGGAAGCGGCCCGCTTTCCAGAGTCTGCGGTCGCCACATTGGGCAACGAAGTGGCGGGCGCCGTTGTCGTCCTGGAACGGCATGGCGATCGCCTGATGGTGCGGGACCGCAGCCCGGCCTTCCAGAAGCGTTCCGGGAGCGGTGTTCCGCGCGCGGAGGCAATAGACATTGATGAGCGTCGAAGCAGTGCGGCGATCGATACCGCTATCGATGGTGTGGCGCTCGGTCCAGTCATTGCGGTGTTCCCGATTCTGGCCGAGGCGGAAGGACGCTGGCTGATTGATTTGACTGCCACCTTCTCCAACGACATAGACGGCTTGACTGCGGCCAATCACATCCTGCAATCGGGACTGGTCCCCGCGCCGATCGGTCTGACGGTCGATCCGACACGTTCCTTCATTGCTGACATCGATGCCTACCCGACCAATCTGCATATCCGTACGCAACTGACCTTTCGCGGCGCCGATCCAGCGGCACCCGCCGCGGGTTTCAAGCCGCTCACCATCGAACTGGGGCATTCACTGGTGCTGTTGCCGGAGCAGCCCATGGCGGCGCGTCGCTATGACGATCGTGTCGGGTTTATTCCCACCGAATTCACCGAGTTCGAGACGGCCGACGGCAGGGCCGTCTCCAACGACATCTTTCATGGCGTGATCAAAAGGCATCGGCTGGAGAAACGTGATCCGGCGGCTGCCGTCAGCGAGCCGATCAAGCCGATCGTGTTCTATGTTGGGCCAGGCGTGCCTGATCGCTGGCGTCCCTACATCAAGGCGGGTGTGGAGATGTGGCAGCCCGCATTCGAAAAGGCGGGCTTTCGAAATGCCATCTTGGCGATGGATGCGCCGACTCCAGAGCAGGATCCCGAGTGGAGTCCAGAAGACGCACGCTACAACGTGATCCGTTGGCTGCCGCAGCCCTTCGTCAATGCGATGGGACCCAGTGTCTCCGACCCGCGCTCGGGTGAAATCCTGTTCGCCCACGTCATGATCTGGCCACAGGTGCTGAACTACTTCTCCAACTATTACTGGCTGATGGCCTATGGCATCGAGCCCGACGTGAAGGGCCTACCGCTCAGCGAGGCCAAGCAAGGCCAACTGTTGCAGTACATCGTGGCGCATGAAGTCGGTCATTCGATCGGTCTGCGGCACAACCATCTCGCTTCCACGGCCTACTCCGTTGCTGATCTGCGCAATCCGGCATTCGCCAACACGCGTGGCTCCAACGCATCGATCATGGCCTATGGCCGCATGAATCAAGCTGCCCAGCCTGGCGATGGTGTGACGCGCGTGTTGCCGATCATCGGTCCCTATGATGAGTTCGCCATCCAGTGGGGTTACGGCAAGCATGGCGACACTCCCGAAGCCGAGCAGGCCGAACTGACGCGCTTGGCAGCGGCATCGGTCAATGATCCTCTGCTGCGCTGGGGTGCAGGTGAGGATGGGGTCGAGGATCGCTGGGCATTTGATCCCCGCGTACTGATGGAGAACGTCGGGGCGGAGCGCATCGAAGCCACCCGGCTAGGATTACGCAAGATCGGCCTGGGTATTGATGCGCTGCCGAGCGAGGCGCCGCAACTCGTTGACTTCCGCGCCACCTATGACCTGGCAATCGGTCAGTTCGACACCTTCCTGGGCAGCGTGCTGAAACTGATGGGTGGTCAACTCACCGGTGCTGCCGGCGACGATCGCCCGCAGTTTGTCCCTGCTTCGGAGCAACGCGCGGCGGTGGCCTTCGTGCTGGATGAAGGCCCGCGGATGGCCGACGTGTTTCTGAAGCCGGAGATCTTGGCACGCGCTGAGCCATTTGCCGGTGATCGCTTGGTCGACACGCGGCGTGCCCGTTATGTGCGGGAACTGCTCTCGGGTCCGCTGATGGCGCGGGTACAGACCCAGCATGAGATCGACCCGACCCAATTCGGGGTATCGGACCTGATCACCGAGGTGACCGCGCAGGTCTGGGGTGATCTGGATGATCTGCCGAACTGGCGGCGACTGCAGCAGGCAGGCTGGCTGGATATGGTTGAGGCAGCCGTGCACCCCAAGCCCGATCCGACGGCGGCGGCCAAGGCGACTGAACTTCTGTCGCAGAAATACTCACAGGGCTACGTGGTCAATCAACTTGCCAGCAGCGCCGACAGTATGCTGCCTGGCTATGCGCTGGACACCTTGCCAGGTCTAGCGAACCGCCTGCGTCAGGCCGCACGCAAACCGCGGGATGAGGCATCGCGGGCGCACCTGCTGGCTATGGCGCGGCGCATGGACGACATCCTGAGGCCAGCAATGCACTGAGAGCGTGGAGCCGCGTCGCGCGGTGACCTCTCGACCATGGTGGGAGGGTCGCGTCATGGCACTGAACGGCATGCTGTGGATAATGGAGCCCATGAATGGCTCCACCCTTGGCGCAGACCCTAGCCAGTTCCATCGATGGCAGATCATGATTGTGGACGACCACCCGATCGTCCGCATGGGCCTCGCTGCCCTGATTGACGCCGAGCCCGACATGCGAGTGGTTGCCCAGGCCGAAGACGTTCAAGGTGCGCTGGATCTGCTGGACCAGCACACCTTGGATTTGCTGATCATTGATCTGTCGCTGCGCGAATCGAGTGGCTTGGATCTGCTGAAGGAAGTCGCGAAACGGCAAATGCGCGCCATTGTGGTGTCGATGCAGGACGCACCGACCTGGGCAGAGCGCGCACTGGCCGCCGGTGCGCGCGGTTATGTGCACAAGAGCGAAGCGGGCCGGAATATTGTTCAAGCCATTCGCAAAGTGCGCCAAGGACGACTGTATGTCAGTGACTCCGTATCGCAAGCCTTGCTGGAGCGTCGACTCAGCAGTGGTCGCCATGATGACGAGATCGATACACCGCAAATCGAGCGATTGACCGATCGTGAACTGGAGGTGATGGTGCGCATTGGACGCGGACTGACCACGACACAGATCAGTGCCGAACTGCAGGTCAGCCCGAAGACGGTGCAAACCTACCGTGATCGCATCAAGCGCAAGCTGGCGCTGGAAAACGCCGCCGAGCTCTCGGCCGAGGCCACTCGCTGGGTCGTGCAGCGCAGCTGAAGGCCAGGAGCCTGCGAGGCAGAAGCGGACTTTTCGCCTTGATCACTTCTGCCGCCCCGGCTCCTAGTCCAACGGCAGTTCAATCCGGCAGCAAGTGCCTTCCCCGGCAGCGGATTCGATGGTGAAGCGGGCACCGGCCAGTCGCGCCCGCTCCCGCATGCTGGCCAAGCCCAGGCCGCCGTGTGTGTCGCGCGCGCCAGGATCAAAGCCTTGACCGAAATCGCGAACCTCCACTTGCAGTCCTGAACGGTCGCTGCGAATCGAGACAATGGCGTTGCCACAGCCCGAATGGGTTCGCGCATTGCGCAGTGCTTCCTGGACGATGCGGTACACCGCAAGACCTCGCTCGGCACTTGGTTCGGTGATCGCCTCGATGCAGTCGAACTCGACTTCTAAGCCGGTTCGCTCGGAAAAGGTGTGGCATTCGCTGCGCAGGGCATCGACCAGGCCCAAGGCCTCCAGCGCCGGCGGGTGCAAGTCCCGAGAGAGGACTTGGACGTCATTGGCCACGCTCTCCAGAGCCTTGGCGAGTTCCTGCATCTGTGCACTCGATTTCTCATCACCACTGCGCGCCACGCCTTGCAAGGTGCTCCAGGCGAGCATGGCCAGTCCAGCCAGACGCTGGGTCACATCGTCGTGCATCTCACGCGCCAGACGACGGCGCTCGTCCTCTTGTGCAGTCAATACCTGCGCGGCCAGCTGGCGCGCTTCCCCTCGGCTATGACGCAGCTTCTCAGCCTCTTCGCGCAACTGCAGTTCCACCTGCTTGTAATCGGTGATCTCCACCGCAGTGGTGATGACGTGCTCCACCTCAAGACCCTCGGCAGAAAAGCCGGGCCGTTTGATGACCTTGAACCACTGCGACGCCTGATCACGGTTGTGCAACTCGATCTCGTCAATCACCAGCTCTCGCGACTCGGCAATGACCACGGAATCCAGGTTGGCCAGTCGTTGAAAGGCGCTCGACCAGACCGGCTTTGCGTCAGTGGCGTCACCGCCTGACAACTCGGATTGGCGCTCAATCACCGCCGTCGCCGCCTGATTGCTCAGTGCCACAGAGCCGTCTTTCGCGCGTACGAAGATGGGATGGGGACTGGTGTCGATCACATCACGCAGGAAGCGGCGAGCGCGCGCCAGAGAACGTGCGTGAACCTGTCCCAGTCGAAGGCGCCAGGCAAGGACCGCCGCGACGATGCCAAGAACCAGCAGTCCGACGCTGATTCGCACATCCTGTCGTTCCCACCATCCGGCCACGACATCAACCCGGTAACGTTCCTCGGCACTAATCCAGTCCTCGCCGGGAACACGGGCCTGGAACTCGAAGTGGTAGCTACCCGGCGGAATTCGGCTATAGCGCGCTTCGTTGCCGGGCGCGCTGTATACCCACGCATCTTCCAGTCCTGCCAGGCGATGTCTGAACTGGACCGCCTCCGGACGCAAGGTCTCCACCGCCGAGTAGCGCACACGCAAGGAGCGCTCATCGGTGCCCAGCTGAAAGCTGCCAGAGTCCAGAGGCAGCGAGCGCGTGCCGGCCCAGGCCTGCAGCAGATACAGATGACTCGGATCAAGGACGGCACTGCGAATCTTCGAAGGGCTCGCCACAGCCAGACCCAGATGACTCGGAAAGACCAACTCCCCAGTGTGCAGACGGGCCACCGAGGGATAGCCCCAACCATTGGTTTCCTGATCAAGTAGTCCGTCGCGGCGGTCGACATGCTCGATGGACAGGGTGCCTGGTTCACCTTGCGCAGAACGATCCACATCCGCCAACCGGACTCGGGCCAGGCCGTCGTTGCCGGACATCCACAGGAAGTCTTTGCCATCTAGTGACAGGGTATGGACAGGCCAGAAGCTCAAGCCACTGTTGTATCCAAAAACCGAGCGTTGCCCGTTTCGCAGACGGACCAGTCCGACCGCACCGCTGGCGACCCAGAGCGTTCCATCGTCCGCTTCAGTGAAGGCACTGACGTAGTCGCGCTGAGGCTCGCCCAGATCAATGCGATGCCAATGCTCGCCGCGCTGCTGAAACAGTCCTTCAGCGCCTCCGGCCAGCAACTGACCGTTGCGATCACGTTTGATGAAGGTGGTAGCACGAAGTGGCAGTCCGACATCGGTACCGTGTTGGATGATGCCGTTGGGCGAGAGTTCGACAATCGGATTGACTCGATCACTGATCCACAAGGTGCCCGGTTTGAGCGGATCGGCATACAGGACGGACACTCTGCCAGACCAGCGCTGGCCCTTTGGCCCGGCCGAATGCAGGCGTCCCTGATGCAACCATGCCAATCCCTGATCCGCACCGACCCAGAGTGCGGAAGGTTGCTCGACGTCGAAGTCCAGTGCCCAGGCTGTCTCGCCGGGCAAGCCCTGCTCGGGGGACCAGTGCTGCAGGCGCTCGCCCAAGCGATTGGTGCGGAACAGGCCGCCGCGAAAGGCGCCCACCCAGATCTGCTCGCCATCGCTCAGCACCGCCGTCGCGCTATTGATACCCAGGCCCTCGGACATCCCCAGGGAGCGCACCGCGCCGACACCAAGCCGCGACAGCCCGCCAGAAAACGTGCCGACCCACAAATCCCCGCGTTGATCCTGGAGGAAGGCTCGAACGCGCCAGTCATCCAAGCCGGGGCCAAGCGGTCGCTGTTCAGTGGTGCCGTCCTTCCAGCGCACCAGTCCGTCGGGCCCGCCATACAGCAGGCGGTGCTGTGCGTCGAGGAACAACTTGCCGACACTGCCAGCAGCGCTGATCTTCTGCCATGCGGTCTGTTCGTCGCGGCGTGACCACACGCCATCCTGACAGGACGTGTATTGCGCACCATGGTGATCCATGACGAACCCACCGGCTTGGCAGTTGGGTGCGTCCAATGATGCCCGCCAACGGCCATCAACCAGCTGCCACAAGCCGCCAGAGCGCGTCCGTGCCCACAAGCTGGACTCGACAACCTGCAGCGCCACCACGTCCGCATCGCTCAGCGGCTCTGTAGCCACCAGCATCGTGCTCCCATCCCGGAAGATCCAGAGGCCGCGCTTGGTCGCAATCCAGAGCGCGTTGTCAAACCAACGCATCGATTGCACGGCGACATCGAGGTTGTTGAGGACGCTTGGCAACGCGGGATCGAGCGTGTTGCCCTTCAGGCGACGGATACCGCCGTACTCCAGGCCAATCAGCAGCGCACCATCCGTTGCCAGCGCGAGGGCAGTGACGGGTGAGCGAGGAAGTCCAGGTAGATTTGTGGGGTTGAAGTGGGTGAATTCTTTCCCATCGAAGCGCGATACCCCTCTTACGCTGGCGATCCAGATGAAGCCGTCGGGCGTTTCCACCAGGTCGCGCACCCAGTTCGAGCTCAGACCTTCCGCTTGACGCCATTGCTGCACACCGAGCTGCGCCAGACTGGGTTCGGAGGCGCGGGTCTTCGCCGACGCTGCAAGAACCGTCGCGACAAGCGCGAGTGAGCAGAACAGCGACCATCGGGAACGGAGGCCGACGGGGGGGGATTGGCAAAGCGACATGGCTGCGATCCGGCGAGGCATCCGTGCGCAGTGTAGAGGCGTTTCATCAATGCGCGATCAACGCCCGCTGCGCCCGGCGCGCGCAGCGAAATGTCTGCGTCGCACGCGAGTCATTGCGTGATATGGCGCTCTGCAGGCCGCAGCATCCGATCCGCCATGCGCTCGGCGATCATGATCACCGGTGCGTTGGTGTTGCCGCCAATCAGGTTGGGCATCACCGAGGCGTCGATGACGCGCAGGCCGTCGACGCCGTGGACGCGGCATTCAGGATCGACTACGGCCATGCTGTCCTGACCCATGCGACAGGTGCCGATCGGGTGATAGATCGACTCGGCCTTTCGGCGGATGAAGTCGATCAGTTCAGCGTCGGATTGCGCGGCTTCGCCGGGATAGAGTTCGTGCGCTCGATGGGCGTCGAAGGCGCTTTGCGACAGTAATTCGCGGGACAGTTTCACCGCTT
>DEHW01000136.1:0-5990 GCA_002352135.1 Lysobacterales bacterium UBA2790
CGCGGCATGTCGTGGTTGTCGTAGAAGGTGGTCAGGTCATAGGGATTGGCGTAGGGGCTGTCCTGCAGAAACAACGCCTTGTCCAGTGCCTCGAAGCCTTCGCCCTTGGCGAATACCGCCTCCATGGCCTGTTTCATGGGGAAATCCAGCACGCTGATGCTGCCGTTTTCTTTCCAAGTGAAAGGGGCGATGGCCGCCGCGTCGTAATCGAAGGCTTCGCCGAACATGTAGAAGCCCGGATGTTTGGCGCGGATGCGTTCCGCAAAGGCACGCCAGAAATCGTGCGACATGTATTTGATCGTGTCGATGCGAAACGCGGCTGCGCCTTGATCGATCCACTGCGAGTAAGCGCCCACCATGTAATCAAGTAAGGCCGGGTTGCTGTCGTCGAAGTTGCTCAATTGCGCGAGCTCCACACTCGGCAGATACCAGCGATGCAGCGGATTGTTGGCCGGGTCAAGCTGGTCATGCGGCAGGTTCTGATGGTCGGCCAGCAGATTGCCGTCGGCATCGTAGAGTTTGCCGAATTCCGGCTGATCGATCGGCCCGAATGCCGGCGTGCCGTGGTTGCCGACGATATCGAGTACGGTCTTGAGGCCTTTTTCGCGCATGGCGGTGGTGAACAGCGCGAAGTCGAGATCCGCACTGGGCAGATGTTCATCGAGACGCCAGAAATTCACCCCCCAGTAGCCGTGATAGCCCGCCTTGCCGCGGTCGGTCAGGATGCTGCCCCACTGGATTTCGTCGCCACCCGCAAAGGCGGCATCGGGGTTGTCGACGATGGGCGTGATCCAGACGCTGCTGAATCCCATATCGCGAATGTAGTCGGCATGGTTCAGCACGCCTTTGAAGTCACCGCCCAGGTAACCGATGTTGTCCGTGCCGCCGTTCGGGCCTTTGAGCGGAATATCGAAACTTCTATGGTCGCCCCCCTGATCGCGTTGGTCGTTGCTCGGGTCGCCATTGACGAAGCGATCTGTGACGACGAAGTAGATGGCTTCGGATGCGAAGGGCTCGCGGGTACCGAAAATGCCGTCGTTGCCGGACGCGATGTGTGCAGCCGCAGTCGGTGGGTTTTCAGCGGGAGCGGACGTCGACGCCACCGGTGGCGATGAATCACCGCAGGCAGTCAGACTCAGCAACAGGGCGGCAGTCAGCCGTCGGAGGGCGTGGGGCGGCGGGTCGAAAGACATGGTCTGGGCTCCGGGAGTGGGCGGTCAAACGCTGCGAACACGCAGCACGGCAAGGCTGGCCAGGATGAAACTCGTGCCGCCGATGATCAGCGCGAAGATCGGTTGGCCAGAGAACAGGTGCTTGAGCAAAACACCCAACAAGGTTGCCGCGACCAGTTGCGGGATCACGATGAAGAAATTGAACACGCCCATGTAGGTGCCCATCTTCTGTGCAGGCACGCTGTCGGCCAGCATGGCGTAGGGCAATGACAGGATCGACGCCCACGCAAAGCCCACGCCGACCATCGGCAGCAGCAACCAATGCGGGTCATCGATCCAGTAAAACGACAACAGACTTGCCGCGCCGAGCCAGAGATTGATCATGTGACTGAGCTTCAGACCGGCCACGCGGACCAGCCATGGAATGCAGATCGCGGCCAGCACCGAAAAGCCGTTGTAGCCCGCAAACAACACGCCGACCCAGTCCGCCGCATTGTTGTAGGCCTGTGAAGTCGTGTCCGTGGTGCCGTAGTGATGGGCCGCCACGCCTGCGGTGGTGTAGATCCACATTCCGAACAGACCAAACCACGAGAAGAACTGCACCCAGGCGAGTTGCCGCATGGTTTCCGGCATGGCGACGATGTCATCGAGCAAATGGCGCAACAGTCCATTCGGAAGCGAGGCGCGCATCAGGAACAGACTGGAGGCGGTGACCAGGCCACCACCCAGCAGGTACAGCTCACGGTCCAGATGGTATTGCCACACGGTTGAGATCAGCAGCAAACCTGCTGCCCCCAGCAACGCCGCCAGCCAGGTCGGGAAGTGTGCTGTTGCGGTCGATGGCGAGTGCGCCGCCTCGTGGGTGGCCAGCACTTCAGGTGGATACTCGCGTGTGCTGAAGATGGTCCAGCCGACTGCCGCAAACAGCACGATGCCGCCGAACACGAAGGCGTAGCGCACGGTGTCGGGAATCTCTCCGGCTGGCGCGACGTTGCTCATGCCGGCCTGCGTCAGTAACCAGGGCAGGGCACTCGCCACTACGGCACCGACGCCGATGAAGAAGCTCTGCATGGCGTAGCCGGTTGCCCGCTGCTCGGAGGGCAATTGATCGCCGACATAAGCACGGAAGGGCTCCATGGCGACATTGATCGAGGCATCCAGAATCCACAGCATGCCCGCCGCGATCCACAGAGCGGGTGAGTAGGGCATGGCAATCAGGGCGAGACTGGCGAGGATCGCACCGACCAGAAAATACGGTCGGCGGCGTCCGAGGCGCGTCCAAGTCCGATCCGAGTAGTAACCGATCAGCGGCTGCACCAGCAAACCAGTGAGCGGTGCGGCGATCCACAGTGCGGGGATGTCGTCCACCTTGGCGCCCAAGGTCTGGAAGATGCGGCTGACGTTGGCGTTCTGCAACGCAAAGCCGAACTGGATACCGAGAAATCCAAAACACATGTTCCAGATCTGCCAGAACGACAGACGCGGTTTGCTGCTCATGTCCACTCCCCTGCTGTGCACCGGCTCGCAGCGTACCGGTTCCGGCACACCGCGCATCGCTTCAAGGCGACAACTCATTGGCAACCCGCGCGTGAGCCGCAAGGGTAGGCGGCGTGGCGCGGCGTCGACAACCAACGTGCATACGTATTCACCGGGAAGTGACGTGTGCGGCACGCTCACTCTGGCGTGACGCGCATTGGGTAAGCTCGTGCGTCGGTATCGACCTTGAGGAGATTTCCATGCGCCTTCCCCCACTTCTACTGCTGCTGAGTACCGTCGTCAGCACGCCTTCGCTCGCGGCCCTGCAGACCCGGCAGGTGTCATGGACTCACGAGGACACCCGCTTCGAAGGCGTTCTGGTGCATGACGAGGCGAAGAAGGGATTGCCCGGACTGCTGATGGTGCCGAACTGGATGGGCGTCAATGACTCCGCCGTCGCGAAGGCACGTCAGTTGGCCGAGAAGGGCTATGTGGTGCTGGTCGCCGATGTGTATGGCGTCGACGTGCGTCCACAGACCGCCGAGGAGGCCAGTGCGGCCGCAAAGACCCTGTATGCCGACCGCTCACTATTGCGGGCACGCGCCGGTGCCGCACTGGATCAGTTGATTGCCCAAGCCGAAACGGGCCTGGACGGTTCACGCCTCGCCGCTGCGGGCTTCTGCTTTGGTGGTTCCACCGTGCTGGAATTGGCGCGTAGTGGTCGCGATGATCTTGATGCCGTGGTGTCGTTTCACGGCGGTCTGTCGACGTCGTCGCCTGCTGGGGCGGGCGACATCAAGACCTCGGTGCTGGTCTTGAATGGGGCTGAAGACCGTTACGTCAGCGCCGAAGACATCGCCACCTTCCAGCAGGAAATGTCGGCTTCTGGCGCGGATTGGCAATTCACCAATCTGGCGGGCGCGGTGCATTGCTTTGCCGAGTTCGATGCCAACGCCGGTCCGGGCTGTCAGTACCACCCGCGCGCGGCAAAGCGCGCCTTTGCGGCCATGCAGGATTGGTTGCAGGAACACTTCGAGTCTGGCGCCAATCCCTGATCAGGTATCTGTCGTTGAACTCTGCCGCACAACCAGCTTGACCGGCAGGCGTTGACTGCGCGTCTCTTTTGCGTGGATCTGATCGATCAAGGTGTCAACCAGAATTTGCCCAGCCAGACGCGTGTCCTGAGCCACTGTCGATAGCGCGGGGCGGGCATGACGAGCCATGGGAATATCGTCGAAGCCGACCACCGAAACGTCTTCCGGAACGCGCAGTCCGCGTTCCGCCAGCACTTGCATCGCACCAATGGCAATCAGGTCCGAGGCGGCAAAAAGGGCGTCGAAAGACGAGCCGCGATTGAGCAGGGCTTCCATCGCAGCACGACCATCGCTCTCCGACGACAGCGCGCTGACACGTAGCTCATTGGTGGGCGTCAAGCCCGCTTCCCGCAGGGCCTTTTGATAGCCGCGAAAGCGTGCCTGGAACTCGGGGTAGTGTCGGGAAGAGTCACCAATCCAGGCGATGCGCCGACGTCCCTGGGCCAGCAGATGACGCGTGGCTTCAAGGCCGCCGAGCGCATTGTCGCTACCGATGGAGACGCCGGGCTGGCCTTCGATCACCGCGCCCCAACGCACGAAGCGCGTGCCCTGGGCGACCAGTTGTTCGAGGCGCGCGCGGTAGACCTCATAGTCGCCATAGCCCAGCAGGATGAGTCCGTCTGCCTTCTTGCTGTCCTCGAACTCGGCATGCCAGTCCTGACTCATCTGCTGGAACGAGATCAGCAGGTCATAGCCTCGCGCCGCGCAGGCACGCGTGATCGAGGCCAGCATGGCGTGAAAGAACGGATTGATGAACGAATCGTCGATGTTCTCGTCTTCAAACAACAGCAGTGCCAGCGTTTCGGAGTGCTGACAGCGCAGGTTGGACGCATTCTTGTCGACCTTGTAGTTCAGCTTGGCAGCGATCTCTTGCACCTTTCGCCGAGTGGCTTCGTTGACCAGTGGACTGTCACGCAAGGCACGCGACACCGTGGGCTGCGAGACCCCAGCGAGGTGCGCGATATCAAATGAGGTGACTTTGCCTTTGGCCACGTACGCCGATTCCAGAAAGCTGCCGGCGCCATTCTCGCAAGCTCGGGCCGGAAAGCGTAGGGCTGCGCGGACCGTAGGCCGCGAGCCTGAGTGGTTTCCCGGATGGGCTTGCACAGATTATTGATGTGCAATGCGCATGCGGACGGTCGCGATTGGAGCGCAACATGAAGAAGTTACCCCCGGTTGGTCGGGTTGCGATGTTCAGTGCATGCTTGTTTGGGGCTAGCCAGTACGTGTCGGCCTTGCCCGCCTTCAGCGAAGTCACGCCGCTTGATGATGGCTACTTCAGCACCCCGATTGACAGCGACTTCTGGGTCACTTCGCTGGCACCGGCGGATGTCGATGCGGATGGTGACCTCGATCTCGCAGTGCTTGGCTACAGCGTCGTCTACAACGTTTCCGCCACGGAGGCGCTTCTGGTTCTGCGCAACGATGGACTCGGACAGGACGGTCGTTGGCGATTTACCCCCCAACCCATGGACATGGGTGAACTCTATTCGGGCAGTTCCGATCTGGCTTGGGGAGACTATGACGGGGATGGCGACCATGATCTCCTGGTTGGCACGGAGGGGATGACGCGACTCTATCGAAACGACGCGGGCCAGTTGAGTGATAGCGGGTTGAGCTTTCCAGGCTATCTCGAAGATTCGTCCTACTCCGGCGCTTACGACCTCCGATCAATCACTTGGGCGGATGCGGACAATGATGGGGACCTGGACGTGTTCCTGCCCACCACCGATGGTGACGCGTTCCCGGCGTTTGACTCGGTGCTGATGCGCAATGATGGCCCGAACGGACTGGGAGGATGGGTGTTCACCGAGGTGCGGACTGGCTTCGACGTTGGCGTTAACGTCCAGACGAGTTGGATCGACGACGACAACGATGGTGACCTCGACTTGATGGTCGCAAACGTCGACCCCTACTACGACACCGCCTATGTTCGGCGCTATCGCAATGACCCGACGGGTTTTGTTGCGGTCGAGCTGTTGCCCGTCGCCATTCAATACGGGCTGGCGGACTGGGGTGACCTCAATGCGGACGGCCGGACGGACATGCTGGTGGCCGGCAATCTTCTGGACCCGGACGGCAACTACCGCACCGCCATTCGCACACACACCGCGCAAGCAGACGGCAGCTATCTTCAGTCAACCCTTCCCGGACCAGATGTCCCCTGGCTGGATATCCATGCAGCCAGTTGGGCGGACTTTGATTCCGACGGTGACGTGGACCTGTTGGCCACCGGCAGTTATGTCGG
>DEHW01000136.1:6017-12736 GCA_002352135.1 Lysobacterales bacterium UBA2790
GCCAAGATCCAGTTGTTCCGCAACGATACGGCGACCACCAATGCAGCACCCACATCGGTGCAGGCGCTTGTTGCGCAAGTGGATGGCGACGCAGTGCAGATGTCCTGGCAAGCTGCGCTGGATGACCATACCGCGACGGCGGCCCTGACCTATGACCTTCAGTTGTTTCGAGTTGATGGCGTGCCTGTGCCGCCCTCGCGTCTGCCGCAGCCGGGTGAATTGGGCTCGCGGACCGAGTGGACGGTGTCGGATCTTCCTGCAGGTACTTACGAATGGCGCGTCAGCGCAGTGGACAGTGCTTGGCACGCGGGTGTCGCAACAAGGGGGAGCTTTACGGTTGCTGCGCCAGGCGGACTATTCTCGAATGGGTTTGAGTGAGATGCCGATCGCAATCGCGCACACCGCGTAGCGGAACGTTCGCCAGAATCCACTGGCAGGCGCTATCGCGAATGCTCTTGTTTCTCGATGCTCATCCATGCGCTGGCTGAGCGTGGTGGCAGCATCAGAGTGCCGTCACCGCTACTCAAGCTTATTGCTTGGTGCTGCACGCCCGAGACGCTGGCGGCGAGGTAAGCCGGATGCCGTTGCCATGACTGATGGTGCTCTTCGTCGATTGTTACTTGTATTGGCTGGACATCCGCATTGAGGGCGATCAGCAGCGATTTCTGTTCGCCCTCGCCACGAATGCCCATCAGCATCACGCTGGACGGAACGGGCGTCGTGGTGCGCGGAAAGTAGAGTCGACGGCGGATTTCCTTGGCGCTGCGCAGTCGCAAGGCGGGTGTGCTGGCACGAATGCGCAGCAGATCGAAGAAGGCGTCGCGGGTCCAGGCGATGTCCTCCGCACTGGGACGAAGTCGCGGATCGCGCAGGCGTTCGACGAGCTGTGTGGTCAGGCTTTCGTCACCCTCGCTGGGCGGCAGGCCGATGCCGAAGTGGTTGGTCTGGCCGCTCCAGTCGAGGCGATTGAAGGCGTCACCCGAGTTGAAGCTGTTGCGATCCAGCGACTTGCTGCGCAGCAGTTCGCCACCGGCGTGGAAATAGGCGACGCCCTGACTGAAGGCGACGGTCGCCAGTGCGAGGATCTGCACTCTGGCGCGGTCGTGTGAGGACGTGTCCAGTGGCAGTTTCAATGCGTTGATGTCGAACAGGGTCGGGTTGTCGTGGTTCTCGACGTAGTTCACCACTTCACCCGGTTCACGCACATAGCCCGCTGGCTGGCCCGCGTAGTCGATCTGCTCGGCGGGCACGAGGCGGCCGTCGTCGAATGGAATTGGCATGCCGCGCAGCGAGCCGCTCAGGCCGATGCGCAGCAAGGTGGCTGAGCGTTGCAGATCGCTCAGGCTTGCCTTGCCTTGCGCAGCGGTGTTTGGCGAGTAGAACAGACCGTTGACCCATCCTTGTTTTTGAATCAGGTCGATACCGCCATCGCAGCAACCACCGCCACGCACCGCGTCGCGGGCGCGATCGCTGAAGGTCGCGATGCCGCTGCCATTCAAGCNNTGCAGGCGCAGCATGGCGGATTTCGGTTGGTGGCCCATCAGGTCGAAACGGAAGCCGTCGATACGGTACTCGCGCACCCAGCGAACGGCGGTATCGATCATCAGCTTTGCCATCATGCGATGCTCGGTGGCCGTGTTTTCGCAACAGGTCGAACGCGTGATCGCGCCCTCGGCATCGAGGCGGTGGTAATAACCCGGCACGATGCGGTCCAGCACGGATTTTTCGTGCAGGCCAGCGTGACTGGAGTGGTTGTAGACCACATCCATGCCGACGCGCAGGCCGATGGCATGCAGCGCCTGCACCATGGTTCGGAACTCCCGAATGCGCAGCGCGCCCTGGTCTGCGTTGGTGGCGTAGCTGCCTTCGGGCGCGCCGAAGTGCTGCGGGTCATAGCCCCAGTTGAAGCAGTCGACTTCCTTGACCGCCGAGATCGCGTCGCGCCACGCGGTCGGTGTTGCAGCGCCCTTGACTTCCGGCGTCACGCAGTCCGTTTCGGGCACGCTGGAGAAGTCGAACACCGGCAGCAGATGGATATCGGTCAATCCCGCTTCGGCCAGGGCGCGCAGGTGTTGCATGCCGTGGGAGTCGGTATGTGTGAAGCCCAGGTACTTGCCGCGATGGGCCATGGGCACTCGCACATCGTCGCGCGAGAAATCACGCACATGCAGTTCGTAGATGATCTGATCCACGGCATGCTCGGCGGCGGCGGGACGAGGGGCATCCTGCCAATGCTCAGGCAGCGTTTCCGGGTCTTGCAGTGAACCCAACCAGTTGCGTCGACCATTGGCAGACAGGCTGATGGCGTAAGGATCGGTGACGCGTTGGCGTACCCAGCCGGTAGCGGGGACGAAGACATCCACCAGCCAGGTGCTGTAGTGATCACGAAGGTCGCTGTTGCGCTGCCAGGTCCAGATACCCAGCGCAGCGTCGAACGTTGCCGTGTCCACTTCGGTGGCAGGTGCGTTGGAATCGGCATACACGCAGACCCCGACTTGTTGCGCCGTTGGAGCCCAAAGGCGCAGTCGGGTTTCGGTCTCGCTTGCCAGTGGCGTGAAGTCGATGCTATCTGCCGCGGCAAAGTGGGCGTCCAGAGCCCCGGCAATCTGCAACCGGGTGAATGCAGCAACGCGTGCATGGCTGTCCACGCGAACCAGCCAGACCGGATAGCGCCACCAGCGATGTGGCTCGGTATCGCCGTTGGTTTCTGCTGTCGCATCCAGCACCACGCCCGAACCCAACCAGCCGAAGCGCGGCCGGTCCGCTCCGCTCAGGCTTGCGCCGATGACGCGAAGGGGACGCTGCTCGACCGCGACGGGCAGAGGCTCCCCCACGGTCATCGTGGCCGGATCGCGCAGCAGCACGTAGCGCGCATCCACGGGTGCCTGTGGCCACAGGATGCGCGTGGCGTCCAGCCAAACCGCTTGCGCCTTGCTCGAGCGCGTTTCGCCCGCCAGCACCCGATGGGTTTCAGGGCGATTGCAATCGTCGAGTGTGAAGGGCTCGGCGCGCGCAATCCCCGAAATCAGCGATGTCAGCAACACGACGACGACAGTCCACATCGACAGGTGATACATGCGCAGACTCCGGGGACGAGGTCCGCCGCATGCTAGGCGAGTTGACCGCCAGCAGGCAGATTTTGCATACGTATTCGCCGGGCTCGTCGGTGCGAGTCGATGGCGCTTGGCGTGCCAGTCGCTACCATGCAAGGCATACAAGCCCGCGACCGACGGGCACAGCGAACAGGGAGAGCCCATGAATCTGCATCCGGATGCCATTCGAAAGGTCGTCATTGTCGGTGGAGGAACCTCCGGCTGGATGACCGCCACGGCCTTGATCGAGATGTTTGCGGGTGTCGTCGACGTCACTCTGATCGAGTCGGACGAGATTGGCATCGTCGGTGTCGGCGAGGCGACCATCCCACCGATCCGGCGCTTCAATGCGGGCATGGGCATTGATGAGGACGAGTTCCTGCGCGCCACGCAAGGCACTTTCAAACTCGGCATCGAGTTCAAGGACTGGACGCGGCTCGGGCATGCCTATCACCACGCTTTCGGCAGTGTCGGTGGGCGCGATCTCGGCATGGTGCAGTTCTACAACTACTGGCTGAAACTGCGCTCGCTTGGCGAAGTGGGTCCGCTGGACGACTACACCTTCAATGCCATCGCGGCGAAGCAGAACAAGTTCATGCGTTCGGCCAAGATCGAAAACTCACCCTTGTCGAACATCGCACACGCCTTCCATTTTGATGCCAGCCTGTACTCGCAGTTTCTGCGTAAGCGTGCCGAGGCCAAGGGTGTGCGGCGCATCGAAGGCAAGATCGTCGACGTCCAGTTGCGTGGCACGGATGGCTTCATTGAGTCGGTGCAGTTGGAGAACGGTCCGCGCATCAACGGCGAATTGTTCGTCGATTGCTCCGGCTTCCGCGGCTTGTTGATCGAGCGCGCTTTGCATACAGGCTATGTGGACTGGAGCCACTGGTTACCCGCCAATCGTGCGCTGGCCGTGCCCTGTGAATCAGTTTCGCCACTGACGCCCTACACGCGATCCACCGCACATCATGTGGGCTGGCAGTGGCGCATTCCGTTGCAGCATCGCATCGGTAATGGCTTGGTGTACTGCAGCGACTACCTCGGCGATGACGAGGCCAGTGCGCTGCTGCTGTCGAAGCTGGATGGCAAGGCACTGGCCGACCCGCGCCCGATCCGCTTCGTCACCGGCATGCGGCGCAAATTCTGGCATCGCAACTGCGTCGCGATTGGCCTGGCGAGCGGGTTTCTGGAGCCCTTGGAGTCGACCAGCATCCACTTCATCCAAACCAGCATTTCCAAGTTGCTGGCCTACTTCCCCGACCGCCGATTCAATCCGGTGGACATCGACGCCTACAACCGGCAGACCCAGTTCGAGTTCGAGCGCAGTCGCGATTTCATCATCCTGCATTACCTCGCCACCGAGCGCACCGANNTGTTCGCCGAGCCGAGCTGGCTGCAGGTTTTCGCTGGTCAGAACATCGTGCCGGCGCACTATCACCCGATCGTGGACGTGATGAAGCTCGACGACATTCGCAAGATGGTGAGCAGTGTCGCGGGCGTGCTGGATCGTTCTGCGCAGGCCATGCCAGCGCATGAGGCGTTCATCGAGAAGCACTGCAAGGCGATGTGATCGACTCCGACGGATTTACTCGAACCCATTGGCGAACAGCGGGCTGGCGGGCAGTACCGTGCGATCACATTCATAGCTCTCGGCGATGCGTGCGCCNNCTGGCCCAGTCGTTCTCGGTGTGGCGATCACTTTCGAAGGTCAGGGCGATATTGCCGCCATCGGCCAACACGATCCCGTAGCGCTGCATGGTGCGCAGGATGACCTGTGCCGCCGCGTTGTAGCCGCTCATGTTGAAGTCCGCACGCAGACGCAGCCGAGCGCCGTAAGGAACACTTTCTGTCGGTCCGCTTGGCCCGCCCGCATGGCTNNGCAACCCCATCCGCATTGGGCATCAGTGCGGCAATCGGGAAGCCCGCCGCGTCCGAACTGGTGCAGTGCTCGCCCCGACCTTGCGCCGGGTAGACGCGTGACAGATCCCACACCGCAAGACAGAGCGCATCAATCTCGCTGCCGTTGAAGTTGGCGCCGTACAACTCATAGAGCAGGCCATTGGCGGTGAGCAGCAGATGGCAGTCCTCGTCACCGTTCGGGCAACTCAGTCCGCTCTGACCTTCGAAGGCGGCATCGGCGGGCAGCGGTACCAAGGTGCCGAGCGGATCGCAGTCGGGCAGGGTGTAGTCATTCCATGCGGCGCTGGGCACCACCGGGTAGCTCGGCACCGATTCGCCTTCGGCAATCTGGCGTAGATGCAGCGAAAAATCGATCTGCATGCGATTGCTGTTGCCCCAGCCACCGAGCGACTGCAGGGTGGTGATCATGCTCGCCGATTGTGGATGCAAGGGCGCGGCAGCGATGTTCTGGTGCCACACGGCGGAGGCCGGAAAGCGCGGCGAAGGTGCGGCGAAACCCTGCCCAACAACGAGACAGAAAGTCAGCAGACATCCTGCGACCTGTCTGGCGAATCGAATCGCAGGCCCCACGCGTTTTCTCATGTGTTCGCTCATGCGCGGCCCCGATTTCTGGCTTCGATGGCGCCATGATCGCGCAGATTGCCGAGCCAGAATACGCCCGCCGTGCAGGTCGATTGCGCCGCGTTGCCGTGCCTTCGTGGTCGGCTTGTCACAGTTTCTGTTTCAGCCCATCTTGAGCGTAGGGACGAAACCGGGGAAGGCGCCCATGCATGTCGGTCACATAGGACAACTCCGCGAGCACTGGTTTGCGGGCGTCATTTTGCTTGCGCTGGCTGGGCTGACGACCTTTGCGGCGTCCTTCGCATTCGGCGACCGCCTGAGTGATGCGCTCGAGTTTCTCGGCATTGCGCTGCTGCTCTATGGTGCATTGATCGGTGCCAGCCGCATGCCGGAATCCTGGGTGGGTGCCTGGTTTGCGAAACGTCTGGATGCGTGGGTCGAAAGCCATGGCGCGGGTTTCTATGGGCTGGTGGCCTTGGCCCGTTTCGTCCAGTTGGAAGCCGAAGACAGCCTCGCCGCGCTGCTTGGCTTCGACCTGTATGCGTTTGACTGGAACGACATGCTGATGCATCGCCTGATGGGTTTCAGCATGGATTCGTTGCGCAACCTCATCAGTGCGAGCGTCTGGCCCGCGCAGGTATTCAGCGAATGGGGTTTTCTGACGGCCAGCCTGATCCTCGCGCTGCTGTGGGGAATCCATTCGCTGGGGTCGCGTGTTTTTCCCGAGGCGCATCCCGTCGCGCCATCGAAGACTGACAAGCCTATTTCGGATTGACGCCTGCAAAGGTGTCTCGTGCTGGCAGAACAAGATGAGGTGGGCGAAATGGACTCGGGCTGGGACGCATCGGCATCCGCGTGGATCGAACAGATGGGTCAGCAGGGCGATTGGGGGCGCCGTTTCGTACTCGACAGGCCCATGCTGGCACGAGTTCGCGGGCGCGGTTTCCGGCAAGCCGTTGATATCGGCTGCGGGGAGGGGCGCTTCTGTCGGATGCTGCAAGCGGAGGGAATTCCAACCATCGGCATCGACCCGACCACCGTGTTGATCGATGCGGCCAAGCGACGCGATCCGACGGGAGACTACCGCATCGCCAGTGCCGAGGACTTGCCCTTGGCGGAGTCGAGTTGCGATCTGGCCGTCTTCTA
>DEHW01000072.1 GCA_002352135.1 Lysobacterales bacterium UBA2790
GTTGACCACCCGAATCTGTTGCCGTCCGAGTTGAACGGCACCGGCGTGCTCGAAGTGCTTGAGCACGCGACTGACCATTTCGCGTACCGAGCCGAGTTCATCCGCCAGTTGCTGATGCGAGCGGGCGACCGTGCCGTCGTCGCCCATCAGTTGCAGCAGGGTGCGTGCGAGGCGCAGGTCGAGACGCTGGAACGCGACCTCATCGATCAACTGCACCAGGCTGCCCATGCGCCCCATGAACAGGCCGAAAACGAATTCGCGAAACGGCGGGTGCTGACACATCAGTGTGTCGAAGGCCCTGGTGTCGAGAATGCCGAGCGTGCAGGCGGTTTCGGTGATGGCCTCGGCGTTGTAGGGCTGGTGACTACCAAGGCATGCCGCGGAGACGATGCAAGACTCGCCGGGTTCAACGCGATACAGCACGATCTCGCGACCACTCTCGGAGCTGCGACTGACCTTGATGCGACCAGATAGCAGCAAAGGGAAACCCTTGCAGGCTTGACCGGGCGCAAACAGTCGCTGCTGCGCGGGGACGTCCATGCTGTGCAAACCCGTTTGCAGGCAAGTCATTTCGCTGGCACGCAGATCGGCCAGCATCGGGTAGGCGATTTGCCACGCTTGCAGGTTCACGGGAGGCACTCGAAGAGACACGCCACCAGTGTAGACCGCTGCAACGTGGACGCGGTGTCGATCAGTCGACCAGGGTTTCCAAGCCTTCGCATAGTGCGGTCGGGCTGGGCATGGACATCAACTCATCCATGCCGAGCGTCAGTTGATCGGCCACGAAACCTGGCAAGCCCGCCGCGAGGTCTTCGGTCGACAGGTTCAACTCTTCGGCACGGGTTCGCCAGACCGCCAGATGCAGAATCCCGGCCATGGGTTCAAATGGATCCAATGCGAGCGGGTCGGCGAATCCGGCGATCGCAGCGGCAAAGCCGGGTGGGAAGCGCCAGCGCTTTGCCAATTCCGCGCCAACATCGGCGTAGGTGTAGCCGAACGTGCGGCGTTCGACATCGAAACGCATCGGATCAAAGGCGTCGACCAGTCGCGAGACCTGCTGCATTTGTTCCGGCATGCGGGTGTGCATGACCAGCTGCCCGATGGAGTGCATCAGGCCGACGGTGAAGGCGACTTCGGCGTTCTGGTGCGCCATCTTGGCCAGCGTGCGCGAGACACCGGCGACCTTCAGACTGAAGCGCCAGAAGCGATGCAGATCCAGACCGGGGACGTTGCGAAAGCCCTGGGTCAGTCCGGAGCTGATGACAAGCGTACGCACGGCACCAAAGCCCAGCATCGTCAGTGCATCATCGACGGTGCCGATCGGGCGGGAGACATGGTAGTAGGCCGAGTTGGCCAAGCGCAGCAGGCGTGCTGACAAGACCGGGTCAGAGGCCAGTTTGGGGGCGAGGTCCTTGAAGGAAATCAGCTCGCTGTCAAAACTCTCGATCAACTCCTGCACGATGCGCGGCACGCTGGGCAGGGATTGCGGGTGGTCGAACAAGGACTCCAGGCGCATGTGTCACTCCCGATGACGTGATGCAGGCGCATCACTTGGTTCGAAGCACACTCCTGCAAATCCGGTTCCAGACCGGGTCGGAACGCTCTCAGACGGTCAGGTCGATCTGCTGCAGGCTGCCAACGCGGTGGTCGGTGTTGAGGTATAGGCCGGTGCTGCGAATCTGGCCCAGGTCACTGTTGTTCGCGCCTCGCAGCGCGAAGTCACTGGCGATGGAACGGGTCGACAGCGCACCGACGCCCAGTTGATCCAGGGTAACCAAACGTCCGTCACCGCTGGCATCAGGTATCCATACGCGCAACTGCTGGAAGGCAGCGTCGGCTGCATCGACCCAGCCGTCACCGTCGTCATCCAGTTGGGCAAGGTCCGCGAATCCATCCCCATTCAGTGCGCCGAACAGTTCGCGACCATCGTTGATGCGACCGTCGTTGTTACGGTCCAAGGCCAGAAAGCCGTTGCCCGAGGCCAGTTGCGCCAGTGAGTCGTCCTCGCCGTCGGCATCGATGTCGAACTGGAAGCGCGCGTCGCGGAGCTGTGCGGCATTGCCAGAGAAATTGATGACTAGCGGGTCCTTGCGTTGTTGCGCCGGACGCAGGTCGATGCGTGTCTCGCTCGATTCCGAATAACTCCGCTGCATGTCGAGATTGAGCGCAAAACGAATCGACTCGCCATCGGCGGTTTCGATGACGCCTTCGATCTGCACTTGGGTGCGCTCGAACTCCCGGTAGTGCTCGACGGCACGGTATTCGAGGGCGACATCACCCCGCGAAACCGCCGTTTCCTGACTTGGTGACGTCATGGAGGCAGCGCGTGTGCCGCTTGGGGTTTGCGTCTGCAGTTCACTGGCATCGAAGATGCGAATCGCCCGACCGGTGATCGCTTCGATCATGCGTGCCAGCAGGCCGAGTTGCGGGTCATCCGTNNCCTTGTTCGGAAATGCTGAGCCTCTGCGCTTCGGCGCGCGCCGCGTTGGCGTCGCTGGCTGCTTGGATGGGATTGCGGACAATGCGCAGCGTTTCAGTTCGGCTATGCAGCGTTTCGGCCTGATGCTGCATACCGAAGCGCAACTGCGAGGCGGTGATGTCCATGCGCGGGCTCCTTTCTGGCACAGGCGTTAGCGGCTCCCGCTGGCACAACTTGAGTGTCCGCCCGCTGTCTCAGAAGTCCTCCATACCGTCGACAAAGATTGCACCGGGAATCACGAGAAACGGTGTCAGGGCTTGCCAGGCTCGACAATCCGCTTCCGGTGCGCCGCAGTCCTCGATCACGAACGCGCGGACGATGCTGTTGCCGCCGACGTCAGGAGTCCACTCGAACGAGAGCTGGGCCTGCGATTTGGGGCTGCGACTGGTGTGCGAGATCGAGGCCTCACCACAACTGGCGAGGGCAGTCGGGATCCATTGGAACAGCCCACTGGTGTCCGGCTGAAAACTGCCCGAAGGCGTACTGCCATTGCGTCGCGCCCAAACCAGAATGCCGCGTGCCTGTTTCAGCGGGTCGGTGTTGGTTACGCGTATCGTCATCGAACGCCCTGGCCATGCAGCACCGTCCACGTTGCTGATTTGCCAACCGGACGGCGCGGGATCGGCCAACGTCGCACTCATTTCGGTGACCGGCAGGCTGTTGATTTCACAGCGAGGCGAGCCGAACGAGTGCGCGCTCGCGGCTTCGGCGAAGCTGGAGGCGATCAGGATGATAAGGGGGCGGTAGAAAGTGGACATGCGTAGGTAACCTGAACCGTGGCTGGTC
>DEHW01000071.1 GCA_002352135.1 Lysobacterales bacterium UBA2790
GGGGTGCCATCGGTATTCAGCCGAATCAAACCGACCGAGAACAACTGCATGATCTCGCGGGCATAGTTCTCGTCGGGACGGATGTTCAGCGATTCATCCGGCTTGCGATTGCGGAACATCGACAAGTAATGCCCCATGGCCGGGTGCAAGGTGACGTTTTCCAGCAAGTCGCGATAGTTGCCGAACGCGCCCGTCGCCAGACCATCAAAGTAGTGCGCGATGGTGTTCGGGTTGCCCTCCAGCGCACCATTCTGATCAGAAATCACCAGAATCTCGGACAAGGCAAAAGCGACGCGTTGACGCAACTGGTCATTGCCCCAGATGACATTCTGGAACCAGATGTCGACACGCTTGTCCTGCCCGACTTCATTCGGCGTCTGCGCCAGCAAGCCGTCAAGGAAAGGCAACTGTAGCGAGGCCGGCCGCGCCAACTGTTCCGTCAGCCACGCGTTGTAGCCCAACTGCAGCAGGCGGTCGATCTCGGTCAAGGTCGGACCGAAGCTCGCTTGGGTAAGGAAACGCGCGGCTTCCGCCTGGGTGTGAGGGCCTTCTGGATTACCCTCGAAACGATCCGCAAAAATCTCATCGGCCGCCCAGACAGACGACATCCCGAGCGACAGAGCGAAGCAGCAGCCGACAACCCGGCTGACTTGGCTGGTTCTCATCACGACCCCCGAAGAACTGGCAACTTTGCAAACTATTGCAAACGCACGCACAACAAAGCGCGCACTCCGTCACACCTTGTCGACATCCTGACCACGGACATTACGCAAATCCATCCCATGACCAGCCACGGTTCAGGTTACCCACGCATGCCCACTTTCTACCGCCCCCTTATCATCCTGATCGCCTCCTGCTTCGCCGAAGCCGCGAGCGCACACTCGTTCGGCTCGCCTCGCTGTGAAATCAACAGCCTGCCGGTCACCGAAATGAGTGCAACCTTGGCCGATCCCGCGCCGTCCGGTTGGCAAATCAGCAACGTGGACGGCGCTGCATGGCCAGGTCGCGCGATGACGATACGGGTAACCCACACCGACCCGCTGAAACAGGCGCGCGGCATTCTGGTTTGGGCGCGACGCAATGGCAGTACGCCTTCGGGCAGTTTTCAGCCGGACGCCAGTGGGCTGTTCCAATGGATCCCGACTGCCTTGGCCAGTTGTGGTGAGGCCTCGATCTCGCACACCAGTCGCAGCCCCAAATCGCAGGCCCAGCTCTCATTCGAGTGGACTCCTGACGTCAGCGGCAACAGCATCGTCCGCGCCTTCGTGATCGAGGACTGCGGCGCACCGGAAGCGGATTGTCGAGCCTGGCAAGCCCTGACCCCGTTTCTGGTGATTCCTGGTGCGATCTTTGTCGACGGCATGGAGGACTTCTGACCCACCCGACCATCATTCAAGTTGTGCCTGCGGGAGCCGCTAACGCCTGTGCCAGAAAGGAGCCCGCGCATGGACATCACCGCCTCGCAGTTGCGCTTCGGTATGCAGCATCAGGCCGAAACGTTGCACAGTCGATCCGAAACACTGCGCGTCATCCGCAACCCGATCCAAGCGGCCAGCGACGCCAATGCGGCGCGCGCCGAAGCGCAGAGGCTCAGCATTTCCGAACAAGGACGCGCGCTGGCGGCCAGCCTGCCTTCGGCGCAGCAAGCGCTGGAGGGACGTCAAGCGGCTGCCGTCAACGCTGCGGCAGAGACCGACCTGACGGATGACCCGCAACTCGGCCTTCTGGCGCGCATGATCGAAGCGATCACCGGTCGGGCGATTCGCATCTTCGATGCCAGTGAACTGCAAACGCAGCCCACCACCGCCACACGGACTGGCTCGACGACTTCACCGAGCCAGGAAGCGACGGTTCCGCGCGGTGGTGTTGCGCTCGAGTACCGTGCCGTCGAGCACTACCGGGAGTTCGAGCGCACGCAAGTGCAGATCGAAGGTGTCATCGAAACCGCCGATGGCGAGTCGATTCGTTTTGCGCTCAATCTCGACATGCAGCGGAGTTATTCGGAATCGAGCGAGACACGCATCGACCTGCGTCCGGCGCAACAACGCAAGGACCCGCTGGTCATCAATTTCTCTGGCAATGCCGCACAGCTCCGTGATGCGCGCTTTCAGTTCGACATCGATGCCGACGGCGAGGACGACTCGCTGGCGCAACTGGCCTCGGGCAGCGGCTTTCTGGCCTTGGACCGTAACGCCGACGGTCGAATCAACGATGGCAGCGAACTGTTCGGCGCACTGAATGGTGATGGATTCGCGGACCTCGCCCAACTGGATGACGACGGCGACGGCTGGGTCGATGCAGCCGATGCCGCCTTCCAGCAATTGCGCGTATGGATACCTGATGCCAGCGGTGACGGACGCTTGGTTACCTTGGATCAACTGGGCGTTGGTGCGCTGTCGACCCGTTCCATCGCCAGTGACTTCGCGCTGCGTGGCGCGAATAACAGTGACCTGGGCCAGATTCGCAGCACCGGCCTGTACGTCAGCACCGATCACCGCGTTGGCAGCCTGCAGCAGATCGACCTGACCGTCTGAGAGCGTTCCAATCTGTCTGGAACCGGATTTGCAGGCGTGTCCTACGAACCAAGTGATGCGCCTGCATCACGTCATCGGGAGTGACACATGCGCCTGGAGTCATTGTTCAACCACCCGCAATCCCTGCCCAGCGTGCCGCGCATCGTGCAGGAGTTGATCGAGAGTTTTGACAGCGAGCTGATTTCCTTCAAGGAACTCGCCCCAAAACTCGCCTCAGACCCAGTCCTGTCGGCACGCCTGCTGCGCTTGGCTAACTCGGCCTACTACCATGTCTC
>DEHW01000095.1:0-9720 GCA_002352135.1 Lysobacterales bacterium UBA2790
CAGAGCAAGGCGCAGTGGTTTGCCCGACGCGCTCGCGAGGGCAGCCATGCATCGGCCTGAGAAAACCGGTCGGCTGATCGGTGCCGAGCACTACGCTTGGGGTGCGGTCTGCGACGGCTGGCATCTGCTCAAGCGTGCGGACTTGAGTGTCATCGAAGAGCGCGTTCCGCCGGGTGCGGCGGAAACGCGTCACCGGCATGCGCAGGCCCGGCAGTTCTTCTACATCCTGTCGGGTTCTGCGCTACTGGCCTTTGACGACGGCGAGGTCGCCTTGTGTGCAGGCCAGGGCATCGAAGTGCCGCCCGGCCTGCCACATCGCTTCGTCAATGCCTCGGATCAGGACGTGCGCTTTCTGGTGATCTCGGCGCCCAGTACAGCGGGTGATCGCGAGAATCTGGTCTGATCGACCTCAGCGCGCGGTCCAGCCGCCGTCCAAGGTGATCGTCGTGCCAGTGATGTTGTCGGCGGCGGGGCTGCACAGGAACAGCGCTGCAGCGGCGATGTCGTCCGGTCGGGTAAAGCGCAGCGAGGGTTGTTTTTCGGCCAGCAGGGCGCGTTCGGCCTCGGCATTGCTGAGACCGTCGCGCTCGGCGCGGGCGTCGATCTGCTTCTGCACCAGTGGGGTGAGCACCCAGCCGGGACAGATGGCGTTGCAGGTGATGCCGCTTTCGGCGTTTTCCAGCGCGGTGACCTTGGTCAGACCCAGAATGCCGTGCTTGGCAGCGACGTAGGCGGACTTTTCCACCGAGGCGACCAGACCATGCACGGAGGCGATGTTGATGAGGCGTCCCTGGCCTCGTGCCTGCATGCTCGGCAACACCAGGCGCTGCGCGTGGAAGGCGGCGGTCAAGTTGATGGCGATGACCGCATTCCATTTGTCGACCGGAAAGGCTTCCACGCGGGCGGTGTGCTGGATGCCTGCGTTGTTGACGAGTACGTCGATCTGCCCGAAGCGCGCTGCCGTGGCCCGGACCATGGCTTCGATCTCCTCGGGCTGGCTGAGGTCAGCCGGGTGGTAGTCCACCGCCACGCCATGCGCCGCGACAAGCGCACGCGCCTCATCGATCTGCGCCGGTGTGCCGAGTCCATTGAGCATCACCGCATAGCCTGCTTTGGCAAAGCCCTGCGCGACGGCAAGTCCAATGCCGCTGGTGGAGCCGGTGATCAGGGCGACGGGGGAATTCGACATGGCGGCGTCTCGCGCAAGGTAGGGAATGGCCTATTGTCGCGCGTCGCGCGCCACGGCCCTATCGGTCATTGGTGCGGTGCGTCGGCGTTGGCGGTTTGCTCGATGGCCCAGTGCAGTACCTGCGGCAGAAGCACATCGGTGGCGCGCTGGAAGCCTTCGACAATCGCCAGATGCTCGCGGTCCACGCGTTCGCTGTGGCTGAACACCTGTGTGGCGAGGACGCGCTGGCTGCGCTCATCGATCCACTGCGCTTGAAAGGTGATGTGTACCGCGCCGCTGGCGGCGTCATCCGTGCGGTAGTCGAACTCGCGCAGCACACCCGACAGACGAACGTCGCTGCGAACGCTGCTGCTCGGCGTCACCACCGCCTGCCAGCCCTGGCTGTCGGACAGGTGTTGCAGCAGGAGTTGCTGCCACAAGGCCGGTGCGGGCTGATTCCAGCGAACGTCCGAAAGCAGGCCGATCTCACCGTTGGCCTGTCGACGGACCAGTCGCGCGCTGTCCAGCGGTGGTGCAGCGAGTGGCAGATCGATTCGCAAGGTGACCGGTGATCGGGGCGCAATGGCTTCTGCAGGGGCGGCACGCAGGGTATGCACTGCGAGGCGATCATCGCGATCCGGCAGGCTGACGCAGGCGGACAACAGTACGCATGCGGCGATCACTGGCAGCCACAGGCGGAAACGGGACAGGCTCATGGTTCGACCTCGGGGGCTTGATCGGCACCGATCAGATAGCGCGCGGGATCCTGATCCAGTGCGCGCAAGGTGGATTGCAGTTGGGCCAGCGTGGCGCGCAACTCCTGCAGTGTCGGCGCGACCTGTGGCAGGCCCTGTTGCCCGAGCTGATCAAGCGCCCCAGCGTTGGCATCCAGCACTGCATTGGCATTGTTGGCCAGCGTGCGCGCCGCCTCCAGTGTGGTCTGTGCGGATACCAGCATCGCGCGCGCTTCGTTGCTCATCAGTCCGTCGGCGTGTCCGGCGATGCTCTCCAGTTGTGCCATCAGCGGTTCGGCGCGTTGCAGGGTATTGCGCAGCAGGCGACTGGCTTCGCTGAGATCGGCAATCGCCTGGCCCAGTTCATCGCCGTGCGGTGCGGCGCTGGCGGTCAGATGTTCGATATGCGCCAAGGTGGCGGTAATGCGGGCGAGATTCTCCTCACTGAACAGGCCCGACAGGCGCAGCATCAGACTGTTGACGTTGGTGACGATGTCTTCGCCCGAGGCCAGTAGTTTGGTCAGCGCGGACGGCTGGCTCTTGATCACGGCCAACGCGCCGTCGGTGGCGGTCAGCAGGGCCGCATTGGCGCTGCCACCGGTCAGCTCGATAATGACGACGCCGGTGAGGCCGGTGAAGGTCAATCGCGCGCGGGTATCGGTCTTGATGGGCGTGTCGGCGGCGACGCGAACAAACGCCTGGACCACGCTCGGATCTTCGGGCGAGAGTCGCAAACGCCGTACTTCGCCGATCTGGATGCCGTTGTATTGCACGGCACCGCCAATCGACAGTCCGGTCACCGATTCGCGGAAGTCGATGCGGTACTCGTCCCATTCGCGGTCCAGCGACAACTTGCCCAGCCACAACACGAAGCCCATGGCGAGCACCACCACGGCGAGTACGAAGCTGCCGATCAGCACATGACTGGCGCGGGTTTCCATGCTCAATGCTCCCTTGCCTGCGACGCTTGAAAACTGCCGCCGACGCCGCGTCCGCGCGGCCCTCGAAAGCAGGACTGAATCCAGGGGTGTGGATGCTGTTCGACCACGTCGACCCGATCCGTCACGATCACTCGACCCTCGGCGAGGACCGCCACACGGTCGCAGATCGAATACAAGCTGTCGAGATCGTGCGTGACCAGAAACACGCTGAAGTGCAGGGCAGCGCTCAAGGTGCGGATCAACTCGTCGAAGGCCGCCGCACTGACCGGATCGAGGCCGGATGTGGGTTCGTCCAGAAACAGGATCTCCGGGTCCAGCGCAAGTGCGCGCGCCAGCCCCGCGCGCTTGCGCATGCCGCCCGANNCTTCAGCAGGGCGAGTTCGTCCAGCAGGTCGAGCGGCAGTTTGAAGTATTCGAGCAGCGGCACCTTGACGTTTTCCAGCACGGTCAGCGACGAAAACAGCGCGCCGTCCTGGAACAACACGCCGTAGCGGCGCTCGAAGGGTCGCCGCGCGTCGTCATCCAGCCCGGTGACATCGGCACCGAACAGGCGCACTTGGCCGCCTTCCGGGCACTTGAGGCCGACGATGGAACGCAGCAGGACCGATTTGCCCGCGCCAGAACCGCCGATCACGCCGAGCACTTCACCGCGTTGCATGTCGAGATCGAGCTGGTCATGCACGACCTGTTGGCCGAACACCGAGCGCAGCCCGCGCACCTGCAGGACGGCGTCTGGCGTGTTGTCGCTCATACGCCCAGTTCCATGAAGAAGATGGCGAAGATGGCGTCGGCCAGAATCACCAGAAAGATCGACTGGACGACTGCGGCGGTGGTGTGGCGTCCGACGGATTCGGCACTGCCTTCGACCTTCATGCCTTCCATGCAGCCGACCACGGCGATCAGGAAGGCGAACACCGGCGCTTTCAGCAAACCGACCCAGAAGTGCCGGATCTCGGTCATTTCGTACAAGCGCGTGATGAACATGCTTGGTGTGATGTCGAGTGCGAGCGAGCCGACCAGCGCGCCGCCGACCAGCCCGCTGAGCATGGCGAGGAAGGCGAGCAAGGGCAGCATCACCAGCAGCGCGATCAGGCGCGGCAGCACCAGTAGTTCGATTGCGTCGAGGCCAAGCACCTGGATCGCATCCAGCTCTTCACGGCTTTTCATCGAGCCGATTTGCGCGGTGAAGGCACTGCCGGACCGACCGGCCAGCANNCCGACCAGAAAGGTCAGCAAGGTCACGATGGGCACCGCATCCAACCCGGTCTGCTCCATGTGGAAAACCACCGAGGTCATGCGCAGTTTGCGCTTGCCGATCAGGACCAGACCGAGGGTTTGCACGGTCAGGCCGACGAAGCCAAGCAACTGACGGGTCTGCCACCAGAATTTCTCGGTCGCTTGGCCCATGCGGGCCAACATTGCGCGGCCACTGAAGTGGTGTTCGCGCAGCGGCAACGGTGCGTCGCGCCGATTCAGGATCAGTGCAAGCAGATCGCGGTGCGCCGCTTGCAGGCCATCAAAACGCTGCAGGTCGGCAGCGGTGGGCGAAGGCCCCAACAGCCGTAGCAGCAGAACTGCCCCAGCGGTATCGAGCTGCTGCAGGGCGCGAACGTCGATGGTTTGCAATTGTGCGGGCTGCATCCGCGACGGCCAGCGTGTCGCAATGCCCTGCACTTGCGACAGCGTCCAATGCCCTTCAACCCGCGCTTGCGCCGGAAGCTGTGTTTCCCACACCACGCGAGCAGGGTGATCAGGCATGGCTTGGTGGCGTCTGACGCTGGCGCGGGCGCTTGGTCGGCACCGTCTGGACGGCCTCGTTCGGTATGTCCAGATCCAACTGCAGCGCAGGCTCGGCGAGCGCGCTGATCAGCCCCGCCAAGCGCTGCAGAAAGGCCACGTTGGCGGCCGATTTTCGCCACACCATCGCGATCTGGCGGCTCGGCTGGGAGTCGGCAAACTGGCGCAGTTGGAGGCTGGGCGAACGCGGTACCGGCGCCTGCACGGCCAGGGCGGGCAACAGGGTCACGCCGACACCTGCCGCTACCATCTGGCGCAACGTTTCCAGGCTGGTGGCGCGGAACCCATCCTTTTCACTGGCACCCGCGAGATGGCAGACATCCAGCGCCTGGTCGCGCAGGCAGTGGCCATCATCAAGCAGCAGCAGACGCTCCTCGCTGATGTCACGCAGACGCAGAGGCGTTTTGTTCGCGAGTGTGTGGTTTCGCGGTACCGCCAGTACGAAGGGCTCTTCGAACAAGAACTCGGTGTGCAACTGGTCTTCTTGGTTCAGGGGCAGCGCCAGCAAGGCGCAGTCGACCCGTCCGTCGTGCAATTGCTGCAAGAGGATCTCGGTCTTTTCCTCGATCAACAGAAGTTCGAGACGCGGGAAGCGCGCCCGAATGCCACTGACCACATGCGGAAGCAGATACGGGCCGAGTGTCGGAAAGATCCCCAGGCGCAAGGTGCCCGCCTCCGGGTCCTTGGTCATACGGGCCAGCGTCTTGATCTGTTCGACTTCAGCCAGAATGCCGCGTGCACGCTGCGCGACCTGAAGGCCGACGTCGGTAAGCAGCACGTTGCGCGGTGCGCGCTCGACCAGAGTGACGCCCAGTTCGTCCTCGATCTTCCTGATCTGGGTCGAGAGCGTGGGCTGGCTGACATGGCAGGCGTCGGCGGCACGACCGAAATGTCGCAGGTCGGCCAGTGCAACCAGATAGCGAAGGTCGCGCAGATTCATGGCGGCTCCGATTGCCGTTGTCTATCGCGAGCATAGGAATAATTTACTTCCACCCGCAACTGTGCTTCGACAGTATTCCCCCTGCCGCCCCCGGTGGCCAGGTTCCCTCGCCAGAATCGTCTTGCATCTCCACGTTGTCGGCCAGGGCGACAATTCGCAGGACCGATCGCCAGGCAACCTGCCAAAGCCGCGCATGCGCAGACGTACGCATGCGCGGCTTTGACCTTTGGGTTTACGGCGCGGGTTGAATGCGGGGCGCAGCGTCTGAAACTTGGCGCGCCTGGAGCGAGTTCCCGCCTTTCTGCAACTTGGCTCACACCTCACGCGTGCGCTGCTGCGCGCAATCCGCGCGGCATGTTCGTTGCTTCCTCATGGCATCCCGCGCGCAGGCGAATCGATTTCGCGAGCGCGCCTTCGCAAGGAGTGCTCATGAACCTGTCCCCCGTCAAATCGCTCTGCTTCGGCGTCAGTCTGGCGCTGTCCAGTCTGTCACCGGTCCACGCCCTCGATGGTTCGGACACCCCCATTCCGAATCAGCTCGCCGGGCAGGTCAAGCTGACCGCCAGCGACGGTACCCGCGACGACTACTTCGGTGCTGCTGTTGCTGCCGATCTGAGCACCGTGCTGGTCGGCGTGCCCTATGACTCGACTGGCTTCGATCTGGAGCCCGGCGCGGTGTATGCCTACCTGCGCGCCAGCAATGGCGCTTGGAGCGAGCAGGCGAAGCTGTTGTCGAGCGATGGTCAACCCTTCGATGCGTTCGGTTATGCCATAGATGTGCAGGGCGATGTCGCCGTCGTTGGCGCGCCGTTTGCCGATGGCAGTACCGGCGCGGCCTATGTGTTCCAGCGTTCTGGCGGAACGTGGTCGCAGGTCGCGAAACTGCTGGCCAGCGATGGGACGGCCAACGACAACTTCGGAGCGGCGGTGGCGATCTCCGGGGGCAGCATCGCCATCGGTGCCTATGGCGACAATACCAATCGCGGGTCGATCTACGTGTTTACCGGCGGTGGCAGCAGCTGGACGCAACAGCAACGGCTGGCGGCCTCGGACGCAGCCAGTGGCGACAACCTGGGCATTTCCGTCGATCTGGATGGCGACACCCTGATCGCCGGTGCCAACCTGGACGACCTGCTCGTCAACAACGACAGTCGCGGCTCCGCCTATGTGTTCCTGCGTACGGGAAGCAGTTGGGCGCAACAGAGCAAGCTCACCCTCAGTGCGGCCACCAACAGCGACCAGTTCGGCAGTTCAGTCAGCTTGCGTGGCGATACCGCGCTGGTNNTGGTCGGCGCGCAGAGCGAAGCGGTCGGCGGTCTGGCGTCGCGTGGCGCGGCCTATGAGCTGCGATTGCAGAATGGTTCTTGGTCGGCCATTCAGCAGTTGGTCGCTGACGATGGTGCTGAAGCAGACATCTTCGGTTCGGCGGTGGCTTTGTCGGAGGAGTTTGCCGTCGTCGGTGCGCAGTTCGCTGATGTCGGCGCCAATCCTGATCAAGGTGCAGCCTACTCGTTCGTCAATCTCGCCACCCAAACCGTCATCGGCGCGGTATCACCCTCGCCCAGTGTGGTCGGGCAGAGCTATGTGGTCCCGGTCACGGTGAGTTCGGCGGAACAAACGCCCGGCGGTAGTGTGCAAATCAGCGACGGCGCAGGGGCGAGCTGCACCGCCACCCTGAGCAATGGGGCAGGCAGCTGCAGTCTCACCAGCACGACCGTCGGCGAGAAAACCCTGACGGCACTTTATGCTGGCGCGGCGGGCCTGGCGTCCAGTAACGATACGGCGGTGCATCGGGTGAATGCCAATCTGCAGCTTGCCCCGAGCAGCTTGCCGCCGGCGCAACAAGGTGTGGCCTACAGCACCAGTTTTTCAGTCTCGGGCAGCGGCTACAGTTTGCCGGTGAGCTATGCATTGGTCGGCGGAACATTGCCGCAGGGCATCATCCTGAGCGCGACCGGTCTGTTGAGCGGAACACCCTCGGTCTCGGGTGATTACCCGATCACCGTGCGGGTGACCGACAGCAGTTCCGTCGCGGTCGGCGGTCCGTTCAGCAATCAGCGCAGCTACGTGCTGGTGGTGGAACCGGTGTTTACCAGCACCCTGACCCTGCAGCAGGACAACACCGTCATTGATCGTGGCAGTTCGCAAACCTTCGCCGCCGTGCTGGATGTGGTGGAGGCGGGTGGACCGACGCCTGAAGGCAGCTTCAATGTGGTGGCCACCCAGGCAGCCAGCAGCCTCAATTGCTCGGCGGCCGTGAATGCAGAAGGGACGCAATCGTGCAGCATTCTGTTCCCGCTCAATCAACCCGCTGGCGATTGGACGATCACGGCCAGTTTCGTCTCTGATAACGCCGATCTGGGCGGCAGCAGCGACAGCGCCAGTCATCGCGTGCAACGTCCGGCGGATGTGGCGGTGTCCTTGAGTGTGGATCGGCCGCTGTATCTCGCCGGGCAGGTGCTGACCTACACGCTGCAAGTCAGCAACGCTGGCCCGGATGAGGCGCAGGACGTGGATGTTGAAACGTTGTTGGGCATTGGTACGGCGGGTCTCAGCTGGACCTGCAGTGGCAGTGCCTGTGCCAACGCGAGTGGTAGTGGCGATCTGAATGAATTGCTCGATCTGCCTGCGGGCAGCGCGGTGAGCTTTACGCTTCAGGCCACGGTTGCTGCGCCCGCTGTGGATGCGATCCCGTTTAGCGTCAGTGCCACGCTATCGAGTGCCGGAATTGATCGCGAACTGGACCTGGCCAACAACGCTGCTGCCGTAACCAGTCAACATCGCCGCCTGTTTGGCGATGGCTTCGAGGATTGATCGCGGACTACCCTGTCGATACGTGATAGTCGTCGCATCTGGCAGTCGTCGCGCTCACTCGTCGCCACGCGTTGGACGCCGCTCTGGCAACGGCGTCGGTTCCGGGCGTTGCAGGCGCAGTTCAGCCTGCACGCCTTCGAGATCGCGCAACTTGCGGGCCAATTCCAGTGAGCTGCGCACGCCGTGCTCGCCGGTACAAATCAGCTTGCCCTGACAATCGGGCAGTCTGAGGTCGATCTGCATCGGCACGGTGCCGGGCCGGAAGGTGTCCAGCAGGCTTTCCACTTTGAGCATGAGGTCGTGCTGGCGGTTGTCGACGCGTAGCAGCAGATGCCTTGCGTGTTGCTCGCAGAGTTGCGCCAAGGTGTAGATTTTCCTGACGCGAAGGCTGTAGCCCTCGCCCATGCGGTCTTCCTGCAGGCTGCCTTCGACCAGGATGATTTCCCTGGCTTTCAGTAGCGGCGCGGCTTGCATCCACACGTCGGAAAACAGGGCGATTTCGAGCTGCCCACGACCATCACTGAGTTGCACGAAGCCGCGACTGTCGCCGCCGCGTCGAACTTCACCGACGATACCGGCGAGAAACACTGCGGCGTCCGTGCCACGCGCGAACTTGCGTTCGGCATAGGCGCTGTCGAGCTGGTCCATCGTGCAGGTGATGACGTTCTGCAGCAGGCCGCGCCATGGGTCCATCGGATGTCCGCTGACGTAATGCCCAAGGACACGGAACTCATCCTCCAAGCGCGACTGCAGATCCTTTTCTGGAAGTTCTGGCATCACGGGCGGCGTGATCGGTGTCGATGCGCCGCCGCCAAACAGCGAGTGTTGCCCCATCGCCTGCTCACGCGCGTGCTGTTCAACGGCACGTAGCACTTCGGGCAGTTGCGCTTCCAGCGTGGCACGTGAGTTGGCGAGTCCGTCCAGCGCACCGGCCGCGATCAGGGTTTCCACGCTGCGCTTGTTTCGGCGCAGCAGTTCGACGCGCTGACACAGGTCAAGCAGGCTCGTGAACGGTCCGCCGCGCTGCCGCTCGGATTCAATCGCCAGACAGGCGTCGTGTCCCATGCCCTTGATGGCGCCCAGACCATACAGAATCGAAGTCGGTGAATCGGCACGAAAGTGATAGCCGCTGCGATTGACGTGCGGCAGGCTGACCTGCAGGTTCATCAGTTTCGCTTCGGTCAGGAAGGTCACCACCTTTTCGGTCTTGTCGAGATCGGACGACATGACCGCTGCCATGAACTCCGCAGGGTAGTGCGCCTTCAGCCAGGCTGTCTGATACGCAACCAGCGCGTAGGCGGCCGAGTGCGACTTGTTGAAGCCGTA
>DEHW01000095.1:9729-9957 GCA_002352135.1 Lysobacterales bacterium UBA2790
ACCTGTTCCTGGTACACGATCACGCCGTAGGTAGGCGCCAGCACCGGTTCGAGCGAGGGATGCGGATAGCTGACGGCGGCGACGCCGTGTTTGCGATCCACCCAATCGTTGTGCATTCCCGAGCCGAGCGGTCCGGGGCGATACAAGGCCGCCAGCGCGATGATGTCTTCAAAACGGTCGGGCTTGGCACGCTTCAACAACTCGCGCATGCCGCGCGATTCGAACTGG
>DEHW01000233.1 GCA_002352135.1 Lysobacterales bacterium UBA2790
GGCGGATCGCGCGAGTTCAGTCAACGACACCGTGCGCGCATGGCCGATCCGCGCGTGGTGACCGGGTTCAATCCGCTGTGGAAAGACCTGGTCTATCCGCTGGTGGTGGATCGTTCGCAGGGCAGTCGGCTGTGGGACATCGACGGCAACGAATACATCGATCTGTTGTCGTGTTTTGGCGCCAACCTGTTGGGCTATCAGCCGCCGTCGGTCATCGCGGCGATGCAGGAGCAACTGACCCGTGGCATCGAAGTCGGCCCGCAGCACCCCTTGGCCGCAGAGGTGGCCGAACTGATCGCTGAACTCTCCGGCCACGAGCGCGTCGGATTCTGCAATACCGGTTCCGAAGCCGTGATGGGCGCGATGCGCGTCGCGCGCACGGTGACGGGGCGCAAGACCATTGCCATCTTCACCCACAGCTATCACGGCATCTTCGACGAAGTGCTGGTGCGCGGAAGCAAGCAACTGCGCTCGCTGGCGGCGGCACCGGGCATTCTCGCCAATGCGGTCGAGAACGTGCTGGTTCTCGACTATGCCAGCGACGAGGCGCTGCACATCCTTCGTGAACGCGGCAGCGAGCTGGCCGCGATCATGATCGAGCCGGTGCAGAATCGCTTTCCGACCCTGCAGCCGCAGGCCTTTGTGAAGTCGCTGCGCGAGATTGCCGACCAGCATGGCTGTGCGCTGATCTTCGATGAAGTGGTGACCGGATTCCGTCTCGCGCCGGGCGGCGCGCAGCAGTTCTATGGCGTGCGTGCCGATCTGTGCACCTACGGCAAGATCATCGGCGGCGGTTTGCCCTTTGCCGCCATCGCGGGCAAACGCGAGTGGATGGACGCGCTGGACGGCGGCTTCTGGCAGTACGGCGACGACAGTTATCCCGAAGCGGGCGTCACCTATTTTGCTGGCACCTTCGTGCGCCACCCGCTGGCTTTGGCGGCGGCCAAGGCGACCCTGCTGCATCTGAAGGCGGGCGGGCAGGCCTTGTACGACCGCATCAATGCTCGCACCGAGGCATTTGTCCGCCGACTCAATCGTGCGCTGGACGAGCGCGCCGCGCCGCTGCGCGCGGTGCATTGCGCCTCGTTGTGGCGATTGGCCTGGGACGAAGGTCAGACCTATCAGAGCCTGTTCTACTACCTGCTGCGCCACCACGGCCTGCATGTCTACGAACAGTTCGGACACTTCGTTACCGAGGCCATGGACGAGGCCGATCTGCAGCGCATCGAACAGGTGATTCTGGCGGCAGTCGATGAGTTGCTGGCGCAGGGCCTGTTGCAGCGGCGCGATGGCTTGCCGCCCGCGTTGCCAAGCGCGGAGTACTCGAAGCGCGATGGGCTGCTCACACCGGGACAAAGCGAACGCTGGCTGGCGGCCAGCTTCGACGCCAATGCGATGCAGGCGCTCAACGAAACCCTGCGCCTGCAGTTGCGCGGCGACATCGACATGGCCGCGTTGCAACGCGCGCTGCAACAGGTCTGTGAACGTCACGAGGGGTTCGCGACGGCCTTCGATACCGACGGTCCGCTGCAAGGCATTGGCGTGGCGCGCACCGTTCCGGTGCTGCACGATCTACGCGGCGAAGCCGATCCCCGGCAAGCCGCCGAGACGCTGCTGGAAGCACAGCGCCAAGCGCGCTTTGTGCTCGATCAGGCACCACTGCTGAACATCGACCTGTTGTGGCTCGAAGACCAGCAGGTGATCGTGCATCTGGTCGCCAATCATCTGGTGTTCGACGGCTGGGCCAGCAGCGTGTGGTTGCGTGAGTTGGCAAGCTGCTACCACGCCCATGTGCGCGGACAGACCGCGTTGCTGCCGCCAGCAGGATCGCCGCGCGCGTTCGCCGCGCAGGTGCAGGCCGAGTTCGATGGCGAGGCGGGAAGCGACGATCTGGCCTGGTGGCAGGCGCAGATGCAGGACCTGCCCGCCGCACTCAGCCTCGGCGATCTCGATCCGCCCACGCGGCGCCGTTTCAGTGCCCACACCGTGCGGCGCCGTCTGCAGGGTGACGCGTGGCAGGCGCTGCAGACACGCGCCGCCGCGCACAAGGCGACGATTTTCCAATGGCTGTTGTGCGAGGTCGCGCTGTGGCTGAAGCGCGAAACCGGGCAGACCGACTTCCTGCTCAGTCTGCCCTGGGCGGCACAGAATTTTGGCCGTCATCCGGCGTTGATTGCCGACGGCGTGCTCGATCTGCCCTTGCGCCTGCGCCTGCAGGACGTGGACAACCTCGATCAGGCCCTGCCGGTGGTGCGCGCTGCCCTGTTCGATGCGCTGGAACATCCACGCATCACCCAAGGCCGTCTGGCGCGTGCCCTGCACGCCGCGTCGCGCGGTGATCGACCGCCGCTGACCGGGGTGTACTTCAACCTCAATCCGCGCCTCGATCTGGCAGCGTTCGCGCCATTACAGGCGGAACTGAGCGAAGGCCGCAAACCCGGTCTGCTGGGCGAGCTGATCTTCAATTTCTACGAAGACGCCCAGGCGCTCAGTCTCGACCTGCACTACAGCGACGAGTTCTTCAGCGAAGCGCGCGTCATGTCTTTGCTGACGTCATTCTGGTCAAGTCTTGGTGAGCAGGCTGAGCCAGCCATCGAACCGCCAGCGCAGTCGAGCTTCCTGCGCCGGGCACAGGCCGATGGCTTGACCGAGGAAGACGCGCGCCGTTTGGTGCAGTGGAATGCAACCGACGTGTCGTGGGATCTGTCACCACGACTCGGCGATCTGCTGCAACAGGCGGCGAAGACGTTTGCAACGAATACGGCATTGCGGTTCGAAGGACGAAGTGTCAGCTACCGGCAACTGGATGCTTGGGCCCATAGTCTGGCCGAGAGTCTGGCTCGCCAAGGGATTGGCCCCGGTCAACGCGTCGGGATCTGTATTGATCGCAGTGTCGAGTTGATCGTCGCCTTGATCGGTACGATCTACAGTGGTGCTGCGTATGTGCCGCTGGACCCTGGCTATCCGCAGGATCGCTTGCGACATATGTGCGAAGACGCACAAGTCGCGCTGGTCCTGGGGCGTTCAGGCGACACAAGAAGTGCGTCCGACGTTCTGCCTGGGCAGCGCATCGAGATGCTGGACCTTGCTGCGCTCGCGCCGCCGGGTACGCAATCCTTGCCGCTCGGAAGTGCGGATGATGCGGCGTACATCATTTTCACTTCCGGCTCGACGGGTCGTCCAAAAGGGGCGACCAACGCCCATCGCGGCATCGTCAATCGCCTACTCTGGATGCAGCGCGAGTTCCACCTTGGCGAAGAAGACCGCGTTCTGCAGAAGACTCCCAGTAGCTTCGATGTGTCGGTCTGGGAGTTCTTCCTGCCGCTGATGTACGGCGCGACACTGGTAATCGCAAGACCAGACGGCCATCGCGATGCGCAGTACCTGTTGCGGCTGGTGCGCGACGAAGGTGTCAGTCTGATGCACTTCGTACCGTCGATGCTGCGCGCGTTTCTTGATCAGGACATGGCGGGCGACATTTCGCGACTGCGTCAGGTGGTGTGCTCGGGAGAAGCATTGCCATTTGCGCTGGTGGAGCGCTTCTTTACAGCGCTGCCCAAGGTCAGGCTGGCCAATCTGTATGGGCCGACCGAGGCGGCGGTCGATGTCACGTGTTGGCATTGCTCACCAGCTGATCCGCGCGCACTCGTGCCCATCGGCCGACCGATTGCGAACACGCGCATGCACGTTCTTGGCGAGCAACAGGAATTGCTCCCCGTCGGCGCAATAGGTGAGCTTTGGATCGCCGGTGTCCAAGTAGGGCTTGGCTATTTCGGACGTCCCGAGCTCAGCGCTGAGCGTTTTGTCGATGATCCATTCCAGGCCGGCGGAAGGATGTACCGGACTGGCGATCTTGGACGCTGGCTGGATGATGGCAGCATCGAGTATCTGGGTCGTGCGGATCACCAGATCAAACTGCGCGGATACCGTATCGAGTTGGGCGAAATCGAAGCTGCACTGGAGCAGATCGATGGGGTAGCTCAGGCCGTCGTGGTGGCGGAAAAGTTCGCTGAGGAAGATGTGCGACTGGTCGCCCATCTGACCGCAAGGATGGATGGCACTGCGCTTGGATTGGGCGAAATCCGTAGCGCATTGGCGCGTCGGTTGCCGGAATTCATGTTGCCGCAACAGGTGCGTTGGCACGAACAACTGCCTTTGCTGAGTAGTGGAAAAATCGACCGCAAGTCCTTGCCAACGGTGGCGCGGCGGGAGGCTACTGCGCACCAGACAACGCCTGATCCGGTAGAGGAACTTTGCCAGCATATGGCCGCGGTGCTTCAGCACCAGGCGGTAGCCGCTGATGACAATTTCTTCGCACTTGGTGGTCACTCGCTGCTGGCGGCGCAACTCGCGGCGCGCATCCGTCGCCAGTGGCAGGTGCAACTGGGGCTGCGCGATCTGTTTGAAGCACCGACGCCGCGCCAACTGGCGACGCGGCTGCGTGCGCAAGCGCCACTTGTCGACAGCGCCTGCGCCATCGCCGTCAATCATCGCAACGAGGGGCCACTCAGCGCCCAGCAACAACGCCTGTGGTTTGCCGAACGGCTGTCGCCCGGACAGACCGTCGCTAATCTGCCGGTCGCTTTGGAACTTCGCGGTGCGCTGGATCTGGCCGCCTTGCGGCAGGCCTTGCAGGCGGTACAGCAACAGCAGCCGAGTCTGCGCAGCGCGCTGCGGGACAGTAGCGACGGTCTGGGTCAGCAGCACATCGAAGACGCCGTGGCGTTGCCGTTCGAGGTGATCGATCTCAGCAAGCACGCGCGTTCTGCCGCGTCGTTGCAGGCCGCACTGGATGCGCTGCTGGATCAGCCCTTCGATCTGCAGCAGGCGCCGTTGTGGCGGGTGCGCTTGTTCGTGCTGGATGCGCAGCGCAGCGTGCTGGCGGCGGTGTTTCACCATCTGATCTGGGACGGCGCCAGCACGGCGCTTTGGTGGCGTGCTTTGGCCACGGCCTACGCTGCAGGCAAACGCGGTGGCGCCATTGAGCTGCCGCCACCGAGTCACACCATCATTGACTACGCGCTGTGGCAACGATCGCAACGTGACAGCGCGTCGACGCGACAGACGCTGCAATTCTGGCGCGAGCACATCGCGCCCTTGCCACCACCGCTGGCACTGCCCTGCGACTATCCGCGCCCATCGCACTGGCAGTCGGATGCGGAGGTGATTCGCTTCAGTGTGCCCACCGCCTTGCGACAGGCGATGCAGATTCGTGCCCAGCAACTGGGGATCGCGCCCGTGGTGCTGTGGCTGCAGGCCTGGGCCACCACGCTGGGTCGGCGGGCGGGACAACGGGATGTTCTGGTGGGCATGTTGGCGCATGGTCGTGACCTGCCCGAGTGGTCGCCCTTGGCAGGCTTCTTCGCGCACGTCCTGCCGCTGTGTCTGCGCGGTGTGGACTCGCAAAACAGCGGACAGCTCAGTCGTGACTTGGCCGCCCAATTGCACGCCGCCTTGGGCCATGCCGATCTGGCCATCGAGCAACTGGTGCAGCAAATGGCGTTGCCACGCGATCCAAGTCGTGCGCTGCTGTTCCAGAACACCTTCTCGTTCGAGCAGGACAGTGGTGCCGACATCGCGTGGCCCGGTCTGCGCGTCCGCGAATGGCCGATGCCGTTGCGGGGTGCCGAGCACGATGTGGGTTTGTGGCTGAAAGCCGATCGCGAGCGTATGGAAGGCGTGCTGGTTGGTGCCGCGGCACTGTTCAGCGAAGCCAGCCTGCGTGCCCTGGTTTGCGACACGCTGGACGCCGCCGCGCAATTGTGTGGACTGGCTGCTCTGGGTTCGCGCTGGCCGTCGATCAGCACCCAGCCGCGTGGACCGGATGCACCGCCACAGCGACAGGTCAGTGCCGTGGCAGCACCCAGTGCCACATCCGCTGCGTCGAGCACGACCGAGCGGATGCTCGACCTGTGGCGCGATCTGCTGCAGGTTCAGGACATCGACCCGGCCCTGTCTTTTGTGGCGCAGGGCGGTCACTCGCTGCTGATGATGCAACTGGCTGCGCGCATCGAAAGCGAGTTCGGCACGCGTTTGCCGCTGCGCACGATTGTCGATGCGCCCGACCTGCACACGCTGGTGCGCGCCGTCGAGGCCNNGTCGAGGCCGAGCAGGTGGCGTTGCCACCGATCCCGCGTCTCAGCCTGCGTGCGGGCGTTGCGCTGTCGCCGATGCAGACCCGACTGTGGCATGCCGAACAGTTGGAGCCCGGCAAGCCGACCTATCACATCGTGCCCTGCACGCGAATGGAGGGACCGCTCGACACAACCGTCCTGCAGACCGCAATCGCCGCGCTGCCCGCGCGCCACGATGCGTTGCGCACCCAGTTCTTCGTCGACGCCCAGGGGCGTCCCCGGCAGCGTCTCGTCGAGAGCATGGACCTGCCTTTCGAGCAGTTCGATCTCAGTCATCTGGCCGACGAAGCGACGCG
>DEHW01000137.1 GCA_002352135.1 Lysobacterales bacterium UBA2790
GGTCAGCAGCATCACCAGCCGGTCGATGCCGATGCCCAATCCGCCGGTCGGTGCAAGCCCATATTCCAGCGCGCGGATGTAGTCGGCGTCGAAGTGCATGGCCTCGTCATCGCCGCCTTCCTTCTGCGCCACTTGCGCCTGGAAGCGCGCGGCCTGATCTTCGGCATCGTTGAGTTCGGAGAAGCCGTTGGCGATCTCGCGACCATGGATGAACAGCTCGAAGCGCTCGGTGATTCCCGGCTCGCTATCGCTCTCACGCGCCAGCGGACTGACTTCGACGGGGTGATGCGTGATGAAGGTCGGCTGCAGAAGGTGGCCTTCGACCGTCTTCTCGAAAATCTCCAGCAGCAAACGCCCCCAGCCGTAGTCGGCTTTGATCTTGATGTGGAGACGGGCGCAATGCGCCGCCAATGCCTCACGGTCCCGACAATCGGCCACGCTGATTTCAGGATTGTGGTGGCGCACCGCTTCATCCATGCGCCAGCGACGGAAGGCCGGGCCCAGATCGATTTCCGCGCCTTCCCAGCGCCGCAGCGTAGTGCCGAAAACAGCCTCCGAGGCGTGCCGGATGACCGCTTCCGTCAAGTCCATGATTTCCTGGAAGGTGGCATAGGCCTCGTACAACTCCAGCATGGTGAACTCNNCGATTGATCTCGTAGACGCGCTCCAGACCGCCGACCACCAGTCGCTTCAGGTACAACTCCGGCGCCACACGCAGGTACAACTGCAGGTCCAGTGCATTGTGGTGGGTGACAAACGGCTTGGCCGTGGCACCGCCCGGAATGTAATGCATCATCGGCGTTTCCACTTCCAGAAAACGCCGTTCGTCCAGCCAGTTACGGATCGCCCGGATGATCCGCGAACGCTGCACGAACACCTCGCGCGCCTCGGGGTTGACGATCAGATCGACGTAGCGCTGGCGGTAACGCTGTTCGACATCGGTCATGCCATGAAACTTGTCCGGCAAGGGGCGCAGCGCCTTGGTCAACAAGCGCAGCGAGGTCGCGGCAATCGACAGTTCGCCGGTCTTGGTGCGGGTCAGCCCGCCTTCCACGGCGATGATGTCGCCAATATCCCAGGACTTGAAGGCGTCGTAGGTGGCGCCGAGCGCATCGGCCTTGAGATACAGCTGGATTCGCCCGGACTCGTCCTGCAATTGTACGAAGCTGGCCTTGCCCATCACCCGCTTGGCCATGATGCGGCCAGCCAGCTGCACAACACGATCCAATGCCTGCAGCGCGTCCGCCGTCCATTGCTCGGCATCGGCAAACTCGGTTTGCAGATCGCCAGTGAACTGCGCGCGACGAAAATCGTTGGGAAACGCTGGCCCCTGAGCCCGCAATGCCGCCAGTTTGCTGCGCCGCTCGGCGATCAGGAAGTTCTCGTCAGTCGCGGGCGCGGTGTCAGGCTGATGGTTCATGGCATTCCGTTGGGCAGCTCAGGGGCAAGGTTGAAAGCACGTGTGAAGCGAGTTGACGAGGCGAATCACACCGCGTCGGATCGTTTGGAACCGGCTTCCAATCCGGCCTTCAGGCTGCCCTCGATAAATTCATCAAGATCGCCGTCCAGCACTTTCTGGGTATCGGTCCGCTCGATGCCAGTGCGCAGATCCTTGATGCGGCTCTGATCAAGCACGTAATTGCGAATCTGGCTACCCCAACCGATATCGGACTTGGTCGCTTCCACGGCATCCTTTTCCGCGTTGCGCTTCTGGATTTCAAGCTCGTACAACTTCGCCGCCAACATTTTCATGGCGCGATCACGGTTGTTGTGTTGACTGCGCTCGGTTTGACAGGCCACCACGATGCCGCTCGGCATATGTGTGATACGCACCGCCGACTCGGTTTTGTTGACGTGCTGACCACCCGCGCCCGAGGAGCGATAGACGTCGGTCTTCAGGTCAGCCGGATTGATCTCGATATCGATGTTGTCATCGACTTCGGGCGAGACAAACACCGAGGTGAAACTGGTATGACGCCGATTATCCGAATCGAACGGCGACTTGCGCACCAATCGATGCACGCCGATCTCGGTCTTCAGCCAGCCGTAGGCGTAGTCGCCTTCGACACGGAAGGTAGCCGACTTGATACCCGCCACGTCACCGCCGCTGACTTCCATCAACTCGGTCTTCCAGCCGCGTGATTCGCACCAGCGCAGGTACATGCGCAACAGCATTTCCGCCCAGTCCTGCGCTTCGGTGCCACCGGCACCGGCCTGGATATCGACGAAGGCATTCACCGGGTCCATCTTGCCGGAGAACATGCGCTGGAACTCCAGCTTCTCCACGGCCGTGGTGTGCTTAGCGACATCGGCGACGACCGCCTGAAAGGTCGCGTCGTCACCTTCCATTTCAGCCAGTTCGAGAAAATCGTTGGCATCATTCAAGGCCGAGGTCAGATCGCGGATGCCGCTGACCACTTTGTCGAGCTGTGAGCGCTCCCGTCCCAGCTGCTGGGCATGCTCGGGATTGTTCCAGATGTCAGGACTCTCCAGCTCGCGTGTCACTTCCTCCAGACGTTCGACCTTGTGGTCGTAGTCAAAGAAACCCCCGGAGCAGGTCAATCCGCTGGCGAAGATCGGCGATCTGGTTGCGGGTCGGGTTGGCTTCGATCATGACGATGGCTGAAACGGCTTACAAAAGGCCGCGCAGGATAGCAAAGCCCCGCGTTTTGCCCAAACCGGCACGGAACGCCAACACCGTACCTGCAATGCCTTCGATGAAAAAGGAAAGGGCCCGGCGCCAAGCACCGGGCCCTGCGACAACGCGTCAGCGAGTTCAGCGTCCCGCTGCGCCCTCGAAGCCGTTGGCAAACATCGGCGGAATCACGCTGCTGGGAGTGAGCGCATCGACACTGAATGCCGAAGGGGTTCCTGCCTCGGCGACACCCANNCCTGCATCACTCGGCCCTTGCCAAGTCAGGGTATTGCCCTCTCGTTGTGCGGTCCATTCGTTTGACGCATTGTCGTCCGCATCGCTGAACTTCGAAGATATCAAGCTTGCTGAAGCAGGCAGGGCCAAGCTGAAACGATTGAAACCGTGGTTTCGCAGCACCCTGAGAGTGCCACCAACATCGTTCCCGGTGGTCACCGCGCGAGCGAAATCGAAATTCATCACCGCGTAGTCGTAACGCCACGTCCCATCGCCCAGATCAGTCACCTTGACAGCGACACGCGCATGGCCTTCGTTGACGGCCAACTCGGAACTGCTTTCATTGGGGTTGCTGGTGTTGCGCGAGACCCATTGGTCGATAGCGGGGCCCAGAAGCAAGGGTGAACCGTTGGTCAACTGCCAATGGCCCGACGCCCAGTTAATGCTGACAGGCCGACTGGCCATGGTGTTGTAGATGCTGATGTCCTCGCGAACGATGTACCAGGACTCGAAGCGATAGCTGGCCCCTAGATGGATGGCCGGATCCAGATCGCCTTCCCGAACGCGCATTCGATAGCCAAGAGTTGAGCAACTGGGCTCATTGGAGTTACTGCATGGTGCTCCGCTATCGATGCCACCGCTGCATGTTCCCGTCATCGCTTCAATGCGGTCGTAAACCGAACCACAACGCCCCCACTGCCCCGTCGAGGGAATGATCTCATTACGCGGCCCCAGATCCCCGGTGGAGTTGTTGTTGCCGGTTCCATAGGTGTCGCTGCAGCCACGCCCCAGGATGTGCCCATTGCTCGGATTCTCATCGCAGCTCACATTGATGGTCAGAAAGGCGTGCTTGACCCCGGATTGGCCGATCTGCTGCATGCTGCCATCAGCGTTGATGCGATAAAGGTTCCAGATCAGGTAGGGGTGCTGATCGTTGTTGTAGGGTGCCGTCGGCGAGGTGAACTTGGTGTTCCAAACGACATCGGCAGCCCAGGGTGCCGCGCTGGTGCCCAAGGGATCACTGGGGATGGTCGCCGTCGACGAGCCATTCGCCCGGTTGTTGCGCAGCGTCGAACTCGGCGTGTAGACCACGATGCCATCGGAGCCACCGGGGCCATCTTCACCTGAGGCCAGCATCCATTGGGCCGTGAAGGACTGCATGAACACGTCCGCCTCGTAGGTACCGCCATTCGGCGCGGGCGTTCCCGGCCACTTGGAACTGCCTTTGGGCATCGGCAACACGACGCTGTCCGTCGCAATCCGGGAGCCCATTTCCATCGCCGCGACCACGTAATCCGCGATGCCCGGTCGGCCCGCTGCGGCAGCCGCTTCGGCGGTGACGCGCAAGTCCATCGCGCGGACGATCATGCGTGGCGCGCTTCCACCCTCGATTTTGTACATCATGCGATCGATGTAGAACCACGCCTTGCCGTCCGCACTCACGACGTCAAGCTGGAATGGGTTGTCCTTGCGCGGGCGCAAGGTGAAATTGCGCAGATCGATGTCGTGCGGAAAGAGTCCGCCTGTGGCCTTCAACAGATAGCCACCATTGGCCTGCAACTGACCGCCCTCAAAGCCAACAAAGTCGACGTCGGCGACACGAATCTGCAAGCCACCATCCTGCTTCAGCGACACGGTGTCGAACTGCGGACGATGGCTGTTGGATTTCACGGTCGCAGACCGCTCGACCGACAAACCCAGCAAGCCCATCGGACCATCAAACCAGGCGATGTCCATCGCCCCACCCCAGACCGTCAGGGTCTGCTCTTTCACCGGTTGGGCCAATTCCGCCGACTCCGATGCGGCCACCCTTCCCGCGCATACGAAGAGCCCCAATCCCACCGCAACCGCCAACAACGAAGTACGCATTTCTCACCCCTGAAAGATATTCACTGCTGCAAACCCACTTTCACCCCAACCGATCCACCACCACGATGGCGCATCAAAACGTCTGTGTTGCCAACTTCATCACGACCGGCGCAGAGCGCCCATAGCTCGGGTTCGACCACAACGAATACAGATACTCGCCGCGCGTCTGATCCTGCGGACCCACACTGAACGGCCGCCCCGGCCCACCCGCACACATCGTGTTTTCGTCTTCTATCCCACGCTCTACGGCCTGATTGCGCAGGAACTCGAT
>DEHW01000022.1 GCA_002352135.1 Lysobacterales bacterium UBA2790
AGACCTTTGGCAAGCGCCATGATGTCGGGCTGCACGCCCCAGTGTTCGCAGGCGAAATGCCGACCGGTGCGGCCCACGCCGGACTGCACTTCGTCGAAGATCAGCAGGATGCCGTGCTCGTCGCAGAGCTGGCGCAGCCCGGCCAGAAACCCGTCGGGCGGTACAAGGTAGCCGCCTTCGCCCTGGATCGGCTCGATCAACATCGCGGCCACTTCGCTCGGCGGCAGATTACGCTGGAACAGCATGCGCAGATAGTCGAGGGTGGCTTTGCCTTGATCGGCTCCCGCGAACAGGGGTCGATAGGGGTTGGGGTAGGGCACATGGGTCACGCCAGGCAAGGGCAGAGCAAATCCCTTTTGCTGGGTGTACTTGCTGGACGTGAATGCCAGCGAGCCCATGGTGCGGCCATGGAAGCCGCCCAAAAAGCCGATGAAGCGCGGTCGACCCGTGACGTAACGTGCGAGTTTCAATGCGCCTTCAACCGCTTCGGTGCCGGATTGGCAGAGAAAGCTCATGGCCGGTTCGGCCAGCGGTACGATGGCCGCGATGCGCTCGCCGAGAGCGGTCATTTCCTCATGCCAGTAATCGCTGGAAATGTGCAGGAACCGGTCGGCGGCGGACTTCACCGCATCGACGACCTTTGGATGCGCATGGCCGGTCGCGCATACCGCGATGCCCGCGGCGAAGTCCAGAAAGCGGTTGCCATCGACATCCCAGACCTCGGAGCCGCGACCGTGCGACATCACGAAAGGATAGTCGCGCGGGTAGGACGGTGATATCACCGCCGCATCGCGTTCGATCATTGCGCGTGCCTTGGGACCAGGCAGTGGCATGCGGATATGGGGCGTATTCATCGTCAGGTGTCCAGTCGGTGCAGCGGAAGGTCGCGCGGCTGCAAGTGCGCGGCAGCACTGCGTCGCTGCAGCGAGCGCAGTACCGCGAGTTCATGAGCGCTCGGTGCAGTCAATGTGTCGAGGTCTTCGGCCAATCGCAGTGGCCAGGCAAAGCCCGCGCAGGCTTCTGCGGAGGTAATACCCGGAAACAGCGCGGCGAGTTGCAACTCCTGCGTTGCTGGATGCGGTCGCAAGATGCCGACATCGGTAATCACCGTCTGCGGTCCGCGACCGTGCATCCCCAACGCAGCGCGACGGTCCGCGCCGTCAAGGAAGCCGGCGCTGCTGCGAAAGTCCAGCGAGGCCACCATGCTGCGTGGCGAAGCCTTCATGACCACCAGAGTGCGGCCGGCATGCGCGGCGATCTCCGGTGCACCACCTGCACCGGGAAGGCGTGTGGATGGCCGTGCGTAGTCGCCAATCACCGTACTGTTGAGGTTTCCGAAGCGATCCATCTGCGCTGCACCAAGGAAGCCCACATCGACTCTTCCGGCCTGCAGGTAGTAAGCAAAGACATCGGGCAGCGAGACGATGAAGTCGGCGGTCTCGGCGAGCTCGCCATCGCCGATGGATAGCGGGAGGATCGTGGGTTGGGTGCCGATGGTGCCCGACTCGTAGATCAACACCAGATCGGGTGCATGGGTCAGACGGGCGAGGTTGCACGCCGCACTCGGCAGACCGATGCCGACAAAGCAGACTTCTCCGTCACGTAGTTGGCGTGCCGCAGCGACGGTCATCATTTCTTCGCGGCTGTAGTTCATGACGTGAGTTCCGCAGCGCCGCTGGCGAACAAACGGCGCAGCATCTCTGCATGATCGTTGCAGTCCAGAACGTAACGTTGCATCCAGTGCAAGAAACTTTCGCGGTCGCGTGCGATGGCGTCCCAATTCAGATAGAAAGCGTTGTCTCTGGCGTAGTGGCCCAAGGCATACGAGGGCCAGGCGCCCAAAGGACATAGGACCACTGCGTCGATGATCCAATGTGGAAGTACGATCTGATTCATGGCTGGCGTCAGTTGCGCGACCCGTTGCTCCACCGTGACAACCACCCGTTTGGCCGCCATGGCGGCCTCGCGCTGTGCCCCGGTAATGCCGGATAGACTGACGTTGCCCAGCGCATCGGCGCACTGCGCATGCAGAATGGTCACATCTGGACGCAGGGCGGGCACACAAGCCAGTCGTTCGCCGGTGTAGGGGCACTGCACCGAGGCAATGCGTGAATTGTGTTGCTGTAGGTCGCACCCCTGATAGCCGCGCAACAGACCGAACGGCAATCCGGACGCACCTGCTGTGTAGGCTGCAGCCATGCCTGCGTGGCTGTGCTCGTCGAGTTCCAGAGGATGTGGCCAGTCGTGCTCGATGGCGTCACGCAGTCGATGCAGTGATCCGACGCCTGGATTTCCGCCCCACGAGAAGCTCAGCCGACGCGCACAGCCCATGCCAATCATCTGGTCGTAAATCAGATCGGGGGTCATTCGAACCAGATGCAGGTCGCACCGACCCTGGCGGATCAGCTCCTGACCGGCCGCGAAGGGAATGAGGTGGGTGAAGCCCTCCAGCGCGACACAGTCGCCGTCGTGCACGAAACGCCGCATGGCTTCCGGCAGTGACATCCAGCAATTGGTGGCAAGGTCATCCATCAGTCCACCACAGTGCGGGACTGTTCGCGCAAATACTGGGCGAGGTAGTAGAACGAAGCGATCGCCTTTCCGGTGGTGCTGGATCCTTTCCAGCCCGCAAAGGGTTGATAGCCCGGCCATGCACCGGTGGTCGCGCCCTGCGGACGGTTCGCGTAGGTCACGCCCGCCTCGATGTGTTCATGGAACTGCGCGATGTCCGAGGCGCTGCCATAGCAACCTGCTGTTAGGCCCAGTGGCGAGTCATTGGCGAGTTGCAGCGCCTGGGTCAGGTTGTTGACCCTGCTCAGCATCAGGATGGGAAGGAACATCTCTTCCGCGAACAACGGATGCTCGGGCGGTGCCTCTGCCAGTGTGGGCTGCACAAAATATCCGTGCGCAAGATGGCCCTCGCGCAGCACTTCGCCCCCAGCAATGATCTTCGCGCCCTGACGCGACAGTTGGTCGATTTAACGAGCAAAGTTGTTGTAGGCCTTGGACGTGGTGACCGGTCCCATCCAGACATTGCGGAGAGATGGATCGCCGATGCGCAGTTCGCGCATTGCTTCACGCAGGCGACCGATCAACCCGTCCGCGACACGAGCGTCGACATACAGACGGGACAGCGCCGAACACTTCTGGCCACTCATACCAAAGGCGGAGCGCACGATGCCCAAGGTGGCGCGGTCCAGGTCCGCCTGGGCGGTGACGATGCAGGCATTCTTGCCGCCCATCTCGGCAATGCAGGGGCGCGGATAGTGGCCCCCTGAGAAATGGCGGTGTATCTGCATGCCGACCGTATGCGATCCCGTAAAGGTGATACCCGCCACTCGGAGGTCGTTGACCAGCGCGACCCCGATGTCCGGGCCTTGACCATTGAGGTAGTTGAATACCCCCGGCGGCAAGCCGGCATCGCGAATGCAGTCTGCCAGCATTCGCCCGGCCCAGGGCGTCTCGCTGGCCGTCTTCAGCACCACGGTGTTGCCGGTAATCAGTGCTGCAGCGACCGGTCCGCCCGCTAGCGCCAAAGGAAAGTTGAACGGGGAGATCACCGCCCAAACCCCGTAAGGTCGCATGACGCTCCGATTGTGGGAGGAGAAGCCACGCAGTGGATCATCCGGCAGTGGGCGATCCAGGCCATCCGCAGCCTCGAACTCATCGGCGTACAGCCGGAAGAAGTCGATGGTTTCCTGGGCTTCGCCAAGCGCTTCCATGCGGTTCTTGCCAACTTCCAGAGTCAGCGCGGCGGCGATGTCGAAGACCCTCTCCTGCATCCATTCCGCCACGCGCCGAAGCAGTCGGACCCGTTCTGGCACCGGCGTCGCTCGCCACGCCGGCCAAGCGGCACGCGCGGCACTGACCGCAGAGGTCACATCGATGGGGCTGGCGACCGAGAATTCGCCCAATTCCCAGCGGCGGTCAACGGGACTGCGGCGCAGATCGAGATGCTGGCTGGGCAGGTCAAGGCCATCGATATGGAGGGCATGCAGGCCTCCCAGGCGCTGGCGCTGCCGCGCCATGGCTTGCTCGTACTGTTCGTGCAGTGACTCTGGCGGGTCGAACATCGTGAGGTAGGTGAGTGTGTAAGTCATCGGGCGTGACTCCGGTGGGTCTCTTCGGCAAGCTCTGTTTCGAGTTCAAGCAGCAGTTTCTCCAGCAGCCCAAGCGCGTCGCTGAGCGCTGTTTCCTCGATCACCAGTGGCGGCGCGAGAATCAGCAGATTGCCGCGCGCTGCAAAAGACACGCCGGCTTCGAACCCTCTCTGCAGCAAACGTCGCAGACCAGGATGCATATCCGGCCAGGCCGACAAGGGCACGCGCGTCGAGGGATCAGTGACCAACTCGATCACCGCAAACAGGCCATGGCCGCCGCGGACGTCGCCGATCAGCGACAGACGGTTCTGCATAGCCCGCAGTTGCGCGTACATCTGTTGGCCGAGATGACGGGAGCGCGCGATGAGACCCTCCTCCTGGTAGCTGCGAATGGCAGCCACGCCAGCAGCGCAGGAGAGTGGATGGCCGCAGTACGTGAGTCCGGTCAGCAGCATCTTGGATCGCAGGTGCTCTGCCACAGTTTGATTGAGCACGACGGCGCCAAGCGGTAAGTGCGCACCGGTCAGGCCTTTGGCGAGTGTCATCAAATCCGGTACGCCATCTTGACCATGGCGCTGCCAGGCAAACCACTCTCCACAGCGCCCGAATCCGCTCATGACTTCATCGGCAATCAGATAGACGCGTCGCTCCTGGGTCGCCACGCGCAATGCAGGCCAATAGTTGTCGGGCGCGACGATTCCATTGGTGCCAGCGTTGGGTTCCATCAAAACCGCGGCGACGTCATGCATCCCCAAGGCATCGATACGTTCGGCGACGGCGGCCGCAGCGCGCTCGCCACAGGTCGTGGGATCTGGACTGTGCCAAGGGCAGCGATAGGCGTAGGGCGGGGCAACGTGGCTAACGCGAAATGCCTGCGCATCGACTTGCGCTGCGGTGCGGCTATCACCTGACAGGGCCATGCTGGCGTAGCTCGCACCGTGGTAGGAACGATCACGGGCAATCACCCAGCCCTGCGGAAGTCCATGTGCTTGGCGTGCGAATTTCACCGCATGCTCGTTCGCGTCGGAACCGCCGAGAGTAAAGAAGACCCGCCCGCGTTCGAAACCGGCGACCTCCAGCAGCAGGTTCGCCA
>DEHW01000116.1 GCA_002352135.1 Lysobacterales bacterium UBA2790
CTGATGTTCGTGCTGATGCAATCCAAGCCCGGAGAAACCATCACCGCCACGGTGCTGCGTGACGGGCAGCCGGTGCTGCTTGAGACGACCTTTCAGGAGGGCAAGCGGCGCTGAGTGGAAGGAGCGTGCAAGGAGGCCCCTGTCCGACACGCCTTCCATCCGGTCGCGTACAGATTCGCTGGCGCAAGGTTTACCGGATAATCCTCAAGTCGCCGCGTGGCGATTCACTTGAGAGCATGTGTCGATGAAGGATTCCTTCACCCGCGAACAACTCATCGCCTCCGGCGAGGGCACGCTATTCACCCCAGAATCCGCGCGCCTGCCGCTGCCGCCGATGCTGATGTTTGATCGCATCACGCATATTTGCGACGACGGTGGCGAACATGGCTTGGGCCAGATTCGCGCCGAGTTGGATGTGAATCCCGAGCTCTGGTTCTTNNGATCCTGTCATGCCCGGCTGTCTGGGCTTGGATGCGATGTGGCAGATGATCGGCTTCTTCCTCACTTGGCAGCAGCTGCCTGGCAAGGGCCGCGCGCTGGGTGTGGGCGAGGTCAAGTTCAGTGGACAAGTTCTGCCGACCGCCAAGCTGGTCAGCTACATCATCGACATCAAACGCGTCATCAAGCGTCGTCTCAACATGGCGATCGCGGATGCCCGCATGCTGGTGGATGGTCGCGAGATCTATACCGCCACCGACCTCAAGGTCGGTCTGTTTACTGACACCACGAGTTTCTGATCATGCGCCGAGTCGTCATCACCGGAGCGGGCATCGTCTCCTGCCTGGGCAATGATCTGCCCACGGTCACCACCGCACTGCGCGACGGCCGTTCGGGCATCCGTTTCGTGCCCGAGTTTGCCGAGCGTGGGCTGCGCAGTCAGGTCGCAGGATTGCCCGAGGTCGACCTGGAAGCACGCATCGACCGCAAGCTGCGTCGCTTCATGGGTGACGCGGCGGCCTATGCCTACGTCGCTCTTGCCGACGCCATCGCGCAATCCGGTCTGGCGACAGCGCAGGTTTCGCATCCACGCACCGGGTTGATCATGGGCTCGGGCGGCGGCTCGCCGACGAACCAGATCGAATCGGCCGACACCCTGCGAGAGAAAGGCGTTCGCCGTGTTGGCCCGTATCAGGTCACCCGCACCATGAGTTCGACCGTCTCTGCCTGCTTGTCCACGGCGTTTGGCGTGAAGGGGCTGAACTACTCGATCTCCTCGGCCTGTGCCACCTCGGCGCATTGCATTGGCGTCGCTGCACAACAGATCCAGTGGGGCATGCAGGATGTGGTCTTTGCCGGTGGCGGCGAAGAATGCAGTTGGGGCATGGCGATGTTGTTCGACGCCATGGGCGCACTGTCGAGCAAACGCAATGACACACCGACCCTGGCCTCGCGTGCCTATGACGCGGATCGCGACGGCTTCGTGATCGGCGGCGGCGGCGGTGCACTGGTGCTGGAAAGCCTCGAACACGCACTGGCGCGCGGTGCCAACATCCTTGCCGAACTGGTCGGCTTCGGAGCGAGCTCGGATGGCGTCGACATGGTCGCGCCCTCGGGTGATGGCGCCATCGCCTGCATGCGCCAAGCCATCGCCGGACTGGATGCGCCCATCGACTACATCAACACGCACGGCACCTCGACGCCCGTCGGCGACGTCAGCGAACTGCGCGCCATGCGTGAGGTATTCGGCGACGCCATGCCACCGTTCTCGTCCACCAAGTCCTTGACCGGNNCGAGCCACCCGTCCCGCTCGTCTGGACACCGTCCTGTCCAACAGCTTCGGCTTCGGCGGCACCAACGCCAGTCTGGTCTTGAAGCGATTCGGGTAAGGCCACGGCGGCGTCTCGGCTGAGTGATTGCGCCTGAATATGGCGTCCTCGGTCTGCATGGCGGGCTCAAAGCCACATTCCACGTCTACGCGGGATGTGGCTTTGAGCAATCAATGATGAGGCAATCTGTCAAAAGCCAATGGCAGCCCATCGCTACATCGCACCCGCCCGACAGCCACACTCAGTTGAAGATGATCTCGTAGCGCATGCCCTGCGCTTCGCGCGCCGTCGGCGTCAGAAACAGCACCAGCGGCCCGAGCTGCGGGTGATCGAATTGGTGCTGTCCTTGCTGGAACGCGGGCGCCAGGGGTCCGAGTAGTTGCAACGAAAATCCGCCCTGCGCGCGACCGCTGGGAAACGGATTGCGTTGCACACTTTCCAGCACACAATCGAGCGCGCCATCTGCCGCATGAACTCGAATGATCTGTCCGGCCAGCGTTTCAAAGTCTTCGGCAGACAGAGTCGCCAGATCGACAACAGATGCACTCACGCTATCACTCATGACTCGGGCTCCAGATCGCAGGCGCACATGATCGCACGCGTACCGCGCGCAGACGTCACGGTCGGCCCGGCCGCTAAACACGCACTGGCCGCTGGCCCAAAGGCAAGCTATGACGCAACTGCGATGTCAGACTTTTCGGATCTGCACCGACAGCGCCACGATATCCGCCAGCCTGATTTGCGCCCCGAAGAAGTCCTTCCCCGCAATCGGGTCGATGACGAGACTGTGCGCCGAAACACTGGAAACACGCCCCTTGAACGTGTGACCACCGCGCAGGTAAACGTCAACGCTGACCTTTTCGGCCATCGCCAACTGAAGCGCTTCAGTGAAATCAGTTTTTGCGTCGAGATGCATGAGTGTTCCTCGCTGTCGTCAGCGTGAGGTCGGCCTCACGCTTGGAGGCGACTCACCTCACTACGCAGTTCGACACGCTGGCCTGCCAACGAGTGCAATGACCACTCGAGACCATCCGCAAGGGCGTCGCCACCTGCCTCTGCTGCGCGCCCTCACAACAGGAGGTAACCATGCGGGACAAGATCAGACATCACCCCGTCAACGCCTCCAGTCGACTCAACATCGCCATCGCCGCGTCACGGTCGATGCCGCACATGTCGGGACTGGGACGCAGGGAGGCGCAAACGGCGGGGCGGTCGGGTTGACCGAAGATTCGGCAGCGGAGTTGTTCGTCGAGCTGGATGCAAGGCATGCCCGCGGGTTTGCCGTGGGGCATGCCTGGGATTGGACTGCTGATGCTCGGCGCGATGCAGCAGGCGGCGCAGCCGGTTCGGCAGTCCATGCGGCAGGAGTCAGTCGGCGCTGATCAACGCGTCCTGTCGGGCGCGCAGGGTGGCGTAGACCTCATCGGTTTGCGGGCGCACGCCATGCCAGCGCAGGAAGCTCTCGGCNNAAAGGAATGGCGGCTTTGCCATAGCTCAGGTCCACCGCCAGACAACGTGGCGACAGCAAGGAGAACGGCAGATCCATCACGGTGGTCTGATGCCCTGCGGCGGTGGCGTTGATGATCAGTTCGAAGTCGCCCAGCGCGCCAAGGTCTTCCCAGTAGCGTGACTTGACCCGATCCGGCACGCCAACGGCGTCGACCAGCTCATCGGCGCGTGCGGCGGTGCGATTGACGATGATGAGTTCGGCCACCCCGGCTTCGAGCATCGCGGGCACGACGCCGCGTGCCGCACCGCCGGCTCCCAGCATCAGGCAGCGACGCCCACGCAGGTCGAGGCGTTCGCGCTCGGTGAGGTCGACGATCAGGCCGACACCGTCGGTGTTGCAGCCCATCCAGCCATCGTCCTGCCACATCAGGGTATTCACCGCACCGACGTTGAAGGCGTATTCGCTGACTTCCTTGCACAGCGCGTAGGCCGCCTGTTTGTGCGGCAGGGTGATGTTGGCCCCGCGTCCACCGGCAGCGCGGAAGGCCGCCACGGCGGTCGCGAAGTCCTCGGGCGAGGCTTCGATGGCGACGTAGTCCAGCTCGATGCCGCATTGCTTGCCGAACTCGGCGTGGATGAACGGTGACAGGGAGTGCGCGATGGGCTGGCCGAACACGGCGAAATGCTGACGCATGGTCATTCCTCAACAGGGGCTTGGCCGCAGGGCCTGGAAACGGTGAATGTACGGGATCAGTGACTGTCTCGCAGCCAGCGCGCGGCGGCCAACGCGTAGTAGGACAAGATGGCATCCGCGCCCGCGCGCTTGAAGCCGAGCAGCGATTCCAGCACCACGGCGCGCTCGTCCAGCCAACCGTTCTGTGCGGCGGCCTTGAGCATCGCGTACTCGCCACTGACCTGATAGACGAAGGTCGGTGCGCCGAAACGTGCCTTCACGCGCTGCACGACATCAAGGTACGGCATGCCCGGCTTGACCATCACCATGTCGGCGCCTTCGGCGAGATCAAGTTCGACTTCGCGCAGGGCTTCGTCGGCGTTGGCCGGGTCCATCTGATAGGTGTACTTGTTGCCCTTGCCAAGATTTCCCGCGCTACCCACCGCATCACGGAACGGGCCATAGAAGGCGCTGGCGTACTTGGCGGAATAGGCGAGGATGCGCGTGTGAATGTGCCCGGCCGCTTCCAGCGCCGCGCGAATCGCGCCAATGCGGCCATCCATCATGTCGGAAGGTGCGACGACATCGGCACCGGCTTCGGCATGCGACAGCGCCTGTTTGACCAGCACCGCGATGGTCTCGTCATTCATCACGTAGCCACTGGCATCGATCAGGCCATCCTGCCCATGCGTGGTGAACGGATCGAGCGCGACATCGGTGATCACACCCAGTTGTGGAAACCGCGCCTTCAGTGCGCGGACGGCGCGTTGTGCCAGACCGTCGGGATTGAAGGCCTCCGCCGCGTCCAGCGACTTCGCCGACGCGGGCGTGACCGGAAACAGCGCCAGCGCCGGAATGCCCAGTTCCACTGCTTCCGCCGCCAGTTCCAACAGCAGATCGATCGACAGTCGCTGCACGCCGGGCATCGAGGCGATGTCCTCGCGTTGCCCACTGCCTTCCAGCACAAAGGTCGGCAGGATCAGGTCATCCGCTGTCAATACATGCTCGCGCATCAGTCGACGCGAAAAATCATCGCGCCGCATGCGCCGCAAACGGGTGTTCGGGAAGCTCATCGGGTCACTCCGGAATACTGTGCCAACAGGGGCATAGTGTAGGCGTGCGCAACCTCATTGCGTTTTGATCGCGCTCATCGCCACCCGCCGAAGCAAGCCGCCCGTATCCTGTGCGGCATGTTCTCCGCACCGTTCGCCCGCCTCGCCGCCCTGCCAAGCCATGTCCGGCGTTTGCTGTGGGGCTTGCTGTTGTTGGCGCTGATCAGTCTCATCGGCCCCGAATGGGCGGGTGCGGATCGGGCGTGGCGTCCGGATTGGGATGCGCCCTCGCAAGCGCCCTCGTGGGCGCACTGGTTTGGCACTGATGCCATCGGTCGCGATGTGCTGGTGCGCAGTCTGCTGGGACTGCGCATGTCGCTGCTGATCGGTGTGCTGGCGACGGGCTTGGCGCTGCTGATCGGCCTGGTCTATGGCGCGGCGGCGGGTCTCTGGGGCGGGCGTCGCGAGCGCCTGCTGATGCGTGCGCTGGATGTGGTTTCCGCTCTGCCCTTTCTGCTGATCGTGGTGCTGCTGCTGGCCTTGTTTGATCGCTCGCTGTGGCTGCTCCTGCTGGCGATTGGAGGTTATGCATGGATCGATCTGGCGCGCTTGGTCCGGGCAGAAGCCGCTCGTCTGCGCGAGCTGCCTTTCGTGTTGGCGGCACGCATGGCGGGTGCGGGTACGTTTGCACTGCTGCGTGATCATCTGCTGCCGAATCTGCTGCCGCTGGCCCTCGTGTATGCGGGCGTGATCGCGGCGAACGCGATCCTGATCGAGAGCTTTCTCGGCTTTCTCGGGCTCGGTTTGGAGGAGCCCGCCAGCGGACTTGGTGGCTTGCTCAGTGAGGGCGCGCAGGAACTCGATTTCGCGCCTTGGACTTTGCTGTTTCCGGCCAGTCTGCTGGCACTGACTCTGGCCTTGTTCCAGCATCTGGGCGATGCCCTGCGCGATGCGCTGGACCCGCGTCTGCAGGCGCTGACGAGTGATCGAATTGCCGAACCCGAGGCACCCGCAGACGATGCCGCCGCGCCATTGAGCCAACCTGATGCTTCCGCCCTGCTGCAGGTGCGCGATCTGTGCATCGCACTGCCGAACGGTGGACAGATCGGCCCGTTGCCCTTCGACGTCGCCGCTGGCGAGTGTCTCGGCGTGATGGGTGAATCCGGCTCGGGCAAGAGTCTCACTGCGCTGGCTTTGTGCGGCCTGTTGCCGCAAGGCCTGCTGGCAAATGGCAGGATCGCGCTCGACGGCGAGCAAGCCGCGCTGGATGACGCTGGCGTTCTGGCGCGCTGGCGTGGACGGCGGATCGGGTTGGTGTTTCAGGATCCACTGGCCAGTCTGCATCCGCTACGCCGCATTGCCGCGCAATGGCGCGAGGTGCGACATCAACATGGCCTGCCCGCGCAGTCGGTTGACTGGCAACGTGCTCTGCAGCAAGTCGATCTGGCCCATCTGACCCATATTGATCGCGCCTTTCCGCACGAACTGTCCGGCGGCCAGCGGCAACGGGTGATGCTGGCGCTGGCGCTGGCTGCGGAACCTTGCGTGCTGATCTGCGACGAGGCCACCAGCGCGCTCGACAGTGAAACCCGGCGTGGCATTCTCGATCTGCTGGATCGACTGCGCCGCGAACACGGCCTGGCTGTGTTGTTCATCGGCCATGATCTGCAGGAAATGCAGGCCATTGCCAGTCGAGTGCTCGTCCTCAAGCAAGGACGCGTCGTTGAGACGCAAGCCTGCGCTGACTTCTTCTGCGCTCCGCTCAGCGCCTATGGGCATGCCCTGCTGGACGCCACCGAACTGCGTGGTCTTCGACCTCTGCCAGTTGCCGCCATCGAAGCAGGACCGACCCTGCAGGCACTCAATATGAGTCTGCGCTATCCGGGCCAATCCGGTTTCGCCTTGCAGGACATCTCGCTGCAACTGCATCGCGGTGAATGTCTGGCGTTGCTGGGTCGCTCCGGCAGTGGCAAGAGCAGCCTGGTTCGCGCCCTGCTTGGACTGCATGGCGGCGAGCGTCGTGGCGAGATTCGACTGGATGGCGACGTGCTGGGAGAACGCTGGACGCGCGCGCAGCGGCGCTGCGTGCAGATGGTGTTTCAAGACCCGTTTGCCTCACTCGATCCNNCAACGTCAACGCATCGCCATCGCACGGGCGTTGACGCTGCAACCCGCCGTGCTGGTTTGCGATGAAGCCGTGTCCGCGCTGGATGCCATCCATCGGCAACACCTGTTGCAACTGCTGCAATCACTGCAGGCGGATAGAGGGCTTGCCTTGTTGTTCATCACCCACGACCCGCAGGCGGCGGCCGCCATCGCGCAACGCACCTTGTGGATGCGCGATGGGCGGATCGTGGATGACGCGACCGCTGCGGTGTGATGCGATTGCGAGTCCCGACAAGGGCGTGTTCGCGCATTCTTCAACTGGTTCAGCGCAACGTGCGATGCCATCGTGATGAACAGGTCTCGCCATGCCGCCATTGATCCAAGGACTCGCTGAGCCT
>DEHW01000139.1 GCA_002352135.1 Lysobacterales bacterium UBA2790
TAGGCGAGCATTTTCAGTTCGCGTCGACCGCGCGTGACGGTGTCCAGAATCAAGCCGGCAAATCCCGACAGCGCGGCCAGAATCATCAAACCGGTGGACAGAATCGCGGTCGGGAATCGCGGCACCAGACCGCTGTGCAGAAACTCCAGAATGACCGGAATGCCAAGGATTCCGCCTGCCAGCGCCATCACGACCGCGATCCCGCCGAAGAAGGCCAAGGGTCGCTCCGCACTGAACAGGCGCAGCATGGTCTTCAGAATTCGGAAGCCATCTTTGTAGGTGCTGAGCTTGCTGAAACTGCCTTCGGGGCGCTCCTTGTAGGGCGTGTCCAGTTCGCCGACCGACATCTTCAATTCCAAGGCATGCACGGTGAGTTCGGTTTCGATTTCGAAACCGGCGGTCAGCACCGGGAAGGATTTGGCAAAGCGGCGTGAGAAAGCGCGATAGCCCGAGAGGATGTCCTGACAGGGGCGCCCGAACAACCAGCTCAGGAAGCCGGTCAGCATGCGATTGCCCCAGACATGACCAGCGCGATAGGCCTCGGCGGCTTCGTGGTGCCGAACTGCCACCACCATATCGTGGTGGCCTTCACGCAGACACTGCACGAGCGCAGGCGCACTGGCGGCGTGGTAGGTGTCGTCCCCATCGACCATCACGTAAATGTCGGCCTCAATATCCGCAAACAGACGACGCACTACATGCCCTTTGCCCTGCAAGCCGACATGCTGCACCCGCGCCCCGGCGGCACGCGCAATGGACGCGGTCTCGTCACGCGAGTTGTTGTCGAACACGCAGATTTCCGCGTCGGGCAAGGCCGCGCGAAAGTCAGCCACCACTTTGGCAACGGTAATGGCCTCGTTGTAACACGGCACCAGCACGGCAATTCGGGGCGATGGGCCCATGGGGAAACTCACGAAAGAATGTTTGGCGGGCAGTTTACTGGAGCGCCGATGTCAATCGCTGCCGATTTCCACCACGGCCCAATGACAAGGGTGATTTGACTCGTGTGCTGAACAACTACGCGTCGGCACCAGACCACGCGTCGGCCATACGTTGGGCATTCGGCTGCAAAACCACACCGCGTTCGGTGACGATGGCATCGATCAGTGCGGCGGGAGTCACGTCGAACACCGGATTCCAGGCGCGGACGCCTTCGGCGACGGTGCGTTGTCCGCCGTAGCCCAGCAATTCCGCTTCGTTGCGCTGTTCGATCTCGATCTCCGCACCGGTTGCGGTGTGCATGTCGACGGTGGACGAGGGGGCCACCACCATGAATTTCACCCCGTGGTAGCGCGCGGCAATGGCAAGTGCATACGTGCCAATCTTGTTGGCAACATCGCCATTGGCGGTGATGCGATCTGCACCGACGATCACCCATTGCACTTGGCCGGTGGACATCAGATGCGCGGCAGCGGCATCCGCGATCAAGGTGGCGGGAATGCCGTCCTGCAACAGTTCCCAAACGGTCAGTCTGGCTCCCTGCAACCAGGGCCGGGTTTCGCCTGCAAAGACGCGCGCGACGCGACCTTCGGCAACCCCCGCGCGAATCACCCCCAAGGCAGTACCAAAGCCCGAAGTCGCCAACGAGCCGGTGTTGCAATGGGTCAGCACGCCGCTGCCCGGCTCGATCAGCGCTGCGCCGAGTCGCCCCATATGCCGATTGGCCGCCAGATCTTCCTGCTCGATGGCGGCGGCTTCGTTGGCGAGCATCACGCGCCAGTCGTCGCCCGCGTTGGCCAGCACCGCATTCATGCGGCGCAGCGCCCAAGCCAGATTGACGGCAGTGGGCCGCGCAGCATTCAGTGTATTCGTCGCATCGGCCAAGGCAACGCGTGCTTCCGGCCCGTTCTTGGCTTGAATCTGCCGCGATGCCAGTACGAGTCCCCACGCCGCCGCGATGCCAATGGCAGGCGCGCCACGCACCACCAGATCGAAGATCGCCTGGGCAACTCGCCCGACGTCATGGCAGATCACGCGCGCCTGCTGCATTGGCAGCACGCGCTGATCCAGCAGATCCAGCGCCTCGTCATTCCAGGTCACCGCGCGCACGCGGTCATAGCGCTCGTAGTCCATGCTTGCCACCGGAGAAAAGGGCGCAGAGGATAAGCCCACGGCTCGTTCGGGCCAACCGTCTCCGCCCTAGCAGGCCACCGTCATGTCCCGCACCCGATCTACCGTCAAGGCTCCTCGTCGATCACGCTCCGTCAAAACGGAAGCGAACGAGACCGAGGACAATCGTGAATCAGGCCGATCTTCCCGCAGCACGCGCAAGTCGCCGACACGACGTGCGCGTCCTGATACCTCGTCCAGCACGCCCGACGCCGCCACCAGCTATGAAAGCCTGTTGCGCGCAGCCTGTATCCGCGCAGGCACTGCGGCGGCAGTCAGCAGTCTGGGCGCACGGATTCCGGTTCTGGGCTGGGTCGCGCCCTCGGTGCTGTCGATCTTCACCGACAAACTCAGTGTCAAACAGATTCAGGACGCGCTGATCCGCGACGTCCTGGCGCAATCGGAAGCGCAGTTCACGCTTCGCGAACAAGCCGCTGTCGCTCTGCTGGCGCGCACCGCGCAGGTTGGCACGCAGCAACTGTCCCAGCGCACGCTCGACGCCCTTCTGCGCCCGCTCGGCAACAGCGGCTTGGTTGCCACCCTGGGGCGCACACTGCCAACGGCGGCCATCGCGGCGGACATTCTTGCCGCCGTCGCCAGCACCTGGTTGGTCGGCCAGCGCACCAAGGCGATGTGCCAGTTGCCCGGTCAACAGGGCACTCGTGCGACGGATGTGTTGTCCAGCCTGTCTGGCATCGATCAGAAACGTCTATTGGGCTGGAGTGCGGAAGCGCTCAAACAGGTGGTTCTGCCACTGCGCAGCCTGTTGAGCCTGTTGCGCTCGGGGTGATGCGCCATCGGACAGGTGGCTGATCGTTTACACCCAGCCAGTCAGATAGAACACGCCGATGATCACGAACACCGCCATGGTCTTGACCATCGTAATCGCGAAGATGTCTTTGTAGGCCTGACGATGGGTGAGACCGGTCACTGCCAACAAGGTGATCACGGCTCCGTTGTGCGGCAAGGTATCCATGCCGCCCGAGGCCATCGAGGCAACACGATGCAGCACTTCCATCGGGATACCGGCGGCGTTGGCATTGGCAATGAAGGTCTCGGCCATCGCCGCCAGGGCGATGCTCATGCCGCCGGACGCAGAGCCGGTGATGCCCGCCAACGCTGTGACAGTCACCGCTTCGTTGATCAATGGGTTGGGAATCGCCGACAGCGCGTTCGCCACCCACAGGAAGCCCGGCAAGGCCGCAATGATGGCACCGAAACCGTATTCCGAAGCGGTATTCATCGAGGCCAGCATCGCGCCGGACACCGCCGACTTCGAGCCCTCCGCGAACGCCGCCTTGACGCGTACCCAAGCGAACAGCAGCACGCTGACGATGCCGACCAGCAAGGCACCTTCGACCGCCCAGATCGCGGCGATTTTCGCGACTTCCTGAACCACCGGCGCCGGATTGCCGATCACCGCAGGGACGAAGGAATGACTGCTGCCATACAAGCCCGGAATCCACAGTGTGAACAGCTTGTTCGATACGCCGACCAGAACCAGAGGCAGGATCGCCAGCAGTGGGTGAGCGAGCGTTCC
>DEHW01000049.1 GCA_002352135.1 Lysobacterales bacterium UBA2790
CCCAACATCCGATAGACGCCGGGCGACAGGGTCAGGCGACGGCAGAATTCCTTGCCGTCAAAGGCGGCGGCCTGCTCACTCATTCCCCGATAGCTAGGCGACGCGGCGTGCTGCCGTCAAAGTCCATTCGCAATACTTCATGGGCATCGGTATTCGCCAACCACAGACTGGATCGATTGACCGCCAATGCGGCCGGTTGATGCAATCGATAGGTCAGGTCGTGCGTCTTGACCTCGCGAGACACCGGATTCAACAGCTTGAGCGCGCCGTTGTAGGTGTCGGCAATCCACAACTGCGGCGTGCGCGGGTCCAGCGCAATCGCCATCGGAAACTGCAGACGCGCCACCCGCAGCGCCCCGTTGGTGTTACCAAACTCATACAGCCCGGCACCCACCAGTGTCTGCACCTTGCCAGAGCCCAACTGCACCCCGCGAATCGAACTGCTGGCGGCATCGGCGACGAACAGCGTCTGCTGCGCCAGCGCCATACCGGCTGGTTGAGCGAACGTGGAGGTCAATGCCTCACCATCGTTCAACCCCATTTCGCCATTGCCGACCAGCGGCCGGAAGGCGCCACGCCCCAGGTCAAACTCCCAGATCTGGTGCCAACCCGCCATCGCCACATAGAGTTTATCGAAGGCCGATGCGACCGACCACGGCGCGTTCAAGCTGATCAGACGCGGGTCAACGACATCCTCTTCAGGACGCAAGCCGGACTTGCCATTGCCTGCCAGCGTCTCGACATCACCGTCCATCAAACTGATTTTGCGAAGTGCATGGTTGCCGGTATCGGCGACATACAACGCGTCTTTCCACAAAGCCAGACCACGCGGCAGATTGAAGCAGGCATCGGCCAGTCCACCATCAATGAACCCCGCGCTGCCAGCACCGAACTGCCGAAGCACACGGCCCTCGTGGGTGCACTCGAGGATCCGGTTGTGTCCGGTATCACTGACGTACAAATGGCGATCATTCGCTGCGAGGCCACAGGGAAATGCCAGGGGCAGACCGGACTCCTGTTTGGAAGCATAGGCCACCGCGTCGTAGACCCTCAGATCCGCCTCACCCGCTCGATCAAGCACTTGCTCGATCAACACGTCCAATCGCTCTTTCGGTGAATCCCCGACCAGTGCCTCGACCACCTTACCTTCAGCATCCAGCAGCATCACCGTCGGCCACACACTGACGCCATAGTGTTGCCACGTCACAAAATTCGGATCGTTGACGACGGGGAAGCGCACAGTCAGGCGATTGATGCCCTTGAGCACCACTTTGGCATCGCGCTCGGCATCAAATTTCGGAGTGTGCACACCCAGCACACTCAAGCCATCGGCATATTTCTGCTGCAACTGACGCAACTCATCCAGCACGTTCTGGCAATACGCCGAGCCCAGCGAGAAAAAAACGATCACCACCGCGCGACCTCGGTGCTCACGCAAAGACTGCGGCGCCGAGTTCAACCATTCCAGACTGCTGTGAAAATCAGGCGCAAAGGCACCGGTAATCATCGGCTCTACTCCAGAAACGCAAGCGCGTCACCCGCGCAGGACTGCTTCGCTAGACCTTGCCGCCAATCCGGTCCAACAACAGCGGCATCGCTTCATCAAGCAGCTCGTAAACATATTCGAATGCAGCGTAGTCATCGTAATACGGATCCGGCACCGCCTCATCCCCACGCAAGCCTAATCCGGCCAACAAGAGCTGGACTCGTGCCTCCGAACTGCCGGGCTGACGTCGCAGCAAGTCGTCCAGCGTGCGCTGATCTGCGGCGAATATCCAATCGAACCTCGCGAAATCCGACGCCTGCACCTGCCGCGCACGTTGCCCGTCAATCGGCGTTGCGCGCGCCCTTGCCACACGCCGAGCACGCGCATCCGGCGGCTCACCGACGTGATAAGCCTCGGTGCCTGCCGAATCAACGAACACCCGAATCCCACGCCGCACCGCATGTGCACGCGCAATGCCCTCTGCCAAGGGCGAACGGCAGATGTTACCCATGCAGACAAACAGAACCTTGGGCTCGGCGAGGTGACTCATGCGGTCTTACCTGCGCCGCTCAATGCGCCTTTGCCGGTTCCACGGCAGCGGCGTTGACACGCTGATCGGGGTCGGCTTCGTCGGCGAAGATGGCAACGCCGCGGGTGCCGTCGGGTTTGATCCAGGCGCGGTACATGCCGACGGTATTGAAGGGCATGGTCAACTCGCCGTTCGCATCGACGGCAATGATGCCGCCGTCGCCACCCATTTCGGGCACGTCCTTCATGATCACGGCATCCGCCGCCGCGCGTAGCGGCTGTTGAGCGTAGGCGACGCGAGCACAGATGTCGTGCGCCACGTTCAAGCGGATGAAGAATTCGCCCCAGCCGGTGGCCGAAACGGCGCAACGACTATCCGCATANNCCGGTGGAGGTCGCTGCCGCCAGATGGCCCTGTTGATCGCGCGCCACCGCGCCCACCGTACCAAAATAGGTCGACGGCGGAATGAAGGCCTGTGCTGCCTCATCGGCTTTGACTTTCTGCAACTGCTGCCAGCGATAGTCGGTGCGGAAATAGCTGGGATCGACCAGTTCGATCCCCTGCGATTCGGCGAACTTCTCCGCGCCGTCGCCGATCATCATGACGTGCTCGGAGTGCTCCATCACGGCACGCGCCAGGGTGATCGGATTCTTGACGCGATGCAGTCCTGCCACCGCACCTGCCGCGCGGGTCGGTCCATACATGATCGAGGCATCGAGTTCGTTGATGCCGTCTGCCGTGAACACCGCACCCTTGCCTGCATTGAAGTGCGGCGAGTTTTCCAGCACCTGCACGGCGGCAGACACCGCGTCCAGACTGTTTCCGCCCGCACTGAGGATGTTGGCACCCGCGTCCAGTGCTTGATTCAGCGCGGCACGCACCGCCGCTTCGGTTTCCGCATCCAGATTGCCACGCCCTGGCGCGCCCGCACCGCCGTGAATGACCAGGGTGAACGGCGCGGTCTCGACCGTTTCAGCGGCCATCACGGGAAGGGCCGCACACAGCAGCAGCGGAAGCAGTAAACGTCGCATAGAGATACCTGATCATCGTGGAAAATCACGCCGCGCAGTGTGCGACCGTCGACCGCCCGCGCGCAATTGGACACAGGTCATGTCGACAGTGGCCGTCTGCATCGGCTCACAGAGCCAGATCAAACCCGGCCTGCGCCAACAGTGCTCGCTCGGTCTGCAGATCCTCACGCGACAATGGCCGCTGATCGAGCCAGGATTTCGGCAGACTCAGTGCCAAGCCCTTTTCCGTGGCCTCACCGCGCAAGTCGGGCGGCATGCTGGCCGGGTCGTGGCTGCGATTGAGCAGCACGCCGAGGCGCAGGAGCACGACACACCGGAGAACACGTTGCGCGTCCCGACTGTCCACCGCGTTCAGAGCGACCTTGGGCAGATTGCGTCGCTGCGCGCGCAAAAGCACACCGAGGAACCGCTGCTCCTGCGTCGAGAATCCGGCGATGTCCGAGTTCTCGATCAGGTAGGCGCCATGCACATGGTGCTGACTGTGCGCGATGGTCAGGCCGATTTCGTGGATACGTGCCGCCCACATCAGGCTGAGCTGGTCGGTTTCATCCAGATGCCAAACGCCGGAGACTTGCTCGAACAACTGCTGTACGGTGGCCTCGACGCGCGCGGCGTGCTCCGCATCGACACCATAGCGCTTGGCCAGGGCGGCAATTGAACCATCACGCGGATCGCGCTGTTCGGCGCGCCCCAACATGTCGTACAGAACCCCTTCGCGCATCGCGGTCTGGGCGATCTGCATGCGCTCGATGCCCAGCTCATTGAAGCAGGCCTCCATCACCAAGAGCCCACCCGCCATGACCGTGCGCCGGTCATCACTGAGTCCGGGCAACTCGACATCGTTGACGTCATCGAAGGCCAGCAATCGCTCGCGAATGTCGGCAATGCCCGCCGCCGTGACCTCGCCACGCGAAATCTTCAGCTCCTTGCAAATTCCCCCGATGGCCTTGGCGGTGCCCGAGGACCCGATCACTTCGCGCCAGCCGCGCGCCCGGTAAGTCGAGGTGAACTGCTGGAACTCGGCGGAAATCTCGGTCAGTGCGTCACGCCACTTTTTCCGCGACAGTTTGCCGCTGGGGAAAAAACGCCGCGTGCTGGCGATACAGCCCATCTGCAGGCTCTCGCGCTCCAGCGGCTCGAAACCTTCGCCGATGATGAATTCGGTGGAGCCGCCACCCACATCAATCACCAGACGACGGGTCTGTTTGGGTGGCAGTCCATTCGCCACGCCCAGATAGATCAAACGCGCCTCTTCGCGTCCTGAAACCACTTCGATCCGATGCCCGAGCGCGGTTTCGCCGGGAATCAGGAAGGAGGCCGGACTACGCAACTGACGCACCGTATTGGTGGCGATCGCACGCACCCGGTTGTGCGGCAAGCCACGCAATCGCTGGCCCATTCGACCGAGGCATTCCAGCGCACGCGACATCGCATCGCCAGACAGATCACCACGCGCGCTCAGACCAGAGGCCATCCGAACGGTTTCGCGCAGACGATCCACCACACGCAATTGCCCGAGTGTGTAACGCGCCACCACCATGTGAAAGCTGTTCGAACCCAGATCAATGGCTGCCAGCAGCTCGCCGTCTTCCAAAGGCTTGTTGATCGGCATGGTCAATGACAAAGCAACGCGAGCAAGGACTGTTGGGCGGAGTGCGGCATCTCATCTTCTCCGGGTGTGACGCGCACATAGCGACCATCCGTCTCAAGGCGCCATGCCTGCGTGTTGTCGGCCAGATAGTTGCTCAGATCCTCGTCGCGAACTCGCGCCGCGAGCTGCGCATCAAGAATCGGAAAACAGGTCTCGATACGCCGCAGCAAGTTGCGTTCCATCCAGTCGGCACTGGAGCAGAACAACTCGGGCGATCCGTCATTGGCGAACCAGTAGACGCGACTGTGTTCCAGGAAACGCCCCACCACCGAGCGCACCCGGATGTTCTCCGAGACCCCCGGCACACCAGGTCGCAGGCAACAGGCACCGCGCACAATCAGATCGATCTGCACGCCCGCGCAAGACGCCGCGTACAGCGCACGAATCACCTGCGGCTCGTTGATCGCATTGAGCTTGGCGACAATCGACGCGGGCTTGCCAACACGCGCGTTGTCGGCCTCCCGCTTGATCTTGCTCAGCAGGGCCTTGTGCAGGGTGAAGGGCGATTGCAGCAACCGTTTCAGCTTGATCGCGGGCGACAGGCCGGACATCTGGGTGAACATCAGATGCACGTCGTCACCGATCTCGGCATTGGCGGTGAGCAAACCGATGTCGGTATACAGCCGCGCGGTACCCGAGTGGTAATTGCCGGTACCCAGATGCACGTAACGCTGCAGCACACGGCCCTCGCGTCGCACGATCAGCAGCATCTTGGCGTGCGTCTTGTAACCGACCACGCCATACACCACTTGCACACCGGCCTCCTGCAGTCGATCCGCCAGACGCAGGTTCGCTTCCTCGTCGAAACGTGCGCGCAGCTCGATGACCACGGTCACATCCTTGCCATTGCGCGCCGCCTCGATCAGCGCATTGACCAGCGGTGACTGATGTCCCGTACGGTACAAAGTCTGCTTGATGGCCAGCACGTTGGGATCGACACTGGCTTCCTTCACCAGATCGATGATGACGTTGAAGCTGTCGAACGGATGGTGCAGCAGGACGTCTTCCCGACGGATGTGCTCGAACAGGTCCTCGCTGGCCACTGGCGGATGCACTCGCGGCTTGTAGGCGGGGAACTTCAGTTCGGGGCGATCCACCATGTCGTAGACCGCGATCACGCGATTCAGATTAACCGGCCCATTGATGCGATAGACCGCGTTTTCGGGCAGATCGAAGTGTTTCAGCAGGGTCTTGACGAGGGCCTTCGGGCAGGCTTCGGCGATCTCCAATCGCACCGGATGCGAGTAGCCACGTCCCGCCAACTCATCACGCAGCGCGTGGGCCAGGTTTTCCACTTCGTCTTCGTCGACGAACAGCTCGGAATTGCGGGTCACGCGGAACTGATAGGCACCTTTGACCTGCATGCCAGGAAAAATGTCTTCGACGAACGCCGACAGCACTGCTGACAACAGCACGAAATCATGCGGGCGACCGGACAACTCCGGTGGCAGATGGATGATCCGTGGCAGTGAGCGCGGCGCTCGCACCAAGGCCATGCCGCCCTCCCGCCCAAAGGCATCCTTGCCCTTCAGAAGCACCGCGAGATTGAGGCTCTTGTTGAGAATGCGCGGGAACGGGTGCGAAGGGTCGACTGCCAGTGGCGACAGTACCGGCACGACTTCGGTGTCGAAGTACTGCTTCAGCCAGCGCCGTTGCTTGGCGTTCCAGGCGTCCCTCACCAGGATGCGGATTCCCGCTTTGTCCAAGCCGGGTCGCAACACGCCATTCCAGTAGGCGTACTGCGCCTCGACCAGTTCGCAGGCACGTTGATGAATATGCTCCAGCGCCTGCCCCGGCGGCGTGCCATCCGAACCACCATGACCACCGAAGGCGAGCTGGTGTCGGATCGCTGCGACGCGAATCTCGAAGAACTCGTCCAGATTTGTGCAGGAAATGCACAGGTACTTGAGCCGCTCCAGCAGCGGCAAGCGCTCATCCTGTGCCTGCGCCAACACACGGAAGTTGAACTCGATCTGCGACAACTCGCGATTGATGAAGTGCGCGGGATCGTTGAAATCCTCGGCGTCCTTGCGGGAAGTGGCGGTTTTTTCGGCTTCGATGGGCTTGCGCTGCGAGCGTCGGCGAGGCGGTGTATTCATGTTGGACATCATGCCGGATTGTCGACTTCCGCGTCGCGGGGCAGCACACGGTCGCGCGGAAAAATCACGCAGAAACGACTGCCTTTGCCGACCTCGCTGTGCACTTTCAGCTCGGCCTGATGCAACTGAACCACGTGTTTGACGATGGACAGTCCGAGACCGGTACCACCCGACTCGCGCGAGCGACTGTTGGAGACGCGATAGAAACGCTCGGTGATGCGTGGCAGATGATCGGCGGCAATGCCCGGTCCGGTGTCCTGCACGCACAAAGACACGCCGCCATCGGGTGTGGCCTGCAGCTCGATCCGCACTTCGCCACCTTTCGGCGTGTAGCGCACTGCGTTGCTGACCAGATTGGAAAAGGCGCTGTGCAATTCCTTGGACGATCCCAGCAGATCGCACTGCGCCCCATCAAGCACGCGGATCGTATGTCCACCATTCGACAAGCCGTCGGCATCACGCGCCAAGGTGCGCAGCATCGCGCGCATGTCGATCGGATCTTCGGGTAGACGCTCGCAGGCATCGAGGCGCGACAGCGTCAGCAGATCCTCCACCACCTGGGTCATACGCAGCGACTGGCGGCGCATTTCCAGCAGCAACCCGCCCCACTCGGGCACGTCCTCCGGGTCCAACATGTCGAGATAGCCGTGCAGCACGGTCAACGGTGTGCGCAGTTCATGCGAAGCATTGGCCACGAAATCCTGCCGCATCTGCTCCAACTGCAGCAGCTTGCTGACATCTCGCGCCACCAGCAGATACAGCTCCGGGGTGTACTCCAGCAGACGCATGCTGAGACGACTGCCGTCGCCCTGCGGCGAAGGCAGGTCGATCAGCGGTTCGACTGCGCCACTCTCGAACCAGGCATGCACGCGCGGTGCGCGCACCAGGTTGAGAAAGCGCACGCCGATATCGCGTCGCGGCTGCAAACCCAGCAGGCGCACCGCCGATTCGTTGAACCATTGGATGCCCAGATCGCGGCGATCAAGTACCAGCACCGCGTCCGGCAAGGCCGCCGCCGCCTGACGAAACGAACGCAAGGCGCGCAACAGGCGACGCTTGCGCCGCGCACCCTCGCGTTGACGCACGTAAAGCACCGCGTCGAGATCCGACCAGATGCCGCGACCTTCCGGCAGATGCAGTCGCTCGCGACTGTGCAGGCGTTGCAGGACACGATGCAGTCGCAGGTATTGCCAGATCAGCACTGCCAGCAGAGCCAGTGAGACGCCTGCCCAGAACGTACCGATCAGCAGGCCGATCAACATGCCGAGCGCCAGCACCATGCCCACGCGCAACAAGCTGTATTGCCAGGGTCGACTCAAATCACGCGCCACAGGCGCTCCCTAGGTTGGTCGAAGCGATCCGGTGCGCAAGCAAAAGGCGCCTCACAGACTGGTCGAAAAACGATAGCCCGAGCCACGCACGGTTTGCACCAGGTTTTCCAGTCCATGCGGTTCCAGCGTCTTGCGCAGACGACGGATGTGCACGTCCACGGTGCGCTCCTCGACATACACGTTGCCGCCCCACACATGATCGAGAAGCTGGGTGCGCGTGTACACCCGCTCGGCGTGGGTCATGAAGAAATGCAGCAGGCGGTATTCCGTCGGCCCGATGTGAATCGGCGTGTCGCCCGCGTAGACACGGTGTGCCGCGCCATCGATGCGCAAGTCGCCAAGGGCCACGCTGCCATCCTCCTCGTCACCACGCACGCGTCGCATCACCGCTTTGATGCGCGCCAGCAGCTCTCGCGCCGAGAATGGCTTGACGACGTAGTCATCGACACCCGCTTCCAGGCCGCTGACCCGATCATTTTCCTCGCCGCGTGCCGTAAGCATGATGATCGGCACCTCGCGCGAGATGCTCTCCTTGCGCAAGCGACGCGCGAGTTCAATGCCGCTCATGCCTGGCAACATCCAGTCGAGCAGGATCAGATCCGGGACTTTGGCACTGATCGCCGCCTGCGCCTCCTTGGCGTCACCGGCCTGCACCGCTTCGTATTCCGCTTTGCGCAGCGCAAACGCCACCATGTCGCGAATCGCGGGTTCATCGTCAACAATCAGAATGGACTTTTGCACGGCCGGACCTGTCAGGTTTCAGGAATGCATCAGAGTTAATAACAGATTTGTGTCACCGCAGTGACAGACGTCACGTCATCGTCATCGCCGCTTTTCGCCAGTCGCCCTTCATGGCAAGGTGAAGCGCAGTCCCGTCTGGAGCCTTGCATGCTTGAGTCGCCTCTTCCGACCCGTCTGGTCGTCGCCATTTCGTCGCGCGCACTGTTCGATCTGGAGGACAGCCACAGCCTGTTTGAACGCGAAGGTCTGGCGGCCTACGCGGCATTCCAGCGCGAACGCGAGGACGAACCGCTGCAACCGGGAATCGCCTTTCCGCTGGTGCAGAAGCTGTTGGCCCTGAACGCGCATCGACGCCCGGATCTGCCGGAAGTCGAGGTCATCCTGCTGTCGCGCAACTCGGCGGACACGGGCTTGCGCATCTTCAACTCCATTGAGAAGTTCGGTCTTGAGATCGTCCGCGCGGCTTTTACCAATGGCGCGCCGACCTCGCCCTACATCCAGCCATTCGGTGCACAACTCTTCCTTTCCGCGCATGCCGACGATGTGGCCCGCGCACTGGATGCAGGCGTTGCGGCGGCGACGATTCTGCCCTCCAAATCCACCGCCAAGGACTCCGCCCAACTGCGCATCGCCTTTGACGGCGACGCGGTGATCTTCGGCGACGAATCGGAACGCATCAGTACCGAACAAGGCATCGAAGCCTTCGCCCGCAACGAGCGCGAACGCGTTGCCGAGCCGCTTTCTGGCGGGCCATTCCGGGGCTTTCTGGCCGCCCTGCACGCCATCCAGCGGGCCTTTCCACTCGATCAGTCGCCGATCCGCACCGCCCTCGTCACGGCCCGCTCCGCACCCGCACACAAGCGGGTCATCCTGACGCTACGGCATTGGGGCGTGCGACTGGATGAGGCGCTTTTTCTGGGCGGGCGCGACAAAGGCCCGTTTCTGGAAGCGTTCGGTGCCGATATCTTTTTCGATGACTCGCACAAGAACGTCGAATCGGCACGGCAACACGTGGCGACCGGACACGTCCCGCATGGCGTGCTGGGACGCGGCTGAGCAAGACTCAACCTGGCGCGACGGGCGTGCTGCGGTGGATCTGTCGGAAGGTCAGGTTGATGCGCCCTCCGAGCGGTCTCGTGGTTCGCGGTATCGCATGCTGATAGTGAGTCTGGGTCGTGCCCGCCATGATCAACAGGCTACCGTGCGGTAACAGCCATCCCTGCGAGGGACCACAACGACCGCGCCGAAATCGCATCACGCGTTCAGCTCCCAGGCTGACCGACGCAATCAGCGGTTCGGGTCCCAGCTCGGGTTCGTTATCGGCATGCCAGCCCATGGCATCACGGCCATCCCGATACCAATTGGCCAGCACGCTGTTGAAGGCGTAGTCGCAGGCGATTTCCGCGCGTGATTTCAGATCGAGCAATGTCGGCGTCCAAGCGTGCGGCGCGAAGCGACTGCCCGAATAGGTGTAGATCGCCGCGGCATCACCGATCCAGCTACAGCGGCGCGGCGATTCCACCACGCGGCCATGGATTTTCAGCCTATGCACTTCCCAGGCAATCTCGTCGAGCAGATGCGCGAACAAGTGATCGGCCTCGTCGACCGCAAGAAATTCCGGGGCGATGCGCAGATCGGCATCGGGCAAATCGAGCTTCAGCCATTCCATACGCTGCAGTATGCTATGTCCTTTGCGAGCACGGACGGGTGTTGCTGCGCGAGTCCAGCGCGGATAATCGCGGATTCTGCGTGAGCGCGTCGTCGCCCTCGCCCCTCTCATCTCAGTCAGCGGAGCCAGCCACATGAGCGAGCGCGATGTCATGGAATACGATGTGGTCACCGTGGGTGCCGGTCCCGCCGGTCTCGCGTTCGCCATTCGCCTGAAGCAGCTCAAGCCCGAACTGTCGGTCTGCGTAATCGAGAAAGCCTCCAGCGTCGGCGCGCACAGCCTGTCAGGTGCCGTCATCGAACCCGGCCCCTTGGATGAATTGCTGCCGGGATGGCGTAACAATCCGCCGCCGATTTGCGTACCCGCCACACAGGACGAGTTCTGGTTCCTGACCAAGACTGGCGGTTTCAAGTCGCCGATCACGCCGCCGCAGATGCACAACCAGGGCAATTTCATCGTCAGCATGGGGGCCACCTGCGCGTGGCTGGCACCGCAGGCGGAAGCGCTGGGTGTCGAGATCTATCCGGGCTTCGCCGCCGCCGAACCCTTGTTCAACGCCGATGGCAGCGTGGCCGGTGTACGCATCGGTGACATGGGTGTCGGCAAAAATGGACAACCGAAAGACAGCTACACGCAAGGCATCGATATCCGCGCGCGCATCACGGTGCTTGGCGAGGGCGCGCGTGGCCATCTTGCCAAACAACTGATCCAGCGTTTCAAACTGGATGCCGACTGCGATCCGCAGAGCTACTCGATTGGCATCAAGGAGCTCTGGCAGGTTCCCGCCGAGCGCCTGAGCCCCGGCAAGATCGTGCATTCACTGGGCTGGCCCGCCGATTCGCGAACCTACGGCGGCAGCTTCATGTACCACCTTGATGGTGGTCGCGTTGCGATTGGCTACGTCTCGGGTCTGGACTATCGCGATCCCCACTATCAGCCCTACGAGGCCTTCCAGCAGTGGAAGCATCACCCGACGGTCAAGCCGTTGCTGGAAGGCGGCACGATTCTGTCGGCGGGTGCCCGCGTGATCACCACGGGCGGCTGGCAAAGCGTTCCCAAGGTGGAAATGCCGGGCGCCATGCTGATCGGCTGTGATGCAGGACTGGTCAACGTGCCCAAGATCAAGGGCATTCACCAAGCCATGCGCTCCGGCATGCTGGCTGCCGAGCATATCGCCAGCCAAGACAAGGTCGAAGGCTGGGATGCCAAGCTGCGCGGCTCGGCCGTGATGAGCGAGCTGAAAAAGGTTCGCAACTTCAAACCGGGCTTCAAGAAGGGATTGTGGTTCGGACTCGTCAACTCCGCATGGGAGACCGTCACCGGCGGCGCTTCCCCATGGACCCTCAAGGTCAAACCGGACCATGCCAGTCTGCAGAAGCTGTCCGATGCCGATAAGCCGCTGCGCGACTACGTCGATCGGACGCTGGCCCCGCGTGACCGACTGGCAGGCGTGTATTTCGCCGCCACCGAGCACGATGAAGATCAACCAGTACACCTGCAGGTGGCCGATACCTCGATCTGCATCACCCGTTGCACCGAGGAGTACGGCAATCCGTGTACGCGTTTCTGTCCCGCAGGCGTCTACGAAATTGTCGAGGACGAGGGCGGACGACGCTTGCAGATCAACGGTGCCAACTGTGTCCACTGCAAGACCTGCGACATCAAGGACCCCTACCAGATCATTAACTGGGTCACCCCGGAAGGCGGCGCCGGGCCGAACTATCAGAACCTCTGAACACGGCGTCGAATTCCACACCCTGCGTCGCCGTCTCTACGGCGATGTCAGGGTCTGTCTGTCGAATGCAGTGATCGAATGCGCAGGCGATACGTCCGTCAACTTGACGCAACTTCGCACTCTGGCGCTTGCAGCCGCTGGGCACTCAAGTCCGCAGATCGATTGATCGTTGGCGACGGTCAGGCGACACCTCGACCAAGGCAGGGTGTGAAGTCGGGAGCGGGCATGCTCCCCTATGCCCAACAAGGTGACTGCCGCGAGCGCTGGGCCTCGCGACATCAATCCCTCATCTTCGCCCGTTAGAATTGCCGCCGTCGTCTGCATTCTCGGGCAGACACCGCCGTCGGCAAGGAGACCGCATGCTTACCGCCTTGATCGTGATTTTCGTCCTCGCCTATCTGGCCATCGCGCTGGAGCATCCGATCCACATCAACAAAGCCGCCTCGGCACTGATCGGTGCTGGCCTGCTGTGGACGGTGTATGCGCTGGGCACCGGCGATCATCATCTGGTCGGCGAGCAGCTCGGCGAATCCTTGATGGCGACCGCGCAGATCGTGTTCTTCCTGATGGGTGCCATGACCATCGTGGAAGTGGTCGACGCGCATGACGGCTTCGACGTGATCACCTCGCGCATACGCACGACGAAACTCTCGAGCTTGATGTGGCTGGTCGGCTTCGTCACCTTCTTCCTCAGTGCGATCTTGGACAACCTCACAACGACCATCGTGATGATCTCGCTGATGAAGAAGCTGCTGGAAAAGCCCAGTGATCGCCTGTTCTTCGCCGGCATCATCGTGATCGCCGCCAATGCGGGCGGCGCGTGGAGTCCGATCGGCGACGTCACCACCACCATGCTGTGGATCGGCGGGCAGATCACCGCGCTGAACATCATCGAAGGGGTGCTGCTGGCGTCGCTGGCCAATCTGCTGGTGCCATTGGGAATCACCGCTTTCCTACTGCGTGGCCAGATGGTCGTTGCACCACAGCGCGGCGATACCGGCGCCACACTCACACCCGTCCTTGAGCGCAACATCATGTTCTTCCTTGGCCTGGGTGTGCTGGTCGCAGTCCCCGCGTTCAAGACCGTGACCCACCTGCCGCCATTCATGGGCATTCTGTTCGGACTGGGACTCCTGTGGCTGGTCGGTGATCTAATCCACAAAAAGAAGAGTGACGATGAGAAGGGTCACCTGACCTTGGTTCACGCCCTGTCACGCATCGACATGAGCTCGCTCGTGTTCTTCATCGGCATCCTGTTGGCCGTGGCGACGCTGGAACACACCCACATTCTGACCAATCTGGCAGGCTGGCTGGACAGCACGGTCGGACGTCAGGACATCATTGTGCTGATCATTGGCATGGTCAGTGCCATCGTCGACAACGTGCCTTTGGTGGCCGC
>DEHW01000152.1:0-27272 GCA_002352135.1 Lysobacterales bacterium UBA2790
TGCGCTCAAGCGCCCAGATGATCGACCGCCTCAGGCGGGAGATTGGCAGGCATGCGTCGCTTGCAAGTGATTCGTTTGACTAAAGCCCTGCGCGTCACGGCCCATCCAATGCTGGAAAACAGGGGTTCGATGTCTTCCATCCTTGCATCCGGTGTTCTGCAGCTGCCTCTTGATCAGTGCGCAACAGGTTGAGCGGAACTTCAATCTCGTTTTCAGAGAACCGCAGGGCAAGATTCCAGTGCGGCCCGGCCTCGTTGAAACCGCGATAGGTTTCGTAGACCTCGAAGCGCAGGGGCGAAAAACCCGTTCGAGCCATGAGGGCTTCGCTCTGACTCGCCGTCAACGTGAACACATAGGGCGTGTAGACGTTCATGGTGCGGAAGTTATCGAGGTGACAAGTGCGGAAATGCTCGATGCTCGCCTTTTGCGCCTCTGTAAGTTGAAAAACAAGCACCGGCCCACCCGCATAGCGACCGTCTTCCAATGGAAGGCCGTCAGCCCACAAACTGCGGGAAATTCCGATGAGCAGGGTGGCAAAGACACGCGCATTCAGTTTTGTTGGCGCGCCGGGCAACATCGAAGCCTCCAGTCGCAGTTCGCGCAGGGACACGGTCATGTCACGTGACCCAGAAGTGCAAGCACAAGAAAGCCAGCCACGATGACGCCCAACAATAGAAGAAACAGTGCGACAACAGGGCCGGTGACTTTGGCGCGTCTATCAACTTGGACAGCACCTGCAATAGACGCGAGGCCAGCGACAGTGACCGCCAACACGGAAAACAGAGCGAATCCAACGCCCCACGGATATTGATTGAGAAGGGGAACAGTCTGCCAGGGCTTGAAAGCACCAAGAGAACTGAACGCCGCGACCATCAGTAACTGCACAGCCCGCGCAATAGCGAGCAGCGCTCCGCAGGACACGCACGTCAAGGGCATCAGTGGTAGAAAAAATGCGCGGAATGTCGAGATCGGAGCATGGCACTCGGGGCAGCGCATAGTTGATAACCCTTAATAAAGCTCCCCCGCCCAGCATCTGCTACAGACGGCGACGGCTCAACAGAATGATCGTGCGCGACGATGAAGGCGGCGTTTCGTCGCTCTTTCCGATAACGCAGGGCGATTGTGGGCGTAGGGCTTGGTCTTGCCAAGTAAGGTGGCGAGCAGCCTGCGCAGGGACCACAAAGGGCTCGGGAGCATACATGCTTCCTCTGACACGCCCTTCCGACCGGTCAAAGCGCTTCCTCTGGCACGACTGTGGCATTCCAATCGGACCTCTGCTCCCACGGCACTTGAATTGTCGACGCCCGCGCCCCACTGTCGCGACCTGTCGCGCTTTCTGGAGGTTTGCCATGCCCATCTACGGTTTCGAGTGTTCGGCCTGCGGTCATCATTTCGATCGTCTGCAGAAGTTGTCCGATCCCGATCCCACGGTTTGTCCGAGCTGCGGGGCCGAACAGGTCAAGCGGCAGATCACCGCGCCCGCGTTCCGTTTGGCCGGTGCGGGCTGGTATGAAACCGACTTCAAGAAGGACGGCGACAAGAAGCGCAATCTGGCGGATGGCGGCGGCAGTTCTGCGGCCAGTTGCGATGCGCCATCTGGGGCGTGTGGTACGCCCGCCTGCCCCGCCGCCAGCGGATCGGCGTGAGCGACGGCACCGCCTCGTCTGTCCTTGTTCGTACCGCCACGGTCACCGACCTGGATCGGCTCGCAGCGTTATTCGATGCCTACCGGCAGTTTTACGCGCAAGCGGCTGATTTGCCGAAGGCGCTGGCGTATCTGTCAGAGCGCTTCGCGCGTCGCGATGCCGACTTGCTGCTGGCGCTGGCACCCCATGGCGAGGCATTGGGATTCGCCCAACTGTATCCCGCGCTGTGCTCAGTCGATGTGGCCGCCTACGGCGTGCTGTATGACCTCTATGTGGTTCCGCAAGCACGTCGTGCAGGCGTGGCACGCGCTTTGTTGCAGGCGGCGCATGACGTTGCTGTGACTCGGCAGTGGTCGCGGCTGGAACTCAGCACGGCCAACGACAATCACGCGGCGCAACGCCTGTACGAATCGATGGGTTGGCAGCATGACCGGGTGTTTCGCACCTACAAGCTTGACCTGAGTCACTAAGGCAACCAGGAGCCTGCACGGCAGAAGCCGACCTTGAGCCAATACGTCTGGCGATGCGATCCTGCGAGCACTACGCAAGGAGGATCACCATGCGATCTTGGTCTTTGGTGGCGATAGGGCTGCTCGGCAGTTCGCTTTTTCAGCAGGCCGCTGCCGGTGATGCGCTGTACAAGTGCATCGACAGCCAAGGCGCGATCAGCATTCAGGACAAGCCTTGCGCTGGATCGACGCAGACGCAATCGGTCACGCCTGTCGAGGTCGATCCGCATACCCGCGCGCAGCAAGGCCGCTTGTATCAGGCCGACCCGGCGGATCGTTCCGCACCGCGCCGAACCCGACGTACAACGCGCCTCAGCCAATGCGAGCAAGTCCGCGAGAAGGTGGCTGAGGAGCGTGATCGCGAAGGTCTGACCGCCAGTTTTGATCGTCGCTCGCAATGGGATGAGCGTGTGCGTCGCGCTTGCCGATAGCGCGGGCTTGCACGCAAAGCGTCTCGCGACTACGGTCGGCGCATGAACCTACGTCATTTGATCTGGCCCCTGGCCTTGAGCGTCGCATCGCCACTGAATGCAAGCCAGCCGGCCGTCCACAGCGAGCTGCCCCCTCAGACCGTTTTTTTGCAGCGCCTGCAGTCGCTTTGCGGGCTTGCCTTCGAAGGCCATGTGGCGGTCGATACACCCGCCGAAGCCAACAACCCGTTCGCCGACAAGACCCTGCTGATGCATGTTCGCGAATGCACTGATGACGGTCTGCGGATTCCATTCCATGTGGGCGATGATCGCTCGCGCACCTGGGTGCTGAGCCGCACTGCCACGGGCTTGCGACTGAAGCATGACCATCGGCATGCCGATGGCACACCGGATTCCACCACATTGTATGGCGGTGATACGACGGACGTCGGCAGCGCGCAGCGTCAGCAGTTCCCGGTCGACGCCGAATCGATCGCTTTGTTCCGCGCCGAGGGTCGCGAGGCCTCCACCCGCAACACCTGGGCGATGGAGATTCGCCCCGGCGAACAGTTTGTCTACGAGCTTTCGCGACCTGGCGGACGCCTGTTCCGTGTGGTGTTCGACCTCAGTCGGCCGGTGGACGCACCGCCTGCGCCATGGGGCGCCGAGCACTGAGCGGTCCCGCCCGCTAAACCGCAAGGTTTGCGGCAAACCCCGCTGCGGCCTACCATTTGCGGCCTTTCGTTCTGCCATCTGGCCGTGCCCGTTCCGGCCCCGGAGTTTCCATGCGTAGCCATTTCTGCGGTCTCGTCGATGAGGCCCTGACCGGACAATCGGTCACCCTGTGCGGTTGGGCGGATGTCGCCCGCAATCTGGGTGGCGTGTGCTTCATTGACCTGCGCGATCACGAAGGCATCGTCCAGGTGGTGATCGAACCTGACCAGCGCGAAGTCTTCGCGGTGGCCGAGCAGGTGGGCTATGAAGATGTGCTGCGCGTGACCGGCAGCGTGCGTGCCCGCCACAGCGTAAATGACAAGCTGCGCAGCGGTCGCATCGAAGTGGTCGCCGAGCGCATCGAAATTCTCAACAAGGCCGCCAAACTGCCGTTCTATTCGCACGAGAACCCCGGCGAGGACGTGCGCCTGAAGTACCGCTATCTGGACATCCGTCGCCCGGAAATGCAGCGCATGCTGCGCAAGCGCACGGCGCTGGTGCGCGCGCTGCGGCATTACCTGGATTCGCGCGGTTTTCAGGACATCGAAACGCCGATCCTCACCAAGGCGACACCGGAAGGCGCGCGCGACTACCTGGTGCCTTCGCGCGTGCATGCGGGCGAGTTCTTCGCCCTGCCGCAGTCACCGCAGTTGTTCAAACAGCTGCTGATGATGGCGGGCATGGACCGCTACTACCAGATCGCCCGCTGCTTCCGCGATGAGGATCTGCGCGCAGATCGCCAGCCCGAGTTCACCCAGCTCGACATGGAGTTCGCCTTCGTCGAAGAACGCGATGTGCAGGATTTCGTTGAAGGCATGATCCGGCACATCTTCAAGGACGTGCAGCAGGTCGAACTGGCCGATCCCTTCCCGCGCATGAGCTATGCCGAGGCAATGCGGCGNNCTGCGCGTGCCGAACGCCACCTTGTCGCGCAAGCAGATCGATGACTACGCCGCCTTCGTGGCGCGCTACGGTGCCAAGGGTCTGGCCTGGATGCGTGTGGACGATCTCGCCAAGGGCCGCGAGGGCATCAACTCGCCGATTGCCAAGTTCCTGGATGACACCGCGCTGCAGGCGATTCTCGCCGCCACGGCGGCGCAGTCCGGCGACATGATCTTCTTCGGTGCCGGTGTCTACAAGACCGTGTGCGACTTCATGGGCGCGCTGCGGTTGAAGGTCGGCAAGGATCTGGGTCGGGTCGAGAATGCGTGGAAGCCGCTGTGGGTGACCGACTTTCCGATGTTCGAGTGGGATGAAGAAGCCGCCCGTTACGTCGCCCTGCATCATCCTTTCACTGCACCGTCGGTGGATGACGTGGCCGATTTGCGCGCCAATGCGCGCCTCGCGGTCAGCCGTGGCTACGATATGGTGCTGAACGGTAACGAGATTGGCGGTGGCTCGATCCGTATCCATCGCCCGGAAATGCAGTCGGCGGTGTTCGATCTGCTTGGCATTGGTGCCGAGGAAGCCGAGGCCAAGTTCGGCTTCCTGCTCGAAGCTCTGCGCTACGGCGCGCCGCCGCACGGTGGCATCGCCTTCGGCATTGATCGCATCGCGGCCTTGATGGCCGGCACCGAATCCATCCGCGACGTGATCGCCTTCCCCAAAACGGCCTCCGCGCAATGCCTGCTGACCAGCGCACCGTCGCCGATCAGTGACGCGCAGCTGCAGGAATTGCACATCAAGACCGACCTCAAGCCGGTCTGAGCCGAATCCGCGGACGCGGCGAGGCGATTCGTCCTCCCGCGCCCCTGGCAACAGCGGCTCGCGTTGTACGCGAGCGCATTGCCGCCGTGGCTTGCCGTGGCGGGACAAGTCGCGCTCGCGATGATGCCACGCGACAACAACGCAGCAGAATCAGGCTCATTGCAGGCCAGACGGTCGCCCAGAACGGCAGCCAGCCAAACCACAGCGACTGGCCGCGCATCGGACCAAGCAGGATCAACATTCCGCCCGTCAGCAGCCAGACCCAAAGCACCTGTCGCAAACGGGATTGGCGGGGCTCAAGTTCGACGCGAACGGGGTGTTGAGCAGCAGACATGGCACACACTCCTGACGAGGTGCACTAAGCCTGCAGACCGCGCGTCTCAGCAAATGAGACAGATCACTTGCCGCGTTGCTCGTGCCAGTCCTGCAGCGCTTCCGCCGCCGCTTCACGGCCGATTTCGATCAGCTCCGAGGCACGCCAGAACTCGTAGAACATGGCGCTGTCACGCGGCACCCGGATCACGATGTCCGGTGGGTCCATTGCCAGTTGCATGCGCCCGAGTTGCGCCTGCATGGTGTCCAGCGAACGCGCCATCAAATCCACCAGCCCCGGCGATGGCGGCACGGCGGGGGCATCACGGCGCTCGGCGAAGTTGGCCGTGATCGACTCGATGAAGGCACTGACTCGTGCCCGATAGCCCTCTGCCACAGGTACTGGTGTCGGCGCAGGCTTCGGCATGGGTTTCGCGGCCTGCATCCAGGGTCGATGCGGATTGATGGCATTGACCTCCACAGCCACCACCAGATCGGCATGCATCTGTCGCGTGGCCGCAATCGGTACCGGTGCCAGCAAACCGCCGTCCACCAGGTCGCGTCCGTTCAGACGATGTGGCGTGAACACCGCAGGGATGGCGATCGACGCGCGAATGGCATCAAACAATGGACCGCGATTGAGCCACACCTCGCGCTGCGCGTGCAGGTCGGTGGCGACTGCCGTGAACGGAATCGGCAGGTCTTCAATCGCGTGGTCGCCCACCAGCTCACGTAACACGCCGATGATCCGCTCGCCACGAATCAGGCCCGGCACACCGAATCCAAAATCCAGCAAACGCAATACGTCACTGCGCTGCAGGGCACAGATCCAATCGCGGTAGTTGCTAAGGCTCCCCGCCGCATGGATGCCTCCAACCAGTGCCCCCATCGATGAACCGGCAATGCCCGCGATGCGAAAACCTTCGCGCTGCAGGACTTCGATTACACCGATATGCGCCAAGCCGCGCGCGCCGCCGGAGCCGAGCACCAACGCGACCGACGCCGTCGGCGAGGTCAATTCAAGGTCCGGCATACGCCGCCGCGGCCAGTTGCAACAGGATGCGGGCTTCCTGCCGCAGCGAAGGTGGTGCCAGCACTTCGGCGTCCGGGCCGTATTTCAGGATATCCATCAGCAACTCGCGTGGATGACTGTAGGGGAGTTTCAATTCGTAGCGGCCATCTGGCAGAAAGCGACCTTCCTGCTTGGAGTGCCAGTGTTCGTCCGCCACCCAGCGCGCCGCGTGCGCGGAAAAGAGGATTGTCGCCACAGCCTTGGGCGTCCCCGAAAAAATGCCGTAGCTCGAACTCAGATGTTGCTTGAGCTCCTCCTCCGCGACATCCATCGCGTCATCGTGTTGGCCTTGCGCATGGCGGATGCGATCCAGCGCAAAGCTGCGCAGGGCATCGCGGTCATGGTCCCAGGCGTCCAGATACCAGTGATCGCGATAATGCGTCAGACGCTGTGGTGAAACGCGTCGCTGGGTCAGCGTATCGGTCGAACGGGCGCGATAGTCAAAACGGAGCCGCTTGCGGGCGAGGACGGCACTGGCCACCGGGCGAAAACTGGTCTGCTCCTGCGCACGGCTGCCATAACCGATGACGCGAATGCGCTCCAAGGGCCAACGCTTGCCACCCGCCTGTTCCGCCAGCAAGGCATCAATCCGGCCTCGCAGCGGCTCCAGCGCTTCGGCCAGCAGGCCCGAGCCTGCGCCGGTCCGCGCCAGCAACTGTTGCGCCGCGAGCAGTGCATGCAGTTCGTCGGCACTCAGCCATAGCCCCGGCAACTCAAACCGCTGCCCTTCGCCTGTGGCGTAGTAAAAGCCCGCAGGATCATCCGAGGATTCAATGGGCGCGCCCAGTTGATCACGCAGAAAAGCGACATCGCGATACAGTGAAGCGCGCGAGCACTGCAGTTCATCGACTAGGCGGGATGCAGGAACGGGATAGCGCGCCTGACTGAGCAGGCGGTGCAGGTTGTGGATGCGTTCGATCTGGCGCTTTTCCATGTTGGCATTGTGCCTCAAGGCGAAGACCGTGCAGGGACTGAACTGCCGGATTAACCCGCGTCTAACCGGCGGGCCACTAGCCTTTACCGATGCCTACCGCACCCGTCGCCAGCCGTCTCCACGCGCTCCCTTTCGCACGCCCGCCGGCGATTCCAGGTCTGCGTCGCAAGGCCGTGCTGTTGACCTTGGTCATCCAGGTGCTGATCGGCGCCTTTGTTCTGAGCCAGATTGGTCGGCCTGGATCGTCCAGTGCAAGCCAGGAGTCCATGCAAGTCGAGTGGATTCGCGCCACGCCGCCACCTGCCCTCGATCTTCCGCCGCCCCGCAAGAATCTCCCTGCGGTCTTGTCGTCAGTCCGGCCACCAGTCACCTACTCTCCGGATTCGAGCACCGCCGCCACGGTTGAAGTCGAAGGACCTGCAAGTCCGCCCGCCAATGCGCCTCCAAGCGCGCGCCGCTTGCAAGACCAACTGCCGGGCTGGCTGAACTCGCCCGCGCAGCCGCCGTCGCGCTCCGCAGACGCCTGGCGCGGGAAGCCCCTGCCTCGCCTGCCAGGTCGCGAAGAAGCCTTTGTCGAAGGCATCCACACGCGAGATCGGCCCTCGCCACAACAACGTGTGCAGGCCATCGCAGGCATGTTCTTGGGCGCACGGCCCTATGACTGCGACGATGTCGCCCGCAAGATGCGTTCGAACATCAGCGATGCCGAACGTCGACAACTTATCGAAGACGAGCGCCGCATGTGCGGACGAGCCCGCTGAGCATATGCCGCGGCGGCGCGAGCCGCAGCGCAACAGGCGAATCGCCTGTAGGGTCGCTACACTGTGGCGTGAGTTTGCTTGTTTGCGGTCTGTTTCGGCGTGGCGTCGCCGACGATGTACTTGGAAAACCATAACAATGAAAGACAAGTCGGAAATCGTCTCCAACTGGTTGCCGCGCTATACCGGGCTGGCCTTGGATCAGTTCGGTCAACACATCCTGTTGACCAATTTCGGTGGCTACCTCAACACCTTCAGTCGCCTCACCGGCGCCGAGATTGTTGGTCTGGATCGCCCGATGCCCAGCGCGACGGCGGATGGCATCACCATGATCAACTTCGGCATGGGCAGCGCCAATGCGGCCACCATGATGGACCTGCTCAGTGCGATCTCGCCCAAGGCCGTGTTATTTCTCGGCAAGTGCGGCGGCCTGAAGCGCAAGAACGAACTGGGTGATCTGGTACTGCCGATTGCAGCCATTCGCGGCGAAGGTACATCGAACGACTATTTGCCGCCGGAAGTCCCCGCGCTGCCTGCGTTTGCCCTGCAACGCGCCGTGTCGACCATGATCCGCGATCTGGATTACGACTACTGGACGGGTACGGTCTACACCACCAATCGACGCGTCTGGGAGCACGACGAGAACTTCAAGGATTACCTGCGCAAGCTGCGCTGCATGGCGATTGACATGGAAACCGCGACGGTGTTCGCTGCTGGTTTCGCCAACAGCATTCCCAGCGGCGCGCTGTTGCTGGTGTCCGACCAGCCGATGATCCCGGAAGGGGTCAAGACCGAAGCCTCCGACAAGAAGATCACCGAAAACTTCGTTGAACGCCACATCCAGATCGGCATCGAGGCGCTGCGCCTGATCCGTCGGCATGGCAAGTCAGTCAAGCATCTGCGCTTCGACTGATTCTCTGAGGACGCGATGAGCAATGGTGGCTGACGTCGTCAGCCGCCGTCTGCTTCCCAGAGAAAGGTGAACGAAATCACGTCCGGCTCCGCCTTGCCCTCGGAAAAACGCACCTTGCAAGCGAAGTCCTGTTGTTGGGGGGCTCCGCCGTCCTTGCGCAGATAACTCACCACACGCATCTCGATGATGCCGTCGGCGTTCGTCTTGATGGACTCGGCGGTTCGCGCGCGGTCGAGTTCAAAGGTACTGCCAGTATTGCGCTGCAACGCACTCTCAGCGGAGCGGTAGCAGGCCTGCTGAGCGGCTTCGTTTTGCCCGGACCCGCATGCAGTGAGCAGGCCCGTGGCGAGGAAGAAAACAAACTTGCGCATCGCTGCCTCCCGTCTTGATTCGGTGTCCACATGGACACCGAGTGGACTCAGTAGCGCTCTACGGCGCGTGGCGCTGCATCCATGCAAGACCTCAGCCATACCGGCGGCCAAGAGGCGTTGAAGCGAGCCAACCTGCACATTCTCAGAGCTCAGCGCTCGCCTTGGCACGGTCTTTCGTGCCCTCTCGCAGACCTCACACCCCAACCTGACATCGTCCAAAACCCCAACAGTTGCCGCACATTGGCGCGCGTCGGAAGCGAAGTCGGCTACAAATTCGACGCTCTCCTAATAGCGCGGCACGCTGCGATCAATCTGCTGCGACCAGGCTTCAATCCCACCTTCCACATTGAACACTTGTCGAAACCCCAGGCCACGGAAATGTTCTGCCGCTTGAGCACTGGATATGCCGTGATGGCAGAGGAAGGCCAATGGCTGATCCTTCGGCAATGCCTCCAGGGCTGCCACCGAGTCTTCGTCGAGCACCTGATGTGGATGGGGAAACCTTGCAATGGCGCGGTCCGAATCCGGTCGCACGTCAATGACAGTGATGTCGTTGCAAGCAATCCGCTCAGCGAGCGCTTGGACCGACAGCGGCTGCACCGCCGGCGGCGCATTCGGGTTGCGGATCGACAGACCTGCCCCGCGCACATCTTCCACCCAGTCAATTTCGAGTCCGCGCGCGCGTGGCGCGCTGGCGAGATCGAAGTGCACGCGGATGCCCTGCGCTTCCGCAACAATCTCCTGGCCCGTCGCCGGCTTCAACTGGAACTGCGCGTTGAAACGACCATCGATCCCCAGATGCAGCACCAGGGAGGGATCGTTGTTCTGCATCGCCGCACGAATGGCGTCCGCTGCGGCGGGGGTGACGTGAATCTCTGGCGGCGTGCGGTCCGGAGGCGCGACACCAAACAGGGAGTGCAGCTCACCGGAATTCAGCATCGACTCGATGATGTCACTGCCGCCGACCAACTCGCCCTGGACGTAGAGTTGCGGGATCGTCGGCCAATTGCCGTAGAGCTTGATGCCCTCGCGAATGTCGGCATCCGACAGCACATCGATCGTGTGGAATGTATCGACGACCGCCGACAAGGCACCCACCGCTTTGGCCGAAAATCCGCAGCGCGGCGCGCTCGCCGTGCCTTTCATGAACAACACCACGCGATGCTGATTCAGCAACGAATCGATACGGGAACGCAGAGCAGGGTCAAGCGACATCGAAAGGTCCAGATCATGATGGAGGTCACAGTGTAGCGCGCAGATCAGCCTTTTCCGTGCCTGCTGGCCAGGGCAAGCGTGCGACCATGTGTCGGCATGCGCACCCCAGATCTGTTCTCCAAAGCCCAAGAAGCACTTCAACGGCAGCAACCTGCCGTCGCCGAGGCAGCACTGCGCCAGTGGCTGCGCTCAGCGCCAGATGACGCTGATGCCTTGCGCCTGCTGGCCGTGGCTCTGCATCAGCAAGGTCGTCATACCGAATCCGCGGCGTTGCTGCGGCAAGTCCTGCAGTTGCTGCCGACCTTTGCTTTGGCGCACATGAACCTTGGTAGCGTTCAGCGCGCTTTGGGCCAAACCAATCAGGCCATCGCCTCGTTTCAGGAGGCATGTCGTCTGGAGCCAGGACGGGCTGCCGCGTGGTTCAATTTGGCCAAGGCATTGAAGAATCAAGGCCTTACGGAACAAGCGACCGAAGCCATCGAGCAGGCGGTCGCGCGCGATCCGATGCATGCGGGCGCGCATGTCGTCCGCGGCGATCTTGCCAAGGCGAATGGCAACATTGATTTGGCGACGCAATCGTTTCGTGCGGCCATTGCCCATCAACCCTCCATCGGCGCGGCATGGTGGGGCTTGGCCAACCTGAAGACCGTCCACCTGGACGAGCGCGATATTGCCCAAATGCATGTCGCGCTGGCGCATTTGGCCGAGCACCGCATTGAAGACAGGGTACAAATCGAGCTGGCGCTGGCGCGAGCGTTGGAGCATGTAGGTCACTACGAAGCGGCCATGCAGGCATTGCATCGCGGCAACCGTCTGCAACGCAGCCGATTGGCGTGGGATCGAGCCGACTTTTCCGCGACAGTCGATCAGATCATCGCCAGTTCGGGTAAGGCGCACTCCGCACATTCGCTTGGTAAGGAATGCCTCTTCATTGTCAGTCTTCCGCGCTCCGGCTCCACACTGGTAGAGCAGATCCTTGCCGCCCATTCCTGCGTCAGTGGAGCAAGCGAGCTGCCCGATTTTCCGCGCTTGGTGCAGCAGTCCAGCCGGGAGCAAGGCATGCCCTATCCTGCGTGGGTGCCCGCGTTATCCGCGACGGAGTGGCGATCCATGGGTCAACGCTATCTGCAAAGCACGGCACGCTGGCGGCAACAGCAGCCAATCAGCACCGACAAGCTTCCCGACAATTTTCTCTATGTCGGTGCCATTTTGCGCGCGTTGCCCGATGCACGCGTCGTGTTCTGCGACCGTGATCCGCGCGACGTCATGCTGTCCTGCTACCAGCAGTATTTCGCCAAGGGTCAGGCCTTCAGTTATGACCTGGAGGACATCCGCGCCTACTGGCTTGACTACCAGCGATTGGTCGCGCACTGGCTCGAGGTCCACCCAGAACAATGCCTGCGGATTCAGTATGAGACGCTGGTTCGCTCGCCTGACGAAGAGATTCCCCGACTATTGAGTCACTGTCGCCTCGCCTTCGAGCCAGCGTGCCTAGAGCCGCAGAACGCCCAACGCAGTGTGCGCACCGCCAGCGCGGCACAGGTTCGAGAGCCGATGGATCATCGTGGAATCGGTCGCTGGCAACCGTATGCGGAATGGTTGCCAGGCTTGCCGTAGCAAGCTTTCGTACTTTGCACCACTGGATTCAGCTGGCGTTTCGCGTCACAATTGTGAGCGTGTGCGCATTCCGAGCTTGTTCCCTTCGGCCACGGTCACGCAACACAATCCATTCTCGCCATGGATCCCGCTCAAGGCTGATTGGGTTCTATTGGTGATGTCTATTGACGCGTCCAGAGTGAGTTCACCATGAAGTTCAACCCCATTGTTGCTGCGCTGGTTGGCAGCCTTGTCATTGCCGCCCCGGCGTCCGCCGCGACCTTGCTGCGTTCGGCCCCCGAGTCGACCCAGTCCATCAGCATTCCCGCTCCGTCCGGTGCCGCTGTCATTCTCTACGATCAGACCACCAACCCTTCCGCTAACGGCGCGCCTGATCAGGATTTCGAGGCGGGCTTCGAAATCTACGATTCAGAAGCTGCGGACGACTTCGAGGTGCTGGAAACCGAAGGCTGGACGATCACCCAGATCAATACGGTCGGCACGACCGGAACCGCCGGCGGCTCAACTGTCGATCTGACCATCCATGCCGATTCGACTATCGTCACGGAAGGTTTCAATCTGCCGGGCGCCCCGGTGTGCAGCTATACCGCTATCGTTCCGACCGATTCCGCCGGCTCATTCCAGATCAGCTTGCCGACCGCCTGCGTCGTGGGTCCGGGTCGTTACTGGGTTGCCATTCAGACGAATCAGGCATTTGGCACGAACGGACAGCATTTCTGGTCGAATCGTACGACGCAGAGCAATTCGCCTGCGGTCTGGCGCAACCCCGGTGATGGTTTCGCCTCCGGCTGCACCGATTGGACACCGATGACCACCTGCGGTGTTGGTGGCGGCACCAATCCTGACTTCCTGTTCCAGGTCGTTGGCACGGTGGGCGGCTTCAACGGCCTCCCCGATCCAGTGCCGCAGCCCGACGTCATTCCCGCCAACGACTGGCGTGGACTCAGCGTGCTGGCATTGCTGATGGGCTTGGGCGCGTTCGCGTTCCGCCGTTTCAGCAAGTAAGTTCAGCATGACGAAGCGGCGCTTGTGCCGCTTCGCTACTGACATCTTGAAAGGGCAGCCGCAAGCTGCCCTTTCTTTTTTGGAGGCGGTCGCATGAGCAATGCCATGATTCAGCGCTTTGATGTGGGGCCGCGTATGTCGGAAATGGCCGTTCACAACGGCACCGTCTACCTCGCGGGTCAGGTGGCCGAGGACGCGAGTGCGGATATCACCGGGCAGACGCAACAGGTTTTGGCAGCCATCGACGCCTTGTTGGCCCGCGCGGGCAGTGATCGCAGCAAAATCCTGCGTGCCGAGATTTTCCTGCCGGACATGACGGATTTCGCGGCGATGAACGCGGTGTGGGAAGCGTGGGTTGTGGCAGGACACACACCGCCACGGGCAACCGTGCAAGCCTCGCTCGCCAAACCGGAATGGAAGATCGAAATCGTCGTGACTTCGGCGGTGTGAACGCCCCCATAGGCGCTCTCGAAGACGCATCACGGCGTCGGCAGACTCTGGGTTGGTGGCTCGCCGCCGTGGCCGCCATCCTGTTCTCCGCCAAGGCCATTCTCGCCAAGATTATGTATCGCTACGGGATCGATGCAGTCACGCTCATCACCTTGCGCATGGCTTTCGCGTTTCCCATCTTTGGGTCGGTCGCATGGCTGGAAACCCGTCGCGCGATGGCGCGTGGTGATCGCCTCAGCATGATCGAGCGCGGGCAGATCGTCTTGCTGGGGTTATTGGGTTACTACCTGTCGAGCTATCTGGATTTCTGGGGCTTGGAGTACATCCCAGTTGCCCTGGAGCGCATCATCCTGTTTCTCACTCCAACACTGGTCATGCTTTTTGGGGCACTCTTTTTGCGCCGCAAAGCCACGGTGCGCGAATGGCTCGCCGTCGCTATCTGCTATGGCGGCGTCATCCTGGTGTTTTCGGGGCAAGGTGTGGTCGGGCAGGCTTCTCGCCTTTGGCTGGGTAGCGGCCTTGTATTTGGGGCGACGGCAAGCTACGCGGTTTACCTGTTGTTATCTGGCAGCCTAGTCCGACGGGTTGGCAGTCTGCGCCTCGTGGCCTACGCCATGAGCATCTCCACGCTGGCCTGCCTGCTGCAGTTCTTGATTCTTCGGCCTGTAGACAGCTTGATCCAAGAATGGCCGGTCTACGGTTGGTCGGTCCTGAATGCGTTGCTGTGTACAGTCATGCCGGTCTATCTGACCATGTTCGCCATCGCTCGCATCGGACCGGCGGCGACTGCGCAGATGAGCTTTACCGGTCCGCTGGCCTTGCTGTTTCTGGGCTGGTGGCTGCTGGATGAGCAGATCTCGGTGCTGCAACTGCTCGGCAGCATCGTGGTACTCGGCGGTGTGCTGGTGCTGACCCGTCCGGTGCCGCCAAAGCTGAACCAATCCGCCGATTAACACTCATATCAGTTGCCTTTAACGCGACTTTAATTCGCCACCTCCTAATCTTCGCTCGCCGGTGGCAATTGCAGGGCACTCCTCCAACGTGGCTGGCAGTTTCACGGTAATCGGGGCAATACCATTCAACCCGCAGCAGGCCTCCCCTTCGCCTCTGCGGGTTTTTTTATTGCTGGCGACCGNNGAAATATCGAGCGCGTCAGCTTCGAAAGGCAATCCGCAGAATGCCATTACCTCGCGCGCAACGCGTTCGGTGTCGGTGGTCAATGCCTGGAAGTCCACGTCCAGAATCCGGCCCGGATAGCGCGCATGCCAATGTGACATCAAGTCGCGGTAGCGGATGAAGTAGTCCGCCAGCTCATCCTGTTGATAGCTGTAGGCCGCCGCTTCGGAAAACAGCACGCGGAGATTGCCAAAACANNGGACGACCGTTGCTGCGCGAATGATTGTGCGCCCGATAATCTTCTGCCAATCCCTGCGCGGACGCCCCGGCGAGCTTTTCCGCCAAGGTGATATCCACTACGCCGTTGCCACTTTGATTGGCATGTCGACGCATGGAGACACTGAAACCGTAGCTTTCTCCACCATCGGTCACCNNCTTGGCTTTGCTGATCCAATCGCAATCGCGACTGCTTCAACACATCAAACAAGCGCGCGGTCTGCGCCTTGTCATAGGACAGCTTTGCACGTTTGGCGCGGCAGCCATAGTCCAGCGCCGCCCAGGCTTCGTCAAAGCGTTCAAGATCATTCAACTCTTTGAACAGCGCGAAGGACAGATAGATTTCCGCGCCCAGCCCAGGCTGCGCGTTGCGCAGTTGTTGGCGCAAACGCGACACATGGTTTTGTTCCGTTGTCCAAGTCCGAATACTTGACTGCATCCATGCGGCCTGCGCATAGCCAGGCGAATGCGACAGGCAACGCTCGTAGTCATCGTTCGCGGCGTCGAACGCTCCGGCGAACAGCTTCAGATTGCCGCGAAAGTACAGCGATGGCGCGTGTCTTGGGTCACGCGCGAGTGCCAGCTCAAGCAACTGCATGGCAGTCTCGCTGTCGCCAAGCCCATTCAGCAAAACCGCCGCTTCTGCCAAGGCCGCTGGCGGAGCCTCGCGACGAAATCGCGGCCGTGACAAGCAAGCCCGAACCTCGTCCCGACGCAGAAAATTACCCAACTGGCGGGCAAGGCCGAACAACAAGCCGGGCTTGTCGTTACCCAATGCGAAGCAGGCCAGTGCCTCCTTTTCAGACTCGGCAAAACGACCCGCCAGTAGCAAGGCCTTTGACAACAGAAACCTGGCCGGTGCGAGACGCGGTTGTGCATCGGCAAGTGGCCCCAGTACATCGCAGGCTTGGCCATACTGGCGATTTGCCATCAGTGTATCGGCCATTTTCAGTGTCTTTTCCATGCCTTCTGCCCTTCCATCCCGCCAAAAAACTACGGCCCCTTGCGGGGCCGTAGCGGTGTTGCCACCCAACGAAGATCGGTGGAAGCCGATCAGAAGCGCTGGTTGTACTGCAGGTAGTAGAAGCGACCGGGCACTTCGTACTGCGGGTCGAACGAGTTGGCAAACGTGGTGAACGACACGGGCGGGTTCTTGTCGCCGATGTTGTTGATACCCAGCGTGATGCGGGCATTCCACGGTGCATTCCAGTAACCCGAGACGTCGTGATAGGTCGTGCCACCAATGTGTTGCTGCGACAGCGGATTGCCATCTGCGTCAAACGCCAGCTCGCTGGTCGCGGCATCGGCGTACACCGGGTCGTTACAGAGCTCACCGAAGCCGTAGTCGTTGAAGCCAAATGGGCAGGCTTCCTGCTGACGCGAATAGTAACGCACGTTCCAGGTCGCACCGAAATCGCCCATCTCCCAACGCGAGCTCAGGTTGGAGCGGACGCGCCAGTTGTTGCTGCGATCAAAGTACTCACCCACGGTTGAATCGTCCAATTCACCATCGACATTGTTATCCGACCGGTCGGACACCATGTAAACGTTGTCCAGCGTGAAGCTGAAGGTACCGAAATCGGTTTCCGGCAGACGGTAGTTGAAGGTCAGGTCAAAGCCTTCCGTCTCCTGTTTGCCGATGTTCAGGCCAGCAGACAACAGATCGGCGATGGAGCCGTCGGCGTTACGCGAGAACAGCGAGCAAGCCTGCTGATTGCCGTTGATCACGCAGTCGTCGAGGATGAACTGGGCGCCGAACGAGGTGATGGTATTGTCCAGCTCGATCTTCCACCAATCCAGCGACACGTCGAAGCCTTCCAGATAGTTCGGGCTGTAGACAAAGCCCAAGGTCTGGGTGGTCGAGGTCTCAGGATTCAGGTTGGGATTGCCACCGGTGCTGATGCGGATCTGCGGGTTACCCTGATCATAGCCACCGGTCGGCACACCCTGCGCCGTACAACGCGACCGTGCTTCCGTACCCAAAGTACCAAAGCGATCCGTGTTGCAGGGATCTTGAACCTGCGGGAAGGAGTCGGACACGCCTTGGAACATTTCGGAGATGGACGGCGCACGGAAACCTTCAGACCAATTGGCGCGAACCAGCAGGTCTTCGATCGGCTTCCACTTCAGGCCCGCCTTGCTGTTGGTGGTATCACCGAAGTTGCTGTAGTCGGAGTAACGGGTCGCAACCGACAGTTCCAGCGACTGCACCAAGGGCAGGTCGGCAAGCAGCGGCAGCTGCAGTTCCAGATAGGCTTCTTGCAGGCTGTACTTACCGCTGGTCGGGGTACGCGCATTGCCCGTGGTGTTGCCCGAGGAGATCAGTGCATCCGGCTGGTCAAAGCCTTCTTCCGCACGACGCTCCAAGCCGAAGGCGAAGGCACTCATGCCGCCCGGCAGTTCGAACAGGTCACCCGACAGGTTGGCGAAGTAGTCCAGCATCTCGCTCTGGGTTTCGTCGTGGGCGACGAAGGACGAGAAGGCCAGCATTTCCGGTGTGATGGAGCCATTGGCGCCCAACAGGTTGAGCGGCACGCAGCCGTTGATCGCGGTAGCGGCGTTGCCCGGCGTGGCGACGCAGGTTGGCACACCATTGACCAGCATGGAGGGGCCAAGCGCCTGGCGCAGGGCCAACACGTTGAACAGACCAAAGGTGGTGTCGTTCTGGTTGTTGCCCGCATAGGTCCAGCCCGCTTCCCACGAGAAGAAGCGGTCACCCAGCTCGAACTGGCCGTCCAGAGCTGCCGTAAAGGCGTAGGTGGCGACGTTCTGGTTGAAGCTGCGACCACCGGTTTCCGTGGCACGACGCTGAATGCGGGTGACTGGGGCACCGAAGGGGTTGTACATGCTGTGTTCGGAGATCAGCACCGTACGCGCCTGCGAACCCGCACCAGGGCCGGTACCGAGCACGATCGGCATCGCTGCCAACAGCTGCTCCGACTTGCGCTGGTTGTAGGTGCCATACATGTTGAAGCGGATATCGTCGGTGACGTCGAAGGTCGACTGACCGAAGATCGAGGTGCGCTCCTGCGGGGTCAGCAGGTAGTTTTCAGGGGCGAAGTTGTAGAAGTCCGCGCCGGTGAAGTTACGCCAGTTGGTGCCGCTCTGGCCCGGGTTGTAGGTGAACTGACCAGCCGTGCCATCGGGACGACGGCGGTTGGCAGTCGGGCACGACGCCGGGTTCGTGACAGGGGTGGCGGTATTGCAGATTTCGAATCGACCGAACGGCGTCGTCGAAGAACCAAACGCAACGCCCGTTCCGTACACAGGCTCCGCCGAAATGGCGCGGTCGCCAGCCATGACCGGCTCTTCTTTCACATAGGCCGCGCCGAACATCGCACTGAAGCGATCACCGGTGGAACCGATGGTCATGTCGTAGGACTGACGGGTACCGTCGCCTTCGTCAAACTGGCCGAAATAGGTGTTGAACTCGGCACCGTCGAAATCCTTGCGCAGGATGACGTTGACCACACCGGCGATGGCGTCGGAACCGTAGATGGTCGAGGCACCGTCCTTCAGGACTTCAATGCGCTCAACCGCAGCGGTCGGGATGGTGTTCAGGTCGACGGCACCGCCGAGACCCGTACCGCCCGGCCAGCGACGGCCATTGACCAGCACCAGAGTGCGGGCCGAGCCCAAGTTACGCAGGCTGACGCGGGTTTCACCGTTACCACCGTTGTTGAAGGTGGAGTTCAGTGCAGAACCGTTCGAGGTGATGTTCTGGATAACGTCACCGACCGAGGTCAGACCCTGNNCGCCGGCGGCGAGGCTGTAGCGAACGGCGTCGCTCAGCAGATTACGGTTGATCTTCATTCACTACTCTCCAACGTTCAGAGTGACGAAACACGGGTCGGGACAACAGTCTTCCGTGTCCTTGGAAGTGCCGACAACGCAGGGATCTGGTCCCCGTGGAATAGGCGGCTCGTCGAGAATAACAACAAATACTTAACGTGGGAATAGCACGCAACAACTGTGTTGCATCGCCGCAACACAGTTGTGCTACTAGGTTCGCGAGGCTCGGCGTTGAGCCCGTAGAATGGCAGTCCGCCCCTCGAAGCCTTCGCGCATGCGCATCCATCACAGCGTCACCGAGCTGATCGGCAACACCCCCATCGTCAAATCCCGGCATTTGGAGACCGGCCTCTGCCAGTTGTTCTTCAAGCTCGAAGCGTTCAATCCCGGCGGTTCGATCAAGGACCGGATTGGCCTGACCATGATCGAAGCGGCAGAGCGACGTGGCGATCTGAAACCGGGCGGCATCATNNATGAGCCGTGAAAAGATTTTCAACCTGAAGGCGATGGGTGCGGAAGTGGTGTTGACCCGCTCGGACGTCGCCAAGGGCCATCCCGCGTACTATCAGGATTTAGCCGAACAGATCGCCCGCGATACCCCTGGCGCGTATTTCATCAATCAGTTTGGCAACCCTGACAACCCGCGCGCTCACGAAGAAGGCACTGGACCCGAGATCTGGGCGCAGATGGACGGTCAGATGGACGCCATCGTGTTCGGCGTCGGCTCGTCCGGCACCGTCACCGGGCTGTCGCGCTTTTTCAAGCGCGAAGCGCCACAGGTCGAACTGATTCTGGCTGATCCGGTGGGTTCGATCCTCGCCCAGTACATCAATGAAGGCACGCTCAGCACCAAGTCGGGTAGTTGGCTGGTCGAAGGCATTGGCGAGGACTTCCTGCCGCCCATTTCCGACTTCAGTCATGTCAAGAAAGCCTATGCGGTGTCGGACCGTGAGAGTTTTCTGGCAGGGCGCGAATTGCTGGCCAAGGAGGGCATCCTCGGTGGCTCCTCGACCGGCACGATCCTCGCCGCAGCCCTGCGCTATTGCCGTGAGCAGACCGCGCCGAAGAATGTCGTGATGTTCGTCTGCGACACCGGCAACAAATATCTGTCGAAGATGTACAACGACTACTGGATGCTCGACAACGGCTTCCTGGAGCGCCCGCATCACGGCGATCTGCGCGATCTGATTCTGCGCCCGTATTCGCAGCGCGACACGGTGGTGATCGCGCCGACGGATGCGCTCACGGTTGCCTATCAGCGCATGAAGCTCTACGACGTCTCGCAACTGCCGGTGATGCAGGACGACCAGATCGTCGGCATCGTCGATGAGTCCGATGTGCTGATGCACGTTTACGGCGATGAGTCGCGGTTCCGCGATCCGGTATCAACAGCGATGATCGATCAGCTCGACAAAATTGATGTGCATGCACCGGTCGAATCACTGCTGCCGGTGTTCCAGCGCGGCCATGTCGCCATCGTCATGGATGGGACGCAATTCCTCGGTCTGATTACCCGCATCGACCTGCTCAACTATCTGCGTCGTCGCGTGCAATGACCGTTCGGATCGGCCAGCGCATTCCCAATCTGGCCGTGCGCGCCGTGGATGGCGTGCAGCACAGCCTGTATCTGCATCACCACGGTCGACCGCAGGCGATGTTGTTGGGCACCATGGATCCGGGCTCGTTGCAGTCTGTCAGCGACTGGGCCGCAGCCCAGGGGGCGCAGGTGCTGTGGCTCTGCACCGAGGTTTCGGCGGACGTTCCGGCCGGCTTGCGCGCCTTGCAACTGACAACGCCAGAATGCAACACCTGCTGCGGTGTGCTGGGCGTAGATTCCGGCCTGCTCTGGCTGGATAGCGGATTCCGTGTATTGGACGCGTGGCAGCCCGACTTGGAAGCTGCTACACAGTTGACCCAGTGGCAGTCCCTTGCTGCGACGCGTGATCTGCCTGCCCCGGCACTCTACGTGCCACAGGTTCTTGATGCCGAGGAATGCGCCGCGCTGATTCACTATTTGCGTGATGTGCGCGACGGCGGCGGTGCGTCGGGTGTGTATGCGTTCGAGAACGGGCAACCACAGTTCAGGCTGGACCCAAATATCAAGGCTCGACATGAGGCACTGGTTGAAGATCGCGATCTTGAACAACGCATACATGCCGCCATTGCAGCGCGCGTGATTCCGGAGATCTGGCGTTGTTTCCATTTCGCCGTGAACCGCCGTGATCCGCTGAAGGTCATCCGCTATGACGAGGGCGCAGGCTACTTCCGCGCCCATCGCGACAATGACAGTCCCGACACGGCGTACCGGCGCTTCGCCATGACCCTCAACCTCAATACTGGCGACTATCGTGGCGGCGAACTCAGCTTTCCCGAGTTCGGCTCGCAGCGCTATGTCGCCGCGGCGGGCGATGCGCTGGTGTTCTCGTGCTCGCTGCTGCACGAAGCACACGATGTACTGCAAGGACAACGCTATGCCCTTGTCACCTTTTTCTCCGGCGCTCGCTGAGCCCACATCCGAGACCAGACCATGACCCATTCTCCTCCGCACGCCCTCGGCACCCGCGCCATCCACGCGGGCCAATCACCGGACCCGAGCACTGGCGCGGTGATGACGCCGATCTACGCCACGTCGACCTACGTGCAGCGCAGCCCTGGTGAGCATCAGGGCTTCGAGTATTCGCGCAGCCACAACCCGACCCGCTTCGCCTACGAACGCTGNNCATGTGATCTGCATGGACGACGTCTACGGCGGCACGTTCCGCTTGTTCGAGCGCGTCCGTCGGCGCTCGGCGGGGCTGGATTTCAGCTTCGTCGATCTGAATGACCTGACGGCACTGGAGGCCGCGATCAAGCCGACGACGCGCTTGATCTGGTGCGAGACGCCGACCAACCCGATGCTGAAGATCGTCGATATCGCGCGACTGGCCGAGTTTGCTCGCGCACGCGGGATCTGGCTGGCCGTGGACAACACGTTCAGTTCGCCGATGCTGCAGCGTCCGCTGGAACTGGGCGCGCATCTGGTCATGCACTCGGCGACCAAGTATCTGAATGGTCATAGCGACATCGTCGGCGGCATCGTGGTCGTTGGTGACGATGCCGAGCTGCAGGAGAAGATGACCTTTCTGCAAAACGCCGTCGGTGGCGTGCAAGGTCCGTTCGACAGCTTTCTCGCACTGCGCGGACTGAAAACCCTGCACCTGCGTATGCGTGCGCATTGCGATAACGCGATGACGCTGGCCGCTTGGCTGCAATCGCACCCGAACGTCGAGAAGGTGATCTATCCGGGGCTGATGTCGCATCCGCAACACGAACTGGCGAAACGGCAGATGCAGGGCTTCGGCGGCATGATCAGTCTGTATGTGCGTGGCGGTCTGGTGGAAACGCGACAGATGATGGAACGCTGCCATCTGTTCGCGCTGGCCGAATCACTTGGCGGGGTGGAGAGTCTGATCAACCACCCGGCAATCATGACGCATGCTTCGATCCCCGCCGAACAGCGCGCACGCCTAGGCATTCACGACAATCTGGTGCGCTTGTCGGTGGGCGTCGAGGACGTGGAAGACCTGCGTGCCGAACTGGATCATGCCCTGCGCAGCACATGAAGCAAGGATGTATCGCCGATGGTCTGTATTGACAAGCTGCGCGGCGGGCTTGGAAACTCGCCACATGCACATCTTGACTGCGCCCGCTCAGCCGCTAGCCATTGCCGCCTCGGCGACAATGCTGCTTCGTGGCAAGCTTCTTATTCTTATCGGACCGTCCGGTTGCGGACTCCGGGTTTAGGCGCGCCAAGGCAGACCTGATTCGAGAGAACCCCGCACCGGGCAACTGGTGCGGGGTTTTTTGCATGTGAACACTTGCGATCACGCAAGTCCCCCAAACTGAAGCATCACTGGCGTCACACGTTTTCTGGAGCCGATATGAGCCAACGCATCCGCATCTTCGACACCACCCTGCGCGACGGTGAGCAATCTCCGGGCTGCAGCATGGGTCCGGCACAAAAACTGGTGATGGCGCGCGCGCTGGCCGAGCTTGGCGTGGACGTGATCGAAACCGGTTTTCCCGCCAGCTCGCAGGCGGATCGCGAATCCACCGATCACATCGCCCGCGATGTCGGCAAGAGTGTCACGTTGGCGACGCTGTCGCGCTGCGCCGAAGCCGACATCACTGCCTGCGCCAAGGCCATGGAGCATGCGCACAAGCCGCGCATCCATGTGTTCATCTCCACCAGTCCGCTACACCGTCAGTTCAAGCTGGGCCTTTCGCGCGAGCAAGTGCTGGAACGCGCCGTGTCCGCGGTGAATTTCGCCAAGCGCTACTTCGATGACATTGAGTTCTCGGCGGAAGACGCGATCCGCACCGAGTTCGATTTCCTGACCGAGATTTTCGCCGCCACCGCAGCAGCCGGTGCGCAAACCTTGAACGTACCGGATACCGTCGGCTACACCACACCGGAAGAGATTCGCAGCCTGTTTCAACGCCTGCGTGCCGCCGTGCCGGGCGACCATCTGATCTGGAGCACGCATTGCCACAACGATCTGGGTTTGGCCGTAGCCAACTCGCTGGCCGCTATCGAAGGTGGCGCGCGGCAGGTCGAATGCACGGTCAACGGCATCGGTGAGCGCGCGGGCAATTGTGCGGTGGAAGAGCTCGCGATGGTCCTGCGTGTTCGACAGGCCTATTACGAAGCGGATACCGGCATCCACAGCGAACGCTTGGTGCCCACCTCACGCTTGCTGCAACGCTTGACCGGCATGATGGTCCAGCGCAACAAAGCGGTGGTTGGCGTCAACGCGTTTGCCCACGAAGCTGGCATCCACCAGCACGGCATGCTCAAGCATCGCGAAACCTACGAAATCATGCGCCCCGAGGATGTCGGCTGGCCGAAGTCGGAACTGGTGCTGGGTCGCCATAGCGGTCGCGCGGCCGTCTCCGAGCGTTTGCGTGCGCTCGGCTTCGTGTTCGAGGAAGGCGAGTTCGAGCACGTCTTCAACAACTTCAAGGACCTGACCGAAACCCAACGCGTGGTGACCGACAAGGATCTGGAAGAACTCATCCTCGGCAGTTCCGCCGTTGCGGGCCAAGGCTATCGTCTGGCCTCGATGAAGCTGGGCGATCTCGGTGGCAAGGCGCGTGCCGATGTCGAGCTGTCCGATCCGGAAGGCAAGCACGTCAGTGGCGAGGCCGAAAGCGATGGCCCAGTCGCTGCACTGTTTGAAGCGATGGCCGCCGCTACCGGCGTCAGTCTGCAATTGGAAAGCTATCAGGTGCACAGCATCGGCATGGGCGAGCATGCCCGTGGCGAAGCCAGTCTGTCGGTGTTGTTCGAAGACGAAGAACTGACCGGTATTGGCGTCAGTCGCGACATCATCGAAGCCAGTGCGCTGGCCTGGTTGGATGTCGCCAACCGCATCCTGCGCCGCCGCGACATCGGTGCCTGATTCCCGACCCGTCGGAGTCCATCCGGCGGGTTTCTGTTTTGCCACGGCAACTCGCCGACGCTGATGGATCTGCCATGAAACCTCGCACCCTGTTTGACAAGATCTGGGACGCGCATGTCGTCGTTCCCGAAACCGACGCGGCGCCCGCCGTGCTCTACATCGATTTGCACCTGCTGCATGAAGTCACCACTCCGCAGGCCTTCACCGAGCTGGCGACACGCGGCCTGAGTCCACGGCGTGTCGACCGCTGCATCGCGACCATGGATCACTCCACGCCCACACTGCCTGCGGATGCCAGCGGCAAACTGCCCTATGCCAGTGCCGCCTCTGAACAGCAGGTCGCCGCACTGCGCGAAAACTGTGGCAAATACGCCATTGAATTGTTCGACATGGGCGACGCGCGACGCGGCATCGTGCATGTGATCGCACCCGAGCAAGGCTTGACCCAGCCCGGCATGACCATCGTCTGCGGTGACAGTCATACCAGTACCCACGGCGCCTTCGGTGCGCTGGCTTTCGGTATCGGCACCAGTGAAGTCGGCCACGTGCTGGCGACACAATGCCTGCTGCAACGCAAGGCCAAGACGCTGGCCATCGAGATCAATGGCCCGCTGCGACCCGGCGTCGGTGCCAAGGACATCATCCTGCACGTGATCGGCGTGATCGGCGTCAATGGCGGTACTGGGCATGTCATCGAGTACCGTGGTTCGACCATTCGAGCGCTAGACATGGATGCGCGCATGACGATCTGCAACATGTCGATTGAAGCCGGTGCGCGCGCTGGCATGATCGCCCCCGACGAGGTGACCTTCGCCTACCTTGCCAAGACACCGCGAGCCCCAAAAGGTGCAGCCTTCGAGCAAGCCAAGGCACGTTGGTCGCAGTTCTGCACGGATGACGGTGCCGCATTTGATCGCGAAGTGATAATCGATGCCGCCGACATCCGCCCGACGCTGACCTGGGGCACACATCCCGGTACCGCGATTGCCGTCGATGCGCCCATTCCCACACCGACGGATGACAGTGCGCGCAAGGGTCTCGCCTACATGGGCTTTGCACCGGCAGAGACCGTTGCCGGTCGTGAGGTCGATGTGGTTTTCGTCGGCAGCTGCACCAATGGCCGCCTCACCGACATGCGCGATGTGGCGATGGTGCTGCAGGGCCGTCGCGTACATCCCCGTGTGCGCATGCTGGTGGTGCCCGGTTCGGAACAGGTCAAGCGCGAAGCGGAGGCAGAGGGCATTGATCGCATCGTGCGCGCCGCGGGCGCCGAATGGCGTGAGCCGGGTTGTTCCATGTGCATCGCCATGAATGGCGACATCGTGGCCGCAGGCCAGACTGCCGTCAGCACCAGCAATCGCAACTTTGAAGGTCGTCAGGGACCCGGCTCGCGCACCTTGCTGGCTTCGCCACTGAGTGCCGCCGTGGCTGCGGTCACCGGCTACGTGACCGATCCTGGCGTGTTTCTGTCCGACCGCATTGCGGAGACCATCTGATGACTGCCTTCACCCAACTCGAATCGGCCTGCGTGGTGCTGCCGAACGAGAACATCGACACCGACCAGATCATCCCGGCACGCTTCCTGTCCACGACCACACGCAAGGGCCTCGGCGAACACGCCTTCAGCGATTGGCGACGTGATGCCAGCGGGCAGACACGCGCGGAGTTTCCCTTCAATCAGCCGCACAACGCCGGACGTAGCATTCTCATCGCGGGACGCAACTTCGGCTGCGGCTCCTCACGCGAACACGCGCCCTGGGCGCTGACCGACCTCGGTCTGCGCGCCGTCATCAGCAGCCAGATCGCCGATATCTTCCGCAACAATGCTCTGAAGAACGGCCTGCTGCCCATCGTGCTGGACGAGACGGTGGTGCAGGACCTGATGCAACGGCCGGACGATGTGCTGCGCATTGATGTGGCGAGCAACAGCCTGCAGACGCCCGATGGGCGCTGCTTCCACTTCCCTCTGGATGCCTTCGCCCGAACCTGTCTGCTCGAAGGCGTGGACGAAATGGGCTATTTGCTGGCCCGTGGGGACGCCATCACCGCCTTTGAACACCGCCGCGAACAGGAACTCGCTCATGCAGGCTGACATCATCGTTTTGCCGGGAGACGGCATCGGTCCGGAAATCACCGCGTGTGCGGTGCGCGTGCTGCAACAGATCGCGCAGCGGTTCGGCCATGAATTCCGCTTCCAGACCCATCTGATCGGTGGTGCCGCCATCGACGCGACTGGTGAAGCGCTGCCTGCGGTCACCCTCGACGCCTGTCGCACCGCCGATGCCGTGCTGCTCGGTGCGGTTGGCGGACCGAAGTGGTCTGATCCCAAAGCCCCGGTGCGCCCCGAGCAAGGCCTGTTGGCCATTCGTCAGGCACTGGGCCTGTATGCCAATCTGCGACCGGTCAGCACCCATCCGGCGGTATTGGATCGCGCACCGATCAAGGCGGAGTTGCTGCAGGGCGTGGACATGATCGTGGTGCGCGAACTGACCGGCGGCATCTACTTCGGCAAACGCACGCGAACGGCCGATCACGCAACCGACGAATGCGCTTACAGCCGCAGCGAGATCGAGCGGGTGGTCCGGCGCGCCTTCCGTCTCGCCCAGGCACGCCGCGGCTATCTGGTGTCGGTGGACAAGGCCAACGTGCTGGACACCTCGCGCCTGTGGCGCGAAGTCACCACGCGCATCGGCGCGGAAGAGTTCCCCGATGTCCGCCTCGAACACCAACTGGTNNACCGAGAACATGTTCGGCGATATCCTCACCGACGAAGCCTCGTTGCTGGCCGGTTCGCTAGGCCTGCTGCCCTCGGCCTCACTGGGTGAAGGCCGCATCGGCCTGTACGAACCGATTCACGGCTCGGCACCCGACATCGCCGGTCGCGGCATCGCCAACCCTTACGCCACCATTCTCAGCGCTGCGTTGCTGCTGCGTCATTCTCTGGGCCTGGAAGTCGAAGCCGCCGCGATTGAGAAGGCCGTCAGCGATGCTCTGTACGCCGGGTGTTTCACCGG
>DEHW01000152.1:27398-28978 GCA_002352135.1 Lysobacterales bacterium UBA2790
GGTGACGAGTATCTGGTCGGCGCGGATGCGCATACCTACAAGTACGAAGGCGGTGGTGCCGCCGTTCTGGGCTCGATCCAGCCACAGCCAATTCCGCAGGGCGAGGATGGACGACTGCCACTGGACGCCATTCGTGCGGCGATCAAACCGGTGGGCGATCCGCATTTTGCCCGCACGCGTTTGCTGGCCTTGGAGAACACCTGGCATGGCCGGGTGCTGGATCGCGCTTACATCGGTGAAGCGGGCGCATTGGCAAAGCAGCATCAGTTGGCCTTCCACCTTGATGGCGCTCGCCTTTACAACGCAGCGGTCGCCGAAGGTGTCCAAGCACGAACCATCACCGCACCGTTTGACAGTGTGTCGGTCTGCCTGTCGAAAGGCCTGGGCGCGCCCGTTGGCTCGGTATTGCTGGGTGATGCGGCCTTGATTGAACGCGCGCGTCGCTGGCGCAAGGTCCTCGGCGGCGGCTGGCGTCAGGCGGGACATCTTGCTGCTGCCGGCCTGTATGCGTTGCAACATCATGTCGAGCGGCTCACCGAGGACCACGCCCGCGCCGCGCGTCTTGCCGATGGGCTCAGTGCCATTCGCGGCATCGAGGTGCTGGCCCAGCACACCAACATGGTGTTCATCCGGGTGCCAGAAGCCCGCGTCGCATCACTCGCCACTCATCTGGCGGACTGCGGTATCCGCGTGGCGGCAGGTCGCGGCCCGCGCTGGCGTCTGGTGACGCATCTGGACATTGATGAGGCAGCCATTGAGCGCACGTTGCAGGCGTTTGCCTGCGGCGCTCCTGCCGACTGAGCGGGTTGCGACGAATCGAGCACAACTCTGCGAACCTTCGCTTCGCTGTTTCAAGTCAGTCGCGCTGACAGCATGTCGGGTTGCTCATCTGAGGCCAAGCCTCGATGCACTCGCAAATAACACCGATTCGCATTTACAATAGAGCACCCTTCTCTCCGGTGTCTCCACTACATGTTCGTCCGCTCCCCACTCGCCATCAGCTTGGCGCTAGCTCTGGCTTCCAGTTCCGCCATCGCCGCCACCGCCACCCAGCTCGACCGGGTCACCGTGTCGGCCAGCACCAGTCGGGTCCCCGATTCCGAAGCGGCGCTTCCCAACACGATCACCATCATTGACCGGGAACAACTGCAGCAACAGTTGTCGATCACCCAGGATCTGTCGCAGATCCTGGCCAATCTGATCCCGTCGTTCACGCCCTCACGGCAGAAACTCACCAACGCGGGCGAAACACTGCGCGGCCGCAAGCCGCTGTATCTGGTGGATGGTGTGCCGCAATCGACGCCGCTGCGCGAAGGCGGGCGCGATGGTCACACCATCGATCCCGCCATGATCGAGCGCATCGAGGTCATCCACGGTGCCAACGCACTGCAGGGACTGGGCGCCTCCGGCGGCATCATCAACATCATCACCAAGCGCGCGCCCGATCAGGATGGCAGTTTCGATGATCTCAACCTCGCCGCCAGCCTTGCGTTGCCCAAGGAAAGCGACAGTCTGGGCTACAAGGCGTCCTGGGTGCATGGCCAGCGACAAGGCGCGTTCGACTGGGTGGCGGGACTGAG
>DEHW01000152.1:28984-32627 GCA_002352135.1 Lysobacterales bacterium UBA2790
AACGGCAACATCAGCACTGGCCAGCTCGCGACCTCCGCAGCCGGCGGCAGCGAAGGCGAAGGTCCACGCAATCGGTCGAACTCGGTCTCCATTGATTACAGCGATGACGATCTGGTTGGCGGCTATCTGCAGGCGCAGTTCTACTGGGTCGATTTCGCCGCACTCTACGGCGGCAGCTACTGGGGCGACTTCTGGGGCGATGGACGCGATCCGAACTGGTACGACCAATCGCAAAATGCGTCCGAGAAGCTGGGCAGCAAGCTCAGTTGGTCGCGCGATGAGCTGTTCGGGTTGAATCTGCGCACGACGTTTGGCCTTGACCTGAGTCGCGACACCACGCATCAGGAATTGGTCTATGCGGACATCGACTGGGTACCCGAAACCACCTACGAATCCACCTCGCCGTTCGTGCAGGCCGAATGGTGGCTGACGGATCGATGGATGCTCACCGGCGGACTGCGCCATGAACGCGGCGAATTGCAGGTCGATGACTATCTGACCATCCCGGACCAACGCAACTCGCCAGCGGGCGTGCGCGGAACACGCTATCTGGTGACCGGTGGCACACCCGACACCAGTGAGACCCTGCCCAACCTCGGCCTGGTCTGGGAGGCAAGTGCTGCCTTGAAGCTCTACGCCTCGTACGCCGAGGGTTACACCGTCGCCGACGTCGGGCGCGTTCTGCGCGCCATCACCGCCAACAACCAGCAGGTTGAGAACCTGGTCGACCTGCAACCCGTCATTGCCGACAATCGCGAGGTCGGTGCGGACTACGACGACGGGCGCTGGTTGGTCCACGCTGCGCTGTTCTGGTCGGATTCCGATCTGGGTGCGCGTCTGGCCTTCGACAGCGCCACGCAAACCTACAACGTGGTGCGCGAGCGCACCGAGATTCGTGGCTTCGATGGCAGCCTGTCCTACCGCTTCAGCCCGCAGCAACGCGGCGGTCTTGCCTATGCGCGCAGCGTCGGCGAATACGACAGCAATGGCGACAACCTCGTCGACAGCGATCTGCCCGGCATCAACATCAGTCCGGATCGGGTGACCGCCTTCTGGGACACGGCGATCAGCGAATCGGTGAATCTGCATCTGCAAGCCAGCCACGCCTTTGATCGCGAGTTTGATCGTCTGGGCACGCAGGTTGCGCGCTTCGAGGGCTACACCACCGTCGATGCACTGGCCCGAATCGCCTTGCCAATGGGGCAGTTGAATGTGGGCGTCGAGAATCTGCTCGGCGAACAGTACGTGACCTACTACTCGCAGAGCACGCCGCGCAACGATACCTACACCGCAGGGCGCGGGCGGGTGCTGACGCTCGGCTGGCAGCATCGATTCTGATCTGGCGGCAGAGGTGAGCAAGACCGTACTCCCCACCGGCAAGCCAACGGTGAAGCCAGGGCGTTGGCGTGCCCGTCTGCGCTGGCTGCACCGCTGGTTGGGCCTCGGACTGGGTCTGCTGTTTGCGCTGATCGGTTTGTCAGGCAGTTTCCTGGCGCTGCAACCGGAACTCCTTCGGTTGCAGCATCCAGACTGGCCATCGGTCGTCGCATCGAACGAGGCACTGGCGACAGCACTAGAGCGCATCACGCATAGCGCTGTCGCCAATGAGATCACCGCGATTGACCTGCCCACGGAACGTCTTCCGGTGTGGCAAGCCTACACAGCGCAGGATCGTCGCCACTATTTCGATGCGCAACGTGGCGAGTGGTTGCTGACCCGCGACGTTCGCAGCGACTGGCTGCTGTGGGTGCGCGATCTGCACACTTATCTGCTGGCAGGTGTGGTTGGCGAGCAGGTCCTGGGTGTCGCTGGCCTCTGCCTCTTGCTGCTATTGGGCAGTGGCCTGTATCTGTGGTGGCCGCGTTGGCGTTCGTTCGCAGCCAGCTTGCGCTGGCATCGGCGGCCCGTCGTACTGCGTTGGTTGAGTTGGCATCGGTCCAGCGGTGCGGTGCTGTTTGCGGGACTCTTCGTGCTCAGCTTGACTGGGGTGGCGATGATCTACGGCGCACCCGTTCGGGCCAGCCTACGCTGGATGGCAGGCGAAGGCACCGAGCTGGTCGTCCCTGCCCCGCTACCGCGTCGCAATGCCGAATTGCCATGGCAAGCCATCTTGCGCGCCGCGCAGGCGGCCATGCCCGAAGCGGAATTGCGCCGCATCGCCTTGCCGCGTGCAGACAATGCCTGGGTGGTGATCCGCGCTCGCCAACCCGAAGAATGGCACCCGAACGGCCGCAGCATGCTTTGGATCGATCCGTACACCGCTCGCGTGGCAAAAACGCACGACGCCACGATGCAGGGCTGGGGCTCACGACTGGACGAAGCCCTCTACCCCATCCACGGCGGTTTTGTGGGCGGCGCAATCTGGCTGGGATGCGTCCACGCGCTCGGCATCGTACCGGCATTCCTGTTAGTCACCGGCGCCATGCTGTGGTGGACCAAGCGGCGACACCGCTAAGTGCGCAGCGCAGCCCTTCCTGCATAGCCGCCTCACTGAACAGGCGCCTTCGTCATGGAACGTTGCGGTGATACCGCTCGACAGGCACTGTGCCAAGCCACCGTCCACGGAACCCGCCCTCATGGTTTGTACCCTGTCCGCACTGCATGTCTTCCCACTCAAGTCGGCGGACGCTTTGTCGGTGGCTCAAGCACAGGTGACACTGCTGGGTTTGAACGATGATCGACGCTGGATGCTGGTTGATGCCGATGGGCGTTTCGTCACCGGACGCCAACATCCCAAGTTGGTACGCCTGCGGGCTCTGCCGAGCGCAGACGGGCTTGAACTGCACGTCGAGCACGTCCGCATGTATGTCAAACGTCCGGCGATAGTGCAGCGATTGACCGTCACGGTGTGGAAGGACACGGTGTCGGCGGCACACTGGCCAGACGCAGACGACGCGCTGAGCGACTGGCTTGGTCAGAAGGTGCATCTGGTGCACCGCGACGAGCAAGCGGTTCGCCCGGTTGCCGCCGACTACGCACAACCCGGTGACGAAGTCAGCTTTGCCGACGGGTTTCCCATCCTCTTGCTCAGCGCCTCGGCGGTGGATGCCTTGAACGCGCGTCTAAGCCAACCGGTCAGTGCCCTGCATTTCCGCCCCAACCTGCTGATTGACGGCTGCGCCCCACACGCCGAAGACGACTGGAAACGCATCCGCATCGGCGAAATCGAATTCGACGTGGTGAAGCCCTGCACACGCTGCGTATTCACCACCGTCGATCCACAATTCGGCGAACGCCGAAGCGACGGTGAGCCACTGCAGACACTCAAGGACTACCGCCGTAGTACGCAAGGCATCACTTTCGGGCAGAACCTGATTCCTCGCGGAATCGGGACCTTGCGTGTCGGCGACCCGGTGCGCGTGTTGAAATAGCGCCATACCAGCCACCTTGGAGCGGCCATGAGCGCGAAACCGATTGATCACGCGGCACTTGACCGCATCGTGGCGAAAGCGCGGCAGGACGCCGACCAGCGCGCCAAGGGCTATCGCGAACAGGCACTGAAAATGTACCCCTGGGTTTGCGGTCGCTGCGCACGCGAGTTCACCCGCGCCAACCTCAGCGAACTGACCGTCCATCACCGCAACCACAATCACGACGACAACCCGTCAGACGGCAGCAACTGGGAACTGCTCTGCCTGTACTG